>PIVX01000336.1 GCA_003353785.1 Gammaproteobacteria bacterium | reverse complement strand
GATGAAGCTTTTGAAAAGGCTTGGGATGAAAGAAAATATCTCTTGAAAAGATTGATCAGAGATAATCTCGATGTTATTAAGTCTGCGATGGAAGAAAGTGCAAGTGAAGATAGCGAAGATGAACAGGATGTAGCAAAAGAAGCTGCAGATCCCAATGAAATGATTTAGGACATATGATTATAGAATTTTATTTACAAATAAAATTTATGTGAATGTTTCGTTCCTCACACAATATAGTTAGCAGGAAAAAAAACGCGTTACCCCCACGACACCGTTGAATCGACATTCTAAGACAGACTTATCAGAAAGCCCTTGATTTGATCTTTAAAATAAAACAAACCTCAGCTCTCTACGACAATCGGTCGAAAAGTTACAGACATTAAAAGTTTGGCAGGGAATCGACGCCCCAGAAAATATAGAATCGACGCTCCAAATTTTTGGAAAAAAACTTTGAAATAATTTTGAAAATTATAAAAATTTGGACCGTAAATTAGATTTCACGGTCCGGGCCGTAAATTTAAAAAAAAACGAAAATATTTTGAAAACTAGAAAATACTTGGACCGTAAATTAATTCACGGTCCGTCATTGATTTCGGACCGTGAATTGAATTTCACGGTCCTTGATAATGACGTCATACTAAAAGTGGATTAAACCAGATCAAACCGGATTTTTATGAGAAGATACAATTACAAAATTAAAAAGTTTAAGATATGACAGGACAGCTATTGTTTATACCAATAAGGGAGGTAATGTGGCGACAGGCAAGAATGTGCACAAGATTTTGCTATGTTTTCCACACGATATAGGGTTGAACTGCGGTGGCACAAAAAAGGCTGTCCCTAACATTACCTCCCTGTCAGCTATAAGGAAAGCAAATGTGCTGTTTGTACTTGTAAACTTCTGGTGGGGCAATGTTGAAG
>PIVX01000084.1 GCA_003353785.1 Gammaproteobacteria bacterium | reverse complement strand
CTACTATTGAGGAAGAACGTAATACCCGTACATATGTTATTGCTGCTCAAATTCAGACATGACGTAGTTTATTGCCAAACTTAATTAAGAAACTATCAAAAATTCCAGTTCCTAGAATAATTAACTATCCAATAATTAAAAGAAGTAAAATAATATTAGCTATTATCGCTAAGAAGTTTTACGAGGACGTTCACTGGATTATGCAGAATAAAAATTAATTTTCATCTGTATTTTTATTGAAAAAATGTTTGAAGCATTAATTATTTTATAAATAAAGATGATCATTGCTAAAAATTGAAGCTCTCGGTGACTGATGCGTCAGAGCTGAATATTTTGTGATCTCAATTCTCACTTTTTTATGAATACAAAAAAATACATTTAGACATTCAAAATAATATATGTATTAATGATTTATCAATTAAGAAAATCATTTGCTATCTTATTTTTTAGTTTATATAGAGTTTTAAATAAAAATATATGCTTCCATTTATATAGAGAAATAAAAAATAATTTACTTACGCTCTCTTTTTTTTAGGTACTAATACTATTGGCTTTCACATTACACTATTGTAGCTCACATAGTTTCATTACAATTATATTTTTTTATTCTTATCTTGTATAAATACTGCCTGATAATAGTTATGCCCAAACTATCTAGTACACCTCTTATATGATTTTGAAAGATGGAAATTCCAAGAGAACCTGATTTTTTAAGAAAAGACTGTATTCCTTCAGCTGCAATAATTGAAATTATTAAGAATATGGAAAATTTCTCAAATCCACCTAATTCTAGATATGAATTAATAAAGTGAAGTATTGATGAATGTACCAAATATAATGGATACGTTAAAACACCTCCCCATATTAATACACTATTTATAAAACCTATTAAAAAAGATTTTTTATTTTTAAAATAAGCATTGAATTCAGAAATAGATAAAAACACAAAATATAAACCAACAGATGTGACCATAGGTAGATAAATTATAAATACCTCCATGTAGAATTTACTCCCAACAATCATTGCATTATGTGCTACGAAAAAATAAGTTAGCCATACTAAAATTATCATATATATCCACAAATATTTAAAATAAGATTGATTCCTAATTTTAGTATCCCAAGAGTTCTTATGTAAATTAGCCAGCATACCAAGACTAAAACTATCAATGTTACTATATACCGGACAATAAGAGTATCTTAACCACAATTTCACAGGAGGAATTGTACTATCAATATGTATAACTTTAATAAGTAAATATCTTATTAATACTCCTATAAGCGCAATAATGAACATCATTATAAGTATTCTAAATTTATCTCCTTTAGTAAAATTTGACAGAATCCATACTAAGAAAGGAGCCATTAGATAAAAATGAAACTCTGTTGATAATGACCAAAAGGCCCCTGTTCCTTGGGTTGCAGGGGATGTACTTGACATACTACAAGACATTATCCTAAATAAAATGTTTGTTTCATCTAGTTTATGAAAATCCTGGATAAATATTACTAGCAAAGCTATAAATATTAAAGTTGGATATAATCGCAAAATTCTGTTCCTTAAATATAAGCATATTCCGTCTTTTGACATAAAGTATTTTCCTGATATAAAGCCATCACTAATTAAATAACCTGATAAAGTAAAAAAAATAATCATCCCAAACCATGCAGGACACATCATATATAAATTTGTTCCTTTAAGTATTTTACTGTGCATAACTAAAACCATGGTACATGCTAAGATTCTTATAAAAAGAAACAAATCCAGCCATCTATAGCTATTAAGATGTTTCGGCTTAGACTCTTCCATACATGAATGCATACTCATAATATTAATAACAACATTTATTACTAAGATAAAAAAAGCTAAATACTGATTAATGAAAAAATACATAGTATTTATGCTATAAAATAAGCTAGTTAAAAAAATAATAAATAGTCTCCTGACATTATTATTATGAGAAATATATGAGTACATAAATATCCATCAAGGTGTGTTTACAATATAAATGATAATTTTAAGCAATATGTTTATAATAGAATTTTCTATTATAACATTGGAATAGGGAAAATTGTACATTTCTTAAGGATAATTGCTGATTATGGCGGTGTTTGAGCTGAACACAACAATCGTGTTAGAAGTCAATTAGGAATGCCGACGATCGAATAATTTTCATGAAAATAGTAAAATATACAACGAACTAAGGCCAACTACGTTGGCAACTATCTATTCTCATAACTCACAAGGCTTATATAATTGAGACAGGGGAACAGTCAATTAGGATGGTACAAACAATGAGAAAAATATGGTTGATCATGATAAAAAATTAGTGTAAAATTCTTACCTCAGATGGGTCCAATTTGTGGAGCCTTATGGGGCCAGTTCAGAGGAGCCTTCACAACTGCTTCTACAGATGGTGTATATGGATCTTATAATCCCTTATGATAAAATAAATGGCTCCGGTAATAAATCTCTAATTAGTATCGTTCTAATATTATAACCATCAACATCACACACGTGTATTTTAGTACTATCATTTGCAAACTCATTAATAATTTGTCTACATGCACCACACGGCTTACACTCTGCAGCTAAATTTGAAAAAACTACAACATCGGTTACCAAGCGACAACCGCCGTTGACCATACTTGCAATAGCCGATGCTTCAGCACAGATAGTAAGAGAATAACTGCCATTTTCAACATTACAACCATCATAATATTTTCCTATATTAGATCTAACACATGCTCCTACTGGAAATTTACTGTATATATTATATGCTGAACTACATGCTGATTTAGCTCTTTCTATCATTTCTTTAATATAAATAGCTTGAACATCCATATCTTAATTACCTTATATAAACATTTATTTTGTATTTTCAGCTGATTTATTTAACCAATATTCAGCAAGTTCTGGATTTTTCTCCACCCCTAAACCTTGCTGATAATATCTACCAAGAATTTGTTGAGAGTGCCGATGTCCTTGATTTGCTGCTTGTTCAAATAATTTTGCCGCTGCCCTATGATTTTTTTTAACACCAATACCTTTTTGATAACACCTAGCTAAACTATACTGTGCCGCAACATGTCCCTGCTTTGCTGCATTATAAAACCAGATCACCGCTTGATCAAAATCTTGTTCAACACCATATCCTTTTAAATAAAACATGCCCAAACTATATTGTGCTAAATCATCACCATCTACAGCCATTTTTTTATATATTGGTAAAGCAATATTTATTCCATCTGTAATTATTTTTTTCTTGATGCAATGTATTTCTTTTAGTTTTTCATCATTTTTACGACGCTTATTTATTTCTGGAGCCGCTCTATGATCTAATAATTGCTTTTGACTTATATTTTTACCAAAACAACAAGGATTACCTATTAACAAAATAAGTAGTACTGGATAAAATATAATTAGTTGAACAAATTTAATTTGCATTTTGTAGTTTCACTGATGTTCGATATATATTATATAATACCGGCTCTAATAACACAACAGTAAGCTACCCGTATATAAAATATCTACATATGAACAACTCTGAAATTTCCTCTTTTGCGCTAATACAAGTGCCTCTCTTAATTAAATTATTTTTATAGAAGACATTGACTGTTTTATCTTTCATTAAGTTAATGCTTTCATACTAAATAATTTGAAGAAATTAAGTTATTTAGAGATGAATTCAATGCTGGAACATTAGTTATACCAGATACAATTAAAACATTGCTTAACCACACATTCACTTTTAATAATTTCCTCAATGAACAATATGATAGAT
>PIVX01000335.1 GCA_003353785.1 Gammaproteobacteria bacterium | reverse complement strand
ATACTCATCATTTTCAAGGAAGGATAATAACTCATTCATTGCCTCGATGTTCGTCGCTCTTCTTTTTATTTCGCAATATAAGTCATCCAAAAATAAGCTACTTTTTGTTTGACTCGTTTTATTATTATTGCTTGTTTTGAATTTATTATTATTATTTTCTCCATTTAAATCTTGCGAGAATCTCTTTGACGACGCCTTGATTTTATTGATTAACGCACCAAATCTCTCAATTCCAGCATCAATGCAAAATATATCATCGCCATTAATCTCTGCTTCGTCCTCTTCGTCGGATTGCGACTCATTTCTTCTTTTTATATATTTGTCCGTATTAATACGCAAAGTATGAAACACAAAATAATGCAAAACATCCAATATTTGTTGAATTACGACTTTCTTTCTCGTGTCACTCGCATCATATTCATGGCCATCATTATTATTCGCATTCGAATCAATAAAAAATATCTCATTCCGTTTATTATTATACTTGCTCTTTTTCGATTTATTTCGATTATTTCTTTGCGTCAAAAAACATTCATTTATATCACATTCGAAGTCGTTTTCGTTTTCTTTGTCTTCTTTTTTTTCCTCATCGTCATAGCCGAATGCTGTGCGATCCACAGAGGTAATTTGCCGATAATCGGATAAGAAGTCGTCGATATCATACTGCTCACTCATTGTCTCATGGATAATGTCGTACATATTCACTAATTTCAATCTTTCATCGCCTTTTTCATTTTGTTGCGCCTCAATCCATTTATTATACACATTCAATACAAATAATATTCGTTCACAACGTTTCTCATTAATATCAGCATCGTTTTTAAATAATTCCTTAAATTTGCCATCAGTGACATTAACACCCAATTCTTGTAAAATAGCAACGTTTGCTGATGATTTCTGTATATAATATTATAGTGTTTTTT
>PIVX01000334.1 GCA_003353785.1 Gammaproteobacteria bacterium | reverse complement strand
AGGAAAAGGTAATACAGTCTATAGTTTACTTCTGAACCTCTCGGTTTTGCACTCTTCTATGTGGTGTCCGTGGCGTATACAAATTTTCTTATAAACGGTTTTCAAACCTGGTTATTTAGCCGAATATCGAAAGACAAGTCCAATAAATCTTCGAAATGTGCAACTGTTATTTACTTACCTACTGTATAGCGATAAAAATCGGTTTAAAGGGGGGGTCTATCATTTTTACAAGTTGACTTAAAATGGACTATTTTTATTAGAGAATAATCGTACGGGGGTGCATTTTTGTATCTTTTACTTATTTAAAGAGTTATTTGCAATTAAAGTCGAGCAAAAGCGATGTGCGTCAGTGAGTAAATCCTCATTTGTGCAGTTCGAATTGTTGGTTAATAAATTTGGTATCAAAAGAAAAAGCAAACAATGCCGATTCCAAAAAGTATTTTTGTAACAGTAGACATTACGACGGTCACGAGAAAAATGCAAAAAACCGACGTGTGGCGCAATTTAGTAGCCGTAGGCGCACCACGCGAGACGCAATTTTTCCCTTTTTTACGTTACGCTGGGCAAACGATAAAAAGCACCGACGAACTGGCGGAAACTCGGGAAGTACGGTAGCACATTTCTTTGAGAATTATCGTTGTATTTTTACTTCCTATCTAAATGCATTAACTTTCCCTTTTAACTTTTAGCCCTATACCCTGAAAAAAGCAAGGAATTACTTGTGCGGTGTATTTTACCTTTTGCCTTCGGCAGAATTATTTTAAAAAAATATGTCGTTGTTGAAAAAGTATTTTATTGCAGTTGTACCTCCCGAAAAATGATAAATAAAATATTATAATTATTTTTCAACGAAAGCTGCAGTATTAAAACATTTAATTTTTTCATTTTTTTCCCGCCGAACGAGCAAAAGTTAAAAATTGCGT
>PIVX01000333.1 GCA_003353785.1 Gammaproteobacteria bacterium | reverse complement strand
TATCGATAGACATCCATTTAGATGGATTGATAAAACGGCGACCAAACCTCCCTAATTTTTTTTTAATATTCCCCATATCTTCCCTTCAGAATGCTAATATATTAAGCTTAGTAAAAAATTTTAGAAATGAGTTATTAATTCCTAATACAAACTCTCCAAAATTTAGACCACATCCTGAGACATAAAATTAGAATGCTCTTTTTGGGTTCAATAATGAATTGAGTTAACTTGTTAGGTGCACCACCATTGCTAAACGCTGTATACATAAAAACATCAACATCATCATTTCAAAAGTATTTGATTACTATATTAAAGCTTGTTGAAACTTCTATATTACAAGGACATTTAGCAAACGATAAACAATTTCTAGCAGTATTTAAAGCACCAGATAACTCATTGCTAGCAGTACTTAATATGGTATTAGCTGCACTAACTAATACACTATCAGCTAGACTGCTACTTGAGAAGAGTTTAGGTTTTCAAAAAATTTCTTAGCATTAATAATTAGCATGTCATCCAAAGTACCCAATTGTAGTGCTTTTTAAGGAAAATTCTACCACTTGGATAGTCGATAATATCTGAATTAATTTATCTGTATCTTTATTAGTTTCCAACCAAGAGCTTTACTCTAACTCCACCAAGTGTCATAAGTCTTTGATTAATAGACAAATGAATGACCGTGAAATTTTTTAGATTCGCTTTTTTATAACAGTAACTCTAGTATTATCAATAAGTTACCATTTATTAGTTTTAACTAAATCAGAGGGCTTTACTATTATAGATAAACTATAAATTTAGCTTTCTTGCCTGTATAAATATCACTTCAAGTGAATAAATTATTTACATTTTCTATATTATGTAATAATATAGAACAATAAAGAGCAATATTTAAGCTGATTCACGGATGAGTTATTAAACAAGTTTGTG
>PIVX01000332.1 GCA_003353785.1 Gammaproteobacteria bacterium | reverse complement strand
CTTGTTCGACGTTGGCTAATTTACAATCGGCCAATCCGGCCCTATTTTTATCTAAACAACAAGTCAACAGTTCGCTCAATTTCAGATCTTGCATAGCGCAATTGACCAATTCTTTAATCAAAGGCCTGTCTTTCAAATCGGCGCTTAACGGGAAAGTAGATTTGACGATCGATTTGACGGTCGCGAGACACATATTATCGATAACCGGTTCGCCGGCGCTGGCGCTGGCGCTGGGGCTGGAAAATAGATTTCTTCGGAACTGTGCCATCGCCTCGCGAATATCCTCGACGTGATCGCATAATCGCGTAAATTGCTCCAGAGTCAAGTTAATTCCGCGACTGCTACTGGTGATGTAATCTAAAATTTTTCCATAAATTTTTCAAAATTTTAAAAATCCAAAATTTTACCAGTATTTTTATCCGTTTTGTATAATTTCTTAATAGCGAATATCCAATCGCCGCAATCTTTGCCCAACACGACGTGCATGGGTCCGGGTCCCACGGGGTGACTGACGATTTCTTGACCCGGCTCTCGGGGGTGAGCCAGCATCAGGCCGAACAAGTCCAAGGCGTAATCGATATCCGTACCCCACAACGTGGTACCGGGAACGGAAGGTTTCATATTGCCGTCCGCAGTGTCCGTATAGAATCGTATATTCAACACCACGCTGTTGTTGTAATAAGAAACCACGGCGTATACCTGATCGCCCAAACTGAAATTTTTTCAAATTTTTTAAATTCGAAAATTTTTTCAAAAATTAGTTTTTTTCGCAGAAAATTTAATTGAAAATTAAATTTTACTTACGGGAAAAGGGCTGCGGTGGGCAATTCTTTGAACGGTTGAAATTTGTCACCGATTTCCTTCTTGTCATATTTGTAATCGGGGATTACGATTTGACCTCCGGCGTACTTGGTTCGTTTGAAATCCG
>PIVX01000034.1 GCA_003353785.1 Gammaproteobacteria bacterium | reverse complement strand
TATGGGTGACTGATGAAGATGGTAAACAAAAAAGAGTATTAGTTAAGGAAGATAAAGTATCTCAAAAAGATAAGATTAAAAAAGCTAATAAAAAACCAACTAAGATCCAAAAAATTGTAAATAGAAGACTGCTTTATGCAGATGATGAAGATGATGACGTTCATAGTAGTCTTCAGAAAACTGATGCTGCAGCAGAAATAAGAAAAGCAAGAGAAGAAAGAAAGCGTAAAGCAGCAGCTGCTGCTGAGGAACGTCGCTTAAAAGGAGATAACAACCCAGTTAAGGTAGAAACGGAAGAAGATCCGGCAGAAGTTAGGAGGAAGATGCATGCATTGTTGAAAGATAAGCTTGGTAAAAAAGCCCCAGTAAATAAAAAAGATGGAAAGAAAAAAGCGGTAGTACATACAGGTAAAGCATATTCATGGGATGGTACATTAGAATCTTTAGAAGGAAAATCTCCTATGCTTAAAAAAATGCTGTTTAAGAGTACAATTCAAAGTAAGGAAAAGGTAACAAATGTAGAATTATTAGATTATGATAAAAATACAGCAGAAAATGATAAAAATCCTTTAGTAGTAGCAGAAATTAAAAGACGTCAAATAGGTAGGTTTGAAGATCAGCAAGCAGCCCAAAATAGAATATTAGCTCAGCAAAATGCAGAGAGAGATAAATTAAGAAAAACTAAGGCAGATCTGAGAGGGAAAACAGGAGATGAGTTAGAAGCAATGATGAGAGAGGGTAAAAATCCTATGCTCATTATCAAAGAGAAGCAAAGAAGGTTAGCAGCTAAAAATAATCCTAAAAAAGCTAAGCCAGGATTAGGTGGTGGAAGAATGAATTTTTTACAGTCCATTCAAAAAGGTAAAAAATTAAATAAGGCTAAAGATAAACCGAAGAAACCTAAGAAGAAAAAAGCTCTTAGTATGATAGAGCAGATGCAACAAAGACAAAAACAAATGCAAAAAGCAAGTCCAGAAGCAAGTATGGCTAGGGATTTAATACTAGGTACAACTAATTTTGAAGATCCAAAAGAAGAATATGAAAATCTTGACTATGAAGAAGTGATGAAAATAGTTAATGATAAATATAAAAATAGTAATCGTGTTGGCAATGTTAGGGATAATTATCAAGAATATAAGGACGAATGGGCAGAATAACCCGTTAGCTCTAGAATTATAATGATGTATTGATTAATTTAATTAGCCATCCTCCTAGATCATTTAGTTGCTGACTGGATATATGATGTTCTATAGGATATTCATGCCAGCTAATTTTATGGCCTAACTGTTCGAGAAATTGACGGCTGATCAGGCCATATTCCATAGGTACGATTGAATCAAATGTTCCATGAGCCATAAATATTGATGTATTTTTGTTGGATTGGAGTAAAGAGCTGGAGAATTTTTTATTAATGGGTAAATATCCTGATAAGCAAGCTATCCCACCGATTTTATTTGCATATGTTAATCCTGAATACATAGCCATAGCTCCTCCTTGTGAAAATCCAGCTAAAAAGATCTTTTTAGCTGGAACATAGCTTTCTATTTTATTAATTAATTCTTGGATCAAGATATTTGATGCAAGGATCCCTTGTTCGTCTTCTTTACTATATTTCTTCATTTCAAAAATGTCGTACCATCCAGACATAACCATATTTTGATTGATGGTTATAGGGCGTTGAGGTGCTTGTGGAAAAACGAAATAAGTGCTGCTAGGTAGCTTTAAATTGGGTACAATGCTTAAAAGCTCTTGTGCTGAAGCACCAAGGCCGTGTAGAAATATAACGGCGGCGTTTGGGGACTCTGTTGGTTTAATTTCTGTATATGATAGAGAATTTGACATGATAATAAATAATAAAGATAAACAAAAGTTAATTAAAAGTATGGCTATTATAGCATTTTCCTCAGTGTTTTTGCTATCTTGTGGGGTCAAAGGTGGTTTGTATTTGCCAACAGAGCATATTGAAAAAAGCAAACAAAATAAATCTAACAATAAAATTAATAAAGAAGATAAAAAAATAATAAATAAAAAGGGTTCCTGAATATGAATAAATATAGAGTTGGTTTAATAGTGGTACTGTTACAAACTATGACTGTAGTATGGGCAGATGACACAGCTGATCTTGATGGCTTTAAAGGTAAAATTCAACTAGGCGGTGCTTTAAATTATGGTAATACAGAAAGTAGAAACATATCTACTAAATTTATTTTAAAGCATGTAGTTGTAGATTGGAAAAATAGCTTAAATCTATCGTACTATTTTAGTCAGGATGGGCAGGAGACTACCGCATCGAAATTTAATATAGATTTAAATACTAAATATAAACTAACTGATCAAAATTATTTGTTTATAAGTGGAGAAGCTACATTTGATAAGTTTGCAGCCTATGATAGAGTATATCGGGAAGCGGCAGGGTATGGACATAATCTGTACAAAAATTCTGTTGCTAACTGGAGTTTATATGCTGGGCCTGGGGTAACTCATAGTCGAATAGCTGGTACTAGGGATTATTTAAATCAGTTTGTTGGTAAAGTAGGTAGTAATTTTTGTTATAAGTTTATCGATAATATCTTATATACTCAAGACATAATAGGATATTTAGGGAAGCGTAATACAAATCTGCAATTTAAGAATGGGCTAGAAGCTCAAATATCCAAGCGTCTTGCTTTAGATATATCGGTATACTTAGACTATAATACTGATATTCCGAAGAAAAGTAAGAATAAAAAAAGTCTTGATACGGTAACAAAATTTTCAATAATATATACTTTTGCTTAATGAATATAAATTTTGTAAAAATGCATGGTTTAGGCAATGATTTTGCTGTTATCAATAATACGCAGAACATTCTAAATTGTACTGAAGAAGTAATAAAGAAACTTGCTCACCGCAATTTAGGTATTGGTTTTGATCAATTAATTATCTTAGAAAAGGCTGATTATGAGAATAGTATTTTCTTTTATCGAATTTATAATGCTGATGGCGGCGAAGTATATCAATGTGGGAATGGGGCTCGTTGCCTTGCTAAATATTTATTAGATAGTTCATTAACAGTTGGTAGTGAACTTACACTGAAAACAGTTAAGTCTAGTTATAAAGTTAGAGTTGATTTAGATAGGATTTATGTCAATATGGGTTTGCCTATCTTTGATCCTGTTTTAATCCCATATAAAAGTTCTAAAAAATCTCCCTTACTTAATGAAAAAATATCAGAGTATACTTTTGGTGTGTGTTCTCTTGGCAATCCTCATGCAGTAATCTGTGTAGATGATGTTGAAATATTCGCTGTTAACAAAGTTAGTAATTTGTTTAGTAAAAATAGCTTATTTCCAGAAGGGGTGAATATTGGTTTTATGCAAGTTATATCATCAACGCAAATTAAATTAAGAGTATTTGAAAGAGGAGCTGGTGAGACTCTTGCTTGTGGTAGTGGAGCCTGTGCAGCTGTAGTGATTGGACGTCTTAATGGGTTATTAGATTCTTTTGTTAATGTACATTTGCCAGGAGGAGAATTAGAAGTTAGTTGGGATCAACCTAACACTGGAGTAATGATGATAGGTGGGGCTTCTACGGTTTTTGAAGGAACTTTATATAAAGAATATATTAATTATATTTGATTTTGTTAATGGATTAAAATGAAAATAGTTGTCCTAGGTGCTGGCAGGGTTGGTGGAACTTTAGTTGAAGAGCTTGCAAAAGAAGATCACGATATTACGTTAGTAGATAAAGATGTTTCTCTATTAAGAAAAATTCAGGGGAAACACGATATTCGTACAGTCACTGGGTTTGCTTCTCATCCAGATATATTATCTAAAGCTAAACTAGATGATGCAGATTTATTGATAGCTGTTACTGCATCTGATGAAACTAATATGCTTGCCTGCCAGATAGCGTATAGTATATTTAAAACACCTAAAAAAATAGCTAGAGTTAGAGCACGTTCTTATTTAGATTATGAACAGATATTTGGTAAAAAATCTTTATCTGTTGATGTATGTATAAGTCCAGAATATCTAGTTACTAGACATATTGAAAGGCTTATTCGGTATCCAGGTGCGTTTCAAGTTTTAGAATTCTCTGATGGTAAGTTATTGCTTATTGGCATTAAGGTAGATAAAGGAGGTCCTTTAACTGGTAGAGTAATAAGCGGTATTTATTCTGCATTAAAAGACGTTAAGATTAAAATGTTAGCCATATATAGAGATAAGCGTACTATCCCTGTTAGGGAACAGACAGCTATTGAAGCAGGTGATGAAATATTTCTTATTACTATTCCTGGGCATGTAAGAGATATTGTGAATTCATTTGGACGTCTGCATTTACCAAATAAAAAAATCATGGTTGCCGGTGGTGGAAATATTGGGGCTGGTCTGGCAAGGCTCATCGAGAATGATTATCAAACTAAATTAATTGAAAATAATGTTTCCAATGCCTCTAAGTTGTCAGTTGAACTTAACCAGAGTTTAGTCTTACTTGGAGAAGCTCAGGATGGAGATTTATTACAAAGTGAAAATATTGAGAATATGGATGTCTTTTGTGCTGTTACTAATGATGATGAAGCAAATATAATTTCGTCAATTCAGGCAAAGAAGCTAGGTGTTCGGGCAACTATGACTTTAATAAATAGAAAATCTTATGTCAATTTATTAGATAGTAATGATATAGATATATTAATTGCACCGTCTGAAATAACTATAGGCAGTATTTTAAGTCATATTCGTCATGCAGATGTTGATAAAGTTTATTCTCTTAGAAGAGGATATGCAGAGGCTATAGAAATAATAGCTCATGGAGATGAAAAAACTTCTAATGTAATTGGGAGAAATATAGTGGATGTTGGCTTACCAGATGGAGCAGTTATTGGGGCTATTACCAGAGAAGATACAGTTATTATAGCTAATGATGATATAGATATCAAAGCAGATGATCATTTAATAATATTTGTGATTGATAAGAATAGTATTAACAAAATTGAAAAATTATTTCAAGTTAAGGTAAATTATATAGGATAGTTAAATGTGTTTCCCCACAATATTGCGATTGCTAGGTTTATTCTTAATGGTTTTTAGTTTTAGTATGCTGACACCTCTTTTTGTTGGGATGATATTTCTTTCTAAAGAGTCAGGGCCATTCTATTATTCTTTTAGTCTAACTTTCAATGTAGGCTTATTTCTGTGGATAATTTTCCGTAATCATCAAAATGAGATCAAGATGTATGATGGCTTCCTAATAGTCGTTCTATTTTGGGTAGTATCTTGCAGTTTTGCTGCTATTCCATTTTGTTTGTCAGCAGGAGGTAATTTATCGCTTGTTGATGGACTATTTGAAGCAGTATCAGGTCTTACAACAACTGGAGCAAGTATTCTCGAAAATGTGGATTCATTATCTTATCCTGTTAAATATTATCGTCAACAGTTACATTTTGTTGGAGGTATGGGGATCATTGTGCTTGCAGTAGCTATATTACCTATTTTAGGAGTGGGAGGTATGCAGTTATATAGAGCTGAGATGCCAGGACCTATTAAAGAAAATAAACTTACTCCCAGGATCACTGAAACTGCTAAATCATTTTGGTATATCTATGTTGGTATGAATATTACTTGCATTACCCTATTTTGGTTTGCCGGCATGAGTTTTCTAGATGCCATAGGGGAAGGGTTCTCAACTGTTGCAACAGGAGGGTTCTCTATGCATGCTAATAGTTTTGCTTACTATAATAATACATGGATTGAGTGTATAGCTATGTTTTTCATGATTCTAAGTGCTACAAACTATGGATTACATTTTTTGGCTATTAGCCAAAATTCGATTAAATATTATTGGCAAGATCATGAATTTCAACAATACATTTTATGGTTGCTGATTTTTATTTTTATTGTTGTTTGGGGAATGGAGCAGTATAGCACAGCAGATATTTCACTAATTAAAAAATTATTTGCTGTTGTTTCTTTGGCTACAACTACGGGATTTGTCTCTGAACCATTTGCCAATTGGCCAGTTTTTATTCCGATAGTCATTATGTTAGGCGCAATTGTTGGAGGTTGTTCTGGTTCTACTTGTGGTGGTCTTAAAACAATAAGGTTAATGTTGCTACGTAAGCAGGTGCAAAGAGAATTACACAGATTGTTGCATCCGCAAGCAGTTGTGAGACTGAAAATTGGTGAAAGTGTTTTGCCATATTATGTAGTACATGCTATTTGGGGTTATGTAGCAGCATTTATCGGTTTTTTTACTATATTATTAATAATACTAATGTCGCAGGAGATTAATTTGGTTACTGCTTTTGGTGCTGCTGTAGCAGCAATGGCAAATGCCGGGGCAGGTATCGGTGATGTTGCTGTTAATTATTATGAACTTACTGGGATCAGTAAATGTTTTATGATGCTAGCTATGATTGCAGGTAGGCTTGAGATATTTACCTTGATGATTTTATTTACCCCTATGTTTTGGAAAAACTAAAGAAAGAATAATGTTAAGTATTAATTCTCCATATGATGGCCATCTGATTCGTAATGTTGCGGTGACTGAGAACAATGAAGTAGAGCACATTATACAAAGTGCATATGATGTGTTTCAAAATAGAAAAAATTGGCTGACTCCTTATAAACGACTTCTTATTTTAGAAAACTTTTATAGAATAATCCAATTCAAAAAAATAGAACTTGCTTTATTAGCATCTGAGGAGGGAGGCAAGCCTTTGGTGGACTCAAAGATTGAAATTATGCGGGCTTTAGAAAGCGTGCTAATTGCGAAGAATTATATCACTAGTTTAAGAGGTAAAGAGATCCCCATGCAATTGAATGCTGCTTCATTACATAAGCGCGCTTTCACATATAGAGAACCAATTGGGATAGTATATGCTATTAGTGCTTTTAATCATCCGATAAATTTGATAATTCATCAGGCAATTACCGCTGTTGCAGTGGGTTGCCCAGTAATTATTAAGCCATCAAGTTTAACGCCTTTATCATGCTTAGCATTAGTTGAAGTTTTGTATGAGTCCGGCCTGCCAAAACCATGGTGTCAGGTAATAGTGTGTAATAATATCATAGCGGAGAAAATAGTATCTGATCATAGAATCAGTTATTTTTCTTTTATTGGTTCAAGTGATGTAGGTTGGTATTTGAGATCAAAGTTGGCGCCTGGGATAAAATGTGTTCTAGAGCATGGTGGAGCTGCTCCTGTTATAATTGAGCAGGATGCTGATGTTGATAATGCGGTACCTGGAATTGTAAAGGGAGGGTATTATCATGCTGGGCAGGTTTGTGTTTCCGTCCAGCGGATTTATATTCATCAAAAAATAATAAAGAAATTCACTAAATTAATGTTAGAGCATATTAGCGAACTTGTGATTGGAGATCCTCTATTGGAAAATACTACAGTAGGCCCTATTATTTCAACTACTGCATTAAAGCGAGTTGTTGAATATGTTGAGGAAGCTAACTATAAGGGAGGTAAGATATTAATCGGGGGTAATATAGTTAATAAAACTTGTTTTGAGCCAACTCTTATTTTAAATCCTACATCTGATTCAGCTGTATCACAACAGGAGATATTTGGTCCAGTAGTTTGCTTGTATAGTTATCAAGATTTAAGTGATGCTATTAATATGGCTAACAATTTACCATATCATTTTCAGTCAGCAATATTTACCAAAAATATTGATCTAGCATGGCAAGGTATAAATGAGCTAAGAGCTAATACAGTTCTGGTAAATGAGCAAACTTCTTTTAGAGTAGATTGGATGCCTTTTGGTGGGCAAAATGAGTCAGGAATAGGCCTTGGCGGGATCCCTTATACGATGGAAGATATGACATATGAAAAATTAGCAATCTGGCATTCAGAATATATTTAGCCAGGCGAAGAGATTAAAGAGTATCGATAAAGTATGCTTAAAATTAAGAATCTTGCTAAGTCTATGTTTTGCATTCTATATCGTTGCCAAAAAATTAGGTAGTTGTAAAGAACCTCTATGTATGTCATGAGAGTAATATTTAAATTCAGTAGCGAGAGCATTAGGGCATTGCCTTGGTTCTAGTAGGTTATTATTACTAGCAAGAGTGCCACTCCACCATCCAGATGGATATGTTGGCATTGGGAAAAATACAGTCTCAACATTCGTGAAGCCCGCACTATGCATTTTTGCTCGTATTTCAGTGAGTAGGTTATTATGGAAAAAAGGAGATTCGCTTTGATGGATAATTACTCCTTGTTTAGTTAGAGCTTTACTACAATTTTTGTAAAAGTCTTTAGTAAATAATCCTTCTCCTGGCCCTATTGGATCGGTAGAATCTACAATTATCGCATCTAAAGATGCTTTTTCTGCATTCTTAATCCAATTAATTGCATCGTCAAATACTAAATTTACTCTTTTATCATTGTTATTTTCACATAACTCTGGGAAGTATTGCTCTGAGAGCTCAGTAACTTTTATATCAATTTCCACTTGGGTAACATTTTCAACGGGGTGTTTTAAAACTTGTTGTAAAGTCCCACAGTCTCCTCCTCCTACTATTAATACATTCTTTGGAGCATGATGAGAAAATAAACAACAATGAGTCATCATTTCATGGTAGATGAAATTATCTAGGGAAGTTAACATAATAAATCCATCGATCACCATCATGTTGCCAAATTTGTTAGTTTGGTAAATGTCAATTGTTTGAAAAGCTGTTGTTTCAGAGTGTAATTTTTTAGTTATATTTACGGAAAAGGCACTTGAAAATTCAGAACATTGTTCAGTAAACCAATCTTTTGTTGCAATAGCCATATAATTCCTCATACAATCAAATAAACTAATTAATTTGTTAAAACAAAATGAGTATTTTACAAGATATAAAAAAGCACTTCAATATTGCTGAATGGGGGGAAGGGTTTTTTGATATTAATCCAGATGGTGAAGTAGTCGTAAATCTTGCCGAAAATAAGTCTATTTCTTTAATTGAAATAGTTAAATATGCTAAGAATTTGGATATGCAGTTACCTTTTAGTATTCAATTTCCCGGAATACTAAAAAATAGGGTTAATCAATTAACACAAGCATTTTCAAAGGCTATTGTTGATACTGATTATTCTGGCAAATATACTCCTGTATATCCTATAAAAGCTAATCAAAAACAGAATGTAGTTGAGACATTGTTTGATGCCGATGTAAATTTAGGGCTAGAATCAGGCAGTAAAGCAGAGTTTATGGCAATTCTTAGTGTTGCAAGTCCAGGAAAGGCAATGCTAGTTTGTAATGGCTATAAGGATGAAGATTATATTAGAATGGCTTTAATTGGTACAGCTTTGGGGCATAAAATTTTTATAGTTATAGAAAAAGTTTCAGAACTTGAACTTATCTTAAGGTTATCTAAGGAAATGAGTATTGTCCCGGTACTTGGAATACGGGCAAGGCTATCTACCGTAGACTGTGCTAAAGGACAACACTATAGTGGAGAGAGAGCGAAATTCGGACTTTCTGCTTGCCAAATTATTTATACAGTGGATAAGCTTAAACAGTGTGAATTATTGGATAGTTTACAGATGTTACATTTCCATATGGGAACTCAATTGTCAAATATTCGTAATATTTATCAAGGGATCCAAGAAGGGGCTAGAATATACGCGACTTTGCAAAAATTAGAAGTAAAACTTACTACTATTAATGTTGGAGGAGGATTGGCTGTTGATTATGAAGGAACGAGATCTAGAAGTTTGAATTCTAAAAACTATGGATTGTATGAATATGCATATCATATAACTCATTCTTTAAAAGAATGTTGTCAGCAAAATAATATAGCTATGCCTAATATAGTTACTGAGGCGGGTCGTTCAATGACAGCACACCACTCAATTTTATTATGTGAAGTGATAGATGCAGAAACTTATTCTTCTAGAGAAAAAATTTCATATCAATTAGAAAATATTCATCCAACAATAAAAGAACTTAAAAAAATTTTGCAGGACATTGCTATTAAATCTCCTATTGAAGCTTACCATGATACTATGTATTGGCAAGATGAGATAAATCACTTATTCAATATGGGGATCCTAGATTTGCATGATAAAGCTATTGCTGAAGCTACAGTATTGGATATTACCAGTAGACTTATGGCAATGCTTGAGCCAAGCTTACAAGCACATCGGAATGTTTATGATTTATTGGCTAACAAATTATCAAATAAGTTATTTGGTAATTTTTCTATTTTCAGATCCATCCCTGATGTTTGGGCACTTGATCAAATTTTTCCGATTATACCAATAGATGGGTTAGATCAAATATTGGATACAAAATTTGTTTTGGCAGATATAACTTGTGATTCTGATGGGGCTTTTAATCACTATATAGATGGGCAAAGTGTTGAGAAAACTATGACTTTATCTAGGAATGTTGGTAGAAATTCAATCTTAGGTGTTTTTCTTGTTGGAGCATATCAAGATATTATGGGGGATAATCATAATTTATTTGGTAAAACAAATGAAATAATAGTGAGTTATTTAAATGGCAACATTAATATTGAATGTGCGTTTAAAGGCGACTCAATGGAACAAGTTTTAACAGAAGTAAGGTATACAAAATCGCAAATATTAAGTAAAATAAATTTGCAAATTGAAGATTCTGCACTAGATGATGAAATGCAGCAATCCTACAAGCAGGATATTATTAATTTCCTAGCGGGGTATACTTATCTGGAATATTAAATTTAGTTAGATAGTAAAAGTGATGGCGAATATGGTTATAAAAAAATCTAAAATATTTCTGTTTATCTTAGTATTCTTATTTTTAGCTGTATGCTGGTATGTTTGGTATCATAGGATAATTATCCTAAAAAGCTATAATTATAAAGTACCAATAGATACATTAATAGTTGCAGAAGAAGGGATGCCGGAACGGGTCATAATTGAGAGAATATTAAATTTAGCATTCCCGGAATTTAAAATCATATTTTCTAATGATATAGAACCTCATTTAATAATTAAAACTCCAGACGGGAAAAAAATTACTAGCGAATGGGATGCCCCTTACATTTTTTTTAGTGGGGAAAGATATGGGATAAAGAGGAATAGAAGAAATGGACCTCCCATAGTTGAGCTGTTAAGTCGTACTCCGATTAAAAGTAATCAATGTTATTTGCCATTTATTTTATCATCAAGTGCAGCCCAAGACTTTAAAAATATCAGAAAGCATAAAGGTGGTAAAAGAGATAAAATTTTAGCGTATATTAACAGTAATTGCAGAAAGAATAGAGAATTATTTTTTAAGAAAGCTAGAGAATATGATCTGAGTTCAGAAGCGCTTGGTAAATGTTCAAATACTGGCAAGAGAGCTCACGGTGGATGGTTTAACTTAGGTGATATTTATCGTGAGTATATATTTGGTATTGCTATGGAAAATAGGAATGTTCCTGGATATGTAACTGAAAAGATAATGAATGTATTTGCAGGGGGGGCTATTCCTATTTATTGGGGGGATAGCGAAACTGTTAGGAAATGGATTAACCCCAAAGCTTATATTGATGTAAGTGATTTTTCAGACTTTGATCAAGTTATTAGATATTTAGATTATTTAGTTAATAATCCTAAAAAATTGCGCACAATACAAGAAGCTCCAATCTTTAGAGATGGCATAGTTCCGGAGTTTCTTGACATATATAAAGATCCTCCTAACAAAAATATTAGAGAATGCGCAGAAATGATCCGTCGAGAATTTTTTAAACAAGTAATATAGATAATTCAACACTATTTATTAAAGTGAACTATATTCATATTAAATAAAACATGCTTAGATTATTAATAACAGCAATTAGTAATAATGCTAAGGATGATAAAGCTGATTGTCGATATAATATGATTTTATCATTCGTGTTGTAAAACTTCGCACTGATGGTGGAGGATATAAGAATTTGACAATCAGAGCTCTATCTACATGAAGCTAATTTTTATTTGCTAAAGAACTTATCCATCTGGAAGTATGGATATAAAGTCTGAGAAATAGTAATATTGCTGTGAAGCAACAACAAAATACATGATATTGTTTTAAACTGGTTATTTTTCCAGTAGTTGGTGAAAAGTAGTGTTTTAGGGTATATGAGTAGTCATTGGACACTCAGTTCAAGAATTATGGTTTTTCAAATTAATTTAATATTCGATAAGAATAGCAACATATATCTTATTGAATATTAAAATAAATTAATGATTTCAGTAAAATTTTAATATGTATTGTAATATTCCATCTGATCTTTTAATAAATGCTCATTCTATGCTTAAACTAGTAGTATATAATTTGAATATTAGTTATATATTAATGTTTATTCATGAGTTATAGTTTAGACTTGGTAAACTTACATTATTACAGCATAGTTAAAAGTTATGGAAGAAAAAAATAGTGAAAAAACTGTAAATAAAAAAGCTATAAAAATAAAAAAAAATAAGGTAACACCTTTATATTTCTTATTATTTTTAGTAATGGCCGCAATAGGCTACTTTGTTTATTGCTTTTATGTTAAGTTTAATGATATAGAACTTGTTTTAGCCGATGTTAGGAACAAACGGATAGAAACAGTTTTTGAAAATAAACTAGCTTACTTAAAAAAAGAAAATGATAAACTATTTAAAAAGCTAGAAAACAAAATCACTAAAAATGAACATATAGTTCAAAAATATGATACGCAACTAAAAGAAATATCTAATCATTCAAAAAATATAATAACGTCTAAAGATGATGTTTTGATCCTAGAAATTCGTTCGGGGTTACATATAGTATCTTGGGTACTGGCTTATTCATATAATATGGATGCAGCAATTAGATTACTACAATCATTGAAGCAGAAGACAAGTTTATTAACTACTAACATTACTAAAATAAGGAAGGCAATTACAAATGATATAGTTAAGTTACAATCATTAAATACTCTAGATCAAGTTGATTTGTTTGCTAAAATTGATGCGGCTAAATTATTATCTACTAATTTAGTTATCCAGCAATCCCATTTATCTATTAAAAATAATGATGAAGATTTTGTTCCGCGGCAAGGGTGGAGAGGATATCTAGATCAAATATTCTTTATTGTAAAGAAATTAGTAGTATTTAAAAGGCATGATAAAGAAATTAGTCCACTTCTTTCTCCAGAGAATAGAAATATTATTATTCAGAATTTACAATTACTATTCAATCAGCTCCAATGGTCGGTTATTTATAGAAATCCACAAATATATAAAGATACAATTAATCAAGCTCTAGATATTATAAGAGATAATTTTTCTTCTGATAATAAACTAAATCAGAATGTTATTAGCATTCTTGAACAATTAATCAGTTTAAATATAAGTCGGGATATTCCAGAATTAGATAGCATTAAAGAGATCAATAAGATGTTTCCAATTATTTATAATAAAACGTAGGCTTATCCAATGTTTAGGTTAATTTTCATTCTATCAATTTTTGTTGCTTCAATTTTAATAGGAATACACTTAACTAAAGAGCCAGGATATGCATTGCTATCGTATCAGACATATACGGTTGAGATGCCATTATGGGTTTTAGTAACTTCCATGTTATGTATGTTTTTTATTTTTAATATCTTTTTACGAACTGTAGATATTTTTGGAAAAATTTATTCTTTCATTCCTAGTTTATTGCGAAATAGAAAACAAAAATTAGCCAGCAGAAATACTCTAAGAGGGATGGTAGAAATTAAAGAGGGAAAGTGGAAACTAGCTGAAAAACACCTATTAAAATCAGCAAACTATAGTTCGTCCCCTATGTTAAATTATTTATCTGCAGCTAGATCAGCTCAAGAGTTAGGAGATACAAAAAAAAGAGATGGTTACATAGATCTAGCTTATCAATCTTGTAATGAAGATGATTTAGCCGTAAGATTTACTCAAATCAAGTTATACTTACAGAATAATGAAATCGAATTAGCTTTAGCAAGTTTAGAAGGAATATTAATATCTTATCCTGAAAACCAATATGCAATTAAATTACTACACGATGCTTACTTAAAAATAGATGATTGGCAGGCATTATTGTCTTTGATCCCAAAAATCAAGCAGTCACAAATAATCGATAGTGAGGAGATTTATCGGACTGAGCTGATGGCCAATTGCAATATGATGGAAGAATTATTAGAACAGAATGATTTTAAGCACTATGAAGAAGAATATAGTAATTTGCCAAGAAATATAAAAAACCATGAAGATATTGTTACTTTACATGCAAAATATTACATCAAGACAAAACAAATAGAAAAAGCTGAGAAGCTTATTATTAAAAAACTCAAAGGGACTTGGTCAGATCAATTGATTGAAATATATGGAAATACTAAAAGTACAAATCCATCTAAACAGCTTAAAATAGCAGAAGGTTTTTTACGTAAACAAGATCATTCAGCATGTTTACATACTGCTTTGGCAAGGATCTCATATCGTAATAAGCTGTGGAATAAAGCTAAAAGTCATTATGAAGAAAGTCTTCACCTTAATCCTATGGCCAGTATTTATGCTGAGCTTGGTGAGTTACTTGAAGTAATGGAAGAATACGATTTATCAATTCAGTGTTACAAAAAAGGTATTGAAATTGCTGGAGAGTAAATTAATAGCTCAAAACGTGATACTCTACATAGTTAATACAAACATAAACTTTATTATGATACGTGCTGTCTTAAGGTAAGTTTGCTGATAATCCTTTGCAATGGTTTGGTAAGCGTGATTAATCTATATATAAGCTTTCCTAATATTTTTTATTGATATTTATAGATGGTTCTGATATGATTTTTAAAAATATTTTATTGGTTCTAAAATAAATGTAATTATCCTAATTTTCAATATGCAAGTAGAAAGAAATTTTATATATAAAATCAAGAAATTTTTACTCTATATAATAGTTAAATTTATTATGAATATTCTTAGGATATTGAATCCTCGGGTTTGCCATTTAGATGAAAATTTAGCTAATCTCTTTTCATATGAATTATTAGTATTAGCGTCTAGGTGTTCATTTAAAACTTTAGAGTCTGCTGTTAAGATTTTTGATGTAGCACAACCAGCAGGAATTAATTTTTCAGCAGAACATTTTTATAGTCCGATACCAAATAAGCAAGAAATTAATGATTCTGTATTTACACATAGATATGATAATATTCCTGGCTTGGAATTATCTGAGGAACAACATATTAAAATTTTGCAAGAGTTAAGTCCTTTTTGCGAAGAATTATCTGGCATCCAAAAAAGAACAGACAATATTTTAGAATTTTCTTGGGAGAATCCTGCTTTTAATCGATCTGATTCGATAGTACTATATTGTATGGTTAGAACCTTAAAACCTAAAAAGATAATAGAAATAGGAAGTGGTTGGACATCTTTAATGAGTCATAACGCCTTGTTAAAAAACGGTTCTGGTGAGTTAGTATGTATTGAACCGTATCCTATGGAGAGTACAAAGGAACTTGCTAAATCATCAGATAGAGTGACTCTTATAAATAAAAAAATTCAAGATATTGATATGAGTATATTTAGTTCTCTAGGTAAAAATGATATTTTATTCATAGACTCGTCTCATGTTTCAAAAATCGGATCTGACGTAAACCGGGAATTTTTTGAAATTATTCCATTTGTAAAGCCTGGAGTTGTAATTCACATTCACGATATGTTTTTCCCTTATGATTATCCAAAATCTTGGGTAATGGATAGAAATATTTTCTGGAATGAACAATATTTATTAATGGCATTTTTAGCATTCAATGATTCATTTAAAATAAAATTTTCGAATATCTACTCTGGAAAAGAATTAACCAGAGATTATCAAAAACATCTAGGATATTTTTTAGAATCGCTAGAAGCTAAATCATTAATTGGCGGTGGTAGTTTGTGGCTAGAAAGGGAATCTTAAAAATTCTCCATAATTTACGGTATTGTTACTTATATACGGTATTGTTACTTATATATAGTCCTTGTACTCTTGGCTTAAGACATAATTTTGTATAGATTTAGCCAATTATTTTTCTAATGGTAATGTGAGTTATAAAACAGAACTAGCAGATAAGATAAGGTATATGCAATGCAAACAAAGGTATGTCTGCTCTATAACGTGAAAGATTAACTGGTATTATTAGTTAATGTACTATTCAAAATGGTTGATAATAAGACTTAAGTGTCGTTTAATTGGTAAAAAAACATGAAAAAACTAACATTACTCCCTGTAGAAAAAGATGATTATGCAGTGACTATGCAAGTGTCTGATGATGGTGAGATATTAGAAACGCATAGCACGGTAGTTTCCTAT
>PIVX01000331.1 GCA_003353785.1 Gammaproteobacteria bacterium | reverse complement strand
ATCCATTGCATATTCTAAAAAACTTATTTTAAGCATAATTTTTGACTGAAAGTAAGGTGCAACTTCTAATTTGTTTAGGAAGGTTAAATTTATAGGAGTTTCATGACTTACAAATTCAGCATTTATTAGATGAATGTTGGTAGTACTATTTGAAAAGTTAAAAATCAGACTATCTTTACTTTCGTTTGCTAATAATAATGTAACATAACCTGTATATATTTTTGCATTTGTCGTAATTGGAATAAGCATAATTGCTAATATTAGTGTTGCTAGTACTCGGCTATTTTTCCCAATAATTTTTTCTTTTGACTGATTCATCTTTGTAAGTCACCCCGCCATTTTTGTTTTGAACTCTAATCTTTGGCCTGTTTTTATATCATGCAACTCGATATGAAAAATGGATAGCTGCTGATTAGACTATTACACAATCAATATAGTCATAGTGGATCTTAAAATTCACCTGTTTTTTAGCTGCAAAGCAAAGGGAGACACAACTACTAAATAAAACCATAAAATAAAAAATAATTTTCTTAGCGAGCTGCATGATAGAACCGTTTATGTAATGCAGTGAATATAACAAAATAGAAGAAGAATTAAAAAAATTTTGTATAAAACTGTAGCTAACATAATATATGTGCATATTAAGTCGTCACTGCTCTGATTGTTTTTCCGCTCTTTCTTTTTCGAGAAGATATCAAAATATAATGAGATATTATATATACACCATTATTACACATCTGATATGACGGTTGTAAGTGAGAGTATAATTCTGAGTATTGACTGAGAAACAAGCAATGAATTACTACAGTTATGTATTATCTTTTTTTGTCACGAGCGATAGTGACCTGAATGTTTCTGCCCATAAATTCAACTCCATCACTCTTTAATGCTTTTTCTACTGAAGATTGAGAATCAAACTCAATAAAAGCG
>PIVX01000330.1 GCA_003353785.1 Gammaproteobacteria bacterium | reverse complement strand
TCATTTTTCTCTGGGACCCCGCGAATAGGCGGTTTCCGAATCGCCGGACCAAAATCGACAAGTACTTGTGTTCGTATATGTCTCAAGTACTCCCAAAATAAATTTTAGCGCAATCCGACCGATATAGAAGGTTTTATAACGATTTCCTTTTTAACTCTGGGACCCAGCGAATAGGCGGTTTCGGAATCGCCGGACCAAAATCGACAAGCAATTCTGTTCGCATATCTCCGCAGTATCCACAAAATAAATTTCAACGCGATCCGACCACTATTGAAGGTTTTATAACGATTTCCTTTTTAACTCTGGGACCCCGCGAATAGGCGGTTTAGGAATCGCCGCACCAAAATCGACAAGTGCGTTGTGTTCATATATGTCTCCAGTACTCCCAAAATAAATTTCAACGCGATCCGACCACTATTGAAGGTTTTATAACGATTTCCATTTTAACTCTGGGACCTCGCGATCCGAAAATCGGGAATCGGATGATCGTCGATGAAAACGGATATCATTTTTGAATTTCCCGACCCATTTTACCTATACGGGTACAACTTTTAGGGTTCTAGAATGTACCAACAAGCTAAACTAGGAAGGGTCTGGACGGCCAGCCGGCCAGCCGGCCAGCCGGCCAGCCGGCCAGCCGCACAGGAACAAGAAATAATTAGGGAGAAATAAAGTTTTTGGCCGTAACTTTTTAACCAGTTGACCGATCTTGATAAACTTTTGGCTGTTAGTACATAAGGGTAAGATAAGTTAGGCTATATAATATTAATAAAATTGGTACAATAGAAAAAAAGTTATGGGGTAGACAATTTCGAAATTGTGCATTAACCTTGGGTGAAATATTAAAGGGGTTGACGCTGCCGCGTCAAGCCCGAATAGAAAAAAAGTTATGGGGTAGACAATTTCGAAATTGTGCATTAACCCTCCTGGAAA
>PIVX01000033.1 GCA_003353785.1 Gammaproteobacteria bacterium | reverse complement strand
CTGGAGTTGCCGAGAAACTAACAAACGGGAGCAAAAAAGCCCATAATAAACTGTATTTTATAAAATTTTTCTTCATAGACACGGATCCCAAACAACATCGTCCGTGAATATTTAACTTACAGTGCAGTTATTGTATCAATTTCACGCTACTAGATCAATAAATTACTGAAACTGTTTTTAATAAACTTGGTGGATATTAATAATTATATTTGTGCATACAATATACTTACATGCTGTGTTCAAAATATGGTCATAACTATTATTTAATGGATTAGCTTAGATACCAGTATAAAATTGACATTTTTATACAATAGATAGATAATGCCAAAATCATTTCTATGAGGAACGTGAATGGCCAACATTAAATCAGCAATCAAAAGAGCTCGTCAAAATAAAAAACTTAGATTACACAATGCAAGCCAACGTTCAACATTTAGAACACATATAAAAAAAATAATGTCTGCTATTGAGAATAAGGACTATCAAAAAGCAACAGATGAATTTAAAATTAGCCAGTCTATTATTGACAAAGTAGTTAGCCACGGGATAATTCATATCAATAAAGCTTCTCGGATAAAAAGTAGAATTAACTCTAAAATCAAGCAATTACATACAACATAATTACTATTGTTAGAATCCAATTTATGAACGACTAGCAGCTAAAATATCCGAATTTTAACGGATCTTATTATCTGCCTAGAGCAAATATTTCCCATATCTTTTTTTGAGTAACTTATACCCATCAATATCTAAAAACTGTACCAACGACGACTTATTCCTAGTTCCTTGCCTTCTATCACTAGATCCCATTATTTTCGATGTAATGCATCAGACTTAATTTTAATTTTTCTGTATCAATCCTTTTCATAGCAGAAACCATACTGATTTTTTTAACATCACTAAATCTCATTCTAATTGCAGATATAACTTTTTCTATAATATCTTTATCAACCAGATCAATTTTATTCAATACTATCCATTGAGGTTTAGCAGCAAGTTCATGATCAAAACCAGATAATTCTTCTAGAATATCATTAATATTACTCAAGATTTCTTCAATGGAAATAATAGATATATCTACAACATGTAATAATATTTTAGTTCTTTGTAGATGTTTCAAGAATGTTATACCCATACCAATGCCAATAGCTGCTCCCTTAACCAAACCCGGTACATCAGCTACAACAAAACTCCTATCGGATTCTATTCGACAAACTCCAAGATTTGGATGTAATGTAGTGAAAGGGTAATCTGCTATTTTTGGTTTAGAATTAGAAATAGCTCTTATTAGAGTGGACTTACCAGCATTAGGTAATCCTAACAATCCAACATCTGCTAACAAATTCAACTCTAAAACTAATTCTCTTTGTTCTCCTAATGCTCCATGAGTGATTTTCCTAGGTGCTCTATTCGTCGATGACTTAAACCTAGTATTTCCCAATCCACGTTTACCACCACGAGCAATTAAGATTAATTCCTCGTCTACCAATAAATCACCAAGTAACATGTTAACCTCAGCATCGAATACTTTAGTGCCACAAGGAACCTTAATAACAAGATCAACCCCACCCCTACCTGTTCTTAATTTACCTTGTCCAGGTTGACCATTTTGACCTTGAAAAAGACGTTTATAACTAAAATCAATTAGGGTATTTATAGAGGCCGATGCTTGTAAGAAAATACTTCCCCCATTACCTCCATCACCTCCATCGGGTCCCCCATGTGGAATATATTTTTCACGACGGAAACTAAGACATCCATCACCGCCCTTACCAGCAATAACTACGATTTTAGCTTCATCGATAAATTTCACAGTTGATATCCTCACCTTACTAAAAGCAAGGTGGCTCTTAACAAGACCTCACGACCTTGCTCGGTTTCTATTTCACTATAGTGCCAATACTGCCACTCCAAAGACTTTACATCCAGACTACCAGCCCAAAGTGTCAATTGCTTTGATTATCAAATACATACCTTAGATTCTCCACCAGAAATGCGATAGTTTTAAAATAACATGAATGATAAATTGTCTTACAATCAAGAGAAGAGAGCTCAACTAGCTTTGTGTTAGTACCGATATATATTTACGTTTCTTTGGGCCCTTAACAGTAAATTTCACCGCACCATCTGTTAAAGCAAATAAGGTATGATCAGATCCTATACCTACATTGTCACCAGCAAAATATCTTGTTCCACGTTGTCTAACAATAATATTACCAGCTGAAATAGACTGACCACCGAATACTTTAACCCCTAAATACTTAGGATTCGAATCTCTACCATTTCTTGTACTACCACCAGCTTTCTTATGTGCCATCTAGCAACTCCGATCAATTATTAATATTTGTAATTTTAACTTCCGTAAAACCTTGTCTATGCCCCGCTCTTTTCATGTAGTGCTTACGACGCTTAAATTTGATGATCTCTATCTTTTTATGACGTCCATGATTAATAACTTCTGCCTCGACAAAAGCTTCTTCTAGCATAGGAGCTCCCATAGCAATATCTTCTCCACTACCAACTACTAAGACAGAATCAAATTTCACTGTTTTCCCTACAGCCACATCTATAAGTTCAAGCTTTAATTGTTGACCTACTCCAACCCTATATTGTTTACCACCGCTTTGGATAACTGCGTATTTTTCTATCATCGTTAACACCTATTAGCCATAGATAATCGCTATCGCCTGTATAAAAAGAGTATTCTACGCAAAAGATATACATAGAATCAAGTGATTTCTTGTTAAAGATTATGTATAATTCTATCTCTTGTTAAGTATTGTACAAAATTTAAGTTATATCTCTAGGAGAAGTTAATTATGGCTAGTAATTTCGAATTAAATGCGACTAAAAGGGATACTGTTGGCAAAAGTCATGCAAAAAGAACACGTCGTTTACAAGGCTTAATGCCTGCTATAATCTATGGTGGCAACAATAAACCAACACCTATAAACATAAATCATAACCAAATATTAAGAGTGACAAAAAATGAAGCTTTTTTCTCCCATATTTTAACTCTAAGTATAGACGGTCAAAAAGAACAGGTTGTTATTAAAGATATTCATCGACACCCCCATCGGCAAGAAATTTTGCATATGGATTTTTTGCGGATAAAAGCTAAAGAAGCCATCACAATGAAAATTCCATTACACTTCATAGGAGAAGATATTGCTCCTGGCGTGAAAGACGGTGGTTCTGTATCACATCTTATGACAGAAATTGAAATTAAATGCTTACCCAAAGATCTACCAGAATTTATTAATGTAGATATTTCTAAACTTGAATTAGATCAATCTATTCATCTAGCAGAGCTTGAAGTTCCAGAAAAAACAGAAATAATACAATTGACTCATGGAGAAGAAAATGATTTACCTGTAGTAAGTATCCATAAAGTTAAAGCACAGCCAGTTGAAGAAATTTCTGAAGTAGATTCTGCAACAGATACAGAAGCAGAAGCAGGAACACCAAAAACAGATACTGAACAAGAAAAATCTTAAGAAGTATTCATATGAATACAAAAATTCAAGCTATTATAGGGCTTGGAAACCCTGAGCAACGTTATGAAATTACTAGGCACAACGCTGGCTTTTGGTTTCTAGATCTAATTTCAAAACAGTATGATTGTACCTGGCGTTTAGATAGTAAAAATCAATCTTCTGTTGCTGATTTTCAACTTGGAGTTGATAAAATCAGACTATTCAAGCCTACAACATATATGAACTGCAGTGGCAGAGCTATTTCTTTGCTAATAAAATATTATAAGCTCCCCGTAGAATCTATTCTAATAGCTCATGATGACATAGATATCGATCCCGGAGACATTAGACTTAAGTTTGATGGAGGTCATGGGGGACATAACGGCTTAAAAGATATTATACAAGCATTAGGAGTTAGAAATTTTTATCGTTTAAGAATAGGCGTTGGTAGACCAAATAATAGTGAGGAAGTGCACAGTTATGTTTTACAAAAACCTACAAAATCACAACAAAATATAATTATAAATAAGTTAATAGAAGTCATTCCATTAGTACCAGATTTTTTACAAGGAAATCATCATAATATAATGAATCAATTACACACGAGGGTTTAACATGGGATTTAAATGTGGAATAGTGGGATTACCAAATGTAGGTAAATCAACAATTTTTAACGCGTTAACAAACAGCTCTATCTCAGCAGACAACTACCCTTTCTGTACTATAGAACCAAACGTAGGAATAGTACCTGTACCAGATCAAAGATTAAATCAAATTGCAAAAATAATAAATCCAAAACAAGTAATTCCAACCACTATGGAATTTGTTGATATTGCAGGATTAGTTAAAGGAGCATCCAAAGGAGAAGGGCTTGGCAATAAATTTTTAGCTAATATTCGCCAAACTGAAGCCATAGCCCATGTTGTTAGATGCTTTGATGATGATCTAGTAACTCATGTACATAACAAAGTTGATCCTGTTCAAGATATTGAAATCATTAATATGGAATTAATTTTAGCTGATCTTGAAACTTGTGAGAAACAGATCATAAAACAACAAAAATTAATCAAAGCCCAGGATAAAAAAGCTAAAGAAGACTTAGAATATTTAAAGAAAACTAAAAATATTCTTGAACAAGGACAACTTATTATTGCTAATCACGAACCAGAGTTATCTGAAAATTTACAACAATTTAATTTTTTAACTACCAAGCCTACTTTAATTATAGCTAATATCGAAGATACTCAAGACATAAAAAACCCTCATTATAATTATTTATTAGAATATGCAACCAAACAAAATATTTTAGTTGTGCCAATATCCGCAAAACTAGAAGTTGAGCTTACTGAATTATCTCCAGAAGAAAAACAACAATTTCTACAAGAAATGGGTTTGCAACAAACTGGCCTAGAAGCCATGATTAAAGCTGGTTATAATCTTCTTGGTCTAGAAACTTATTTTACTGCAGGAGAAAAAGAAGTCCGAGCCTGGACCTTCCCTAAAGGGGCTTTAGCTCCACAAGCAGCTGGAAGAATTCACAGTGATTTTGAACATGGCTTTATTAAAGCGGAAGTAACAAGCTATCAAGATTTTATTAAATATAACGGTGAAACTGGAGCTAAGAATGCTGGTAAGCTACGAATTGAAGGTAAAGACTATATTACTCAAGATGGAGATATAATACACTTTAGATTTAATGTGTAAATTTTATCATGGAAAATATATATCAACTAGTTAATGAAGAACTAGATTTAATAAACACTGGTATCAAAGATATAATTGCTAACCCAATCCCATTAATTAATGATATTAGCAATCATACAACCATAACTGGTGGAAAAAAACTACGATCTTTAACTGTACTATTAAGTGCCAAATGTTTTGACTCTATCAACCAAAATATTTTAGATCTAGCAACCGTTATTGAATTTTTCCATATTTCTAGTTTATTACACGATGATGTCATAGATAATGCCAATACTAGAAGAGGTCATACAGCAGCACATATGATTTGGGGAAATAAAGCATCTATTTTAGTTGGAGATTATATTTTCTCTAAAGCATTCCAATTACTAGCCAAAATACACAATCAAAGGATTTTAACAATCTTAGCAAACACCTCAAATATAATAACTCAAGGAGAAATCCAACAATTGCTATACGTAAATAATCCTGACATTTCTATAGAACAATACATAGAAATTATTCATCATAAAACTGCTGTATTATTTGAGGCAGCAACACAAATGGGACCTATTCTAGCAAATGCTGAAGAAGAAGATATAAATGCAATGGCACAATTTGGACATTACCTTGGTAGAGCATTTCAAATAATTGATGATATCCTAGATTACTCGTCTTCAAGTTCCGATTTAGGAAAACAAATTGGTAATGACTTGGGTGAAGGAAAAATAACCATCCCTTTGATATACGCAATCCAAGAAAGTTCCATTAAAGAAAAAAATTTAATTAAACAAGCTATTCAAAATAGTTCGTATGATAAACTAGATCAAATTATAGAAATAATAAATAAAACTGACGCCATTGCGCTTTCTAGAAAACTTGCTGTGCAACAAATAGATCATGCAGTCACTCATCTACTGAAAATTGCTAATTCTACTTATCGTGATGCACTGGAAGAACTTGCTGAATTTGTTTTATCAAGATCTCATTGATGAATTCTAGTAATGGGGCAAGTGCCAATAGCTTTTCTCATCCATGCTTCACCACGTTTGATACTTAGAGTAACTCCTTTTCCTTGAATATACATAATACCTAATTGCTTCATAGCATCTAATTGGCCTCTACTAGCTCCTTGCTTAATCCAGTAAACTGCTAATTTCATATTTCGATTAACTCCATATCCTTCTAAATACATCATACCTATATGGTATTGAGCAAGAGCAAATCCATGGATAGCAGATTTTAACATCCAAGTAGCTGATTTAATTGGATCCACCTTAAAATAATCCCCATTTTTATACATTATTCCTAAGATAGCTTGAGCAAGATGATAATCATTATTTCTAGCAGAAAATCTTAGCATTTTTAGTCCTTTTTTCACATTCTTCTTAACCCTACCTTTACCTTCTAGATAAAAAAGTGCAAGAGTAGTTCTTGCATATTCATTTCCAGCATTAGCTAGACCCTCACATATATCAAATGTTATGCAAGGTCTCTTACCAAAATAATTGGTATCTGGAATACTAAGATATGAAGCAAACAATAGTTGAGGAAACAATAAGATCAGCAGTATCTTTTGCATAACAAAACCCTTTAAACAAAACTATTTATTTCAGTCTAGAAAAAGTATATCTATTTGTCCAATTTACTTACTAGCCCTAGCAGGAAATTGAGTAAAAATTCCATCTGTTACGATTATATCATCTTCAAATGTATAAATTGGCCCATCGGGCTGTGAAGTCAATGCCGACTTACCATCCCAACCTTTTCCTCCACTACCTATAGTAAATGTCAGTTTTGTTGAATTAGCAGAAAAATTTTTACCCCAACCATCACTTAGAACCATTTTACTTATGTAGTCAGGCTCTAAAATTGTAGCCAATGCTTCAATATTATCAACAACAGGGTAAGCATTGTGATCTGCTCTATATAAAGAAAGTGAGCTAGAAATAGAACGTAAATTTGTTACTGTACTAGCTTGTCGACTAGAATCCGTCATATTCGGCAATAAAGCCACTATTATAGAACCAATTATGGCTATTATAATAATAGTTATTATCAATTCTACTACCGTAAAACCCTTAACCGGTGAATTAGCAATTTTCATATTTGAAGTTTTTCCTAATTTATTCACTATATTAATTCTGTGCACCTGCTGGATATTGTACAAAAGCACTATCTATCAAAATTATCTGATCGGTAAATACACTAATAACTCCCTTGGGCACGGCTTCAATAACACAAGTATCCCCATTAGATTTGCCACAAGACCAAATACTATAGGTAGTTGCAGTAGAAACAACTTGCAATGTTTGATCCCATCCATCGGTAGTAGGCACAGAACTCATATACCCACCATCTTCCAAAGTACTTTTCACTGTATCTATAGATATCGTAACAGGATAAGTATTATTATCCGTATGGTATAGTGCCAAAGCATTTCCAACACTTCTTAAATTACCAACTGTTTGACTTTGCTTGCCTCTATCTTGCGCATTAATAAATTGTGGCAATGCTATTACACTTATTATTGCAATAATGATAATTACTATAAGTAATTCAACTACCGTAAAACCTTTATTCATGTCTACCCCTTAAATAAGAAATTACATTATTTAAGTATAGCTCTAAAAAACATATATATACCTTTCGTCATAATTAATACAACAAGCTGATTTTATTGATGTTTTTTAAAACTTATTTAAGTCTTCATTAAAACTGTGGCTATGGGTGGACTTGAACCACCGACCTCAGCATTATGAATGCCGCGCTCTAACCAACTGAGCTACATAGCCAAAACTAGAAAGTATTCTCAATTTATTTGTCAAAAAAGTCAAGCAGTTACAATTTTGTGAAACTAACTTATAAGAATAAAATTAATTCCTATATCGATTCTCGAACAATTACTAAAATTCTGCTCCAATCCAAAATTAGTTACTTATCATTTGCATCGTAAATCCTAGTACTGATGATAGATGATATAAGGCATGTCTTTGACAATCAGAATAATCTACATTAACATGGTTTCTGTTCTAGAAAGAACCTACCGGCCGGCAGTCGGGATGTAAAGTCTGTAAAGTGGCAATATTAGCGCCACTATGAAACAGAAATAAAACAAGTCCGCAAGGACTTTTTAAAATTCTCCTTTCTTTTAGAAAGGTGAGAATGTCAACTATACACAGAAGTAATATATAGTTATTGTCAATATGGGAGCACTAGATCAAATTAAAATTACATTTGCAGCTTTAACTATTTGTTGTCTATGCTCAGTTGTCTACGCCGACAATAATTCCTTAAATGAAGAACAATGGTTAAACAGTGATAAAGCCGTTGTTAAAAAACAGCCGGTCAAAAAAACCCCTATCATTAAACCCCATGAATCAAGTTTTGTTGAAAAAAAAATTCCTGAGTCAGAACAATACCTATCCGATGAAGAAATTGCTAAATTAGAGCACGCTCGATTAATGAATAAACATTTTTACAATGTCCCCAATAAAAAATATTTCCCCAGAATTACCACTAATATTAAAATAGGTCACCCGCGCCATATACTAAGACCACAATTACTAGTACCACTTAACCAAACCCCATTAAAGCTAACTTATTTTAATTTTATAACAATGATTGATACCGTCACAAATTTTGAAGTAAATTCATCTATAGGTTTTCGTAAACTAGAAGATTATTTCATTTTAGGGACATACATTTTTCACGATTATAGGCTTACAAAACATAATAACAGTGTAAATCAACTGACCTTGGGAGTTGAATATTTGTGTGAAGATAGAGAAGCAAGGATAAATTTTTATATCCCATTTAAAACTAAATTTTTGATTGCAACAGAGCACTATGTAGAAGCAACCTTTAGAGGCCCCCAAACAATAGTTAGAAATCTAGGAGATAGTAGTTATGAGGTTGTTCGGCCTGGGTTTGATGTAGAAGTTGGCGGCGGCCTTTCAAAAAATAGCTCTTTAAGCTTATATTTTAAACCATTTTTCTTCTACCATGCGGATTTCAAAAATATCTATGGTTTGTCTATTAGAACATCATTCAAACTAAATACTATGGTATCTTTTGATGCTGAATTTACCTACGACAACCAACGCAAATTTGCTGGATTTGGTGGCATTACCTTCAACTGGATGTTTGGTGGAAAACAAGTGCAAAAATTAAGTTCTTTAGAAATAAAGATGACTCAAATGCCAATACGCGATATCGATGCAATAACAACTGTTAATACTAGAATTGGTCAAGAATTTAGCTCACAAACTTTTGATGGGAAAAATGCTGTTATTAACAGTAACAAAAAATCAAGCGGAAATGCTATGTATTCTTCTGTGCATAAATTAAATCATGCGCCGGATAGAATTAATAATATTTTAATTCTAGATGGTAATGGCACCAAAGGTATAGAAAACATGTCCGACGATGAATTAAAAAACATCGTCGGGCTAGCAACACTAGGGCAGCATAAGATACAACCTCTTGGAGCGATTGATAATTGTATATCCGATAGCAATGACACAAGACTTGAAGTATTACATTTAAACCAGAACATGGATGTAAACACACTTGTTGCAGCAAGACGAGAGGAAGCGAAAAGAAAACTCAAAGTACTGGCAGCACAAACTAAAACAACAATTAATATACAACTAACACAATTGCAAGAACGAATGAACAAACTGCGAGAACTTCGCGACCAATTGTAAATAATCAATCAAACCTATATGTGAAACCAATGCTATAACGGAAATGTCCTAGGAAATTATAAAATCCTATATGTTCTAAAATGTCCTTAAAGTCAGAGGAAGCATCAGGCAAGAGCATATATTTTATTTCAGTACCAAAAGAAAAATTTCTTTTGAAATGAAACTCCATCCCCATCATTACCTGTAAGAAAATATTACTATCCGTTTTAACTGTCTTCTTGTTAACTGGTATTTTAACAACTGTACGCTTATAGATATATCCTAAACCAAACCCAACAAAAGGCGTGTAAGGACCATATGTGCGAATATCATCATAATAAAAATTTATTGCAGGTGCGAAAAGATGGCTCGTTCCTCTATTTATAAATTTTGGTTTTATAGGAATATCGACCGGAAAAGTTTGGCCAGCACCGCCAATCACAAGAGGTGTGGTCCCGCCAGTAGTAGGATTAGAAAGAGAAAGGGTCGTTGCTGGCACTGGAACATTAACAGTTTGGTTTTGAAACCCAATAACTACGTCTATTACATTAATATAATTAAATTCTAACTCGGATCTAACTGCCCCAAGTTTTCTACCAAATTTTAAACTAACTCCAACACTTGCAGAAAATGGAATTGAGGACTGAAAATTATTCTGTTGATTTAAATCTTGTTGATCACTCTTAGAAGAAAAAGTAGCGGAAAAACCTGGCCAAATTGAAAGATAATATCCATTAGCAGCATATTGAACATATTTTGCTATAGGCATAACAGGAACAGGAACAGCATCAGCATCCTCCACAAACTCTTGCCCATAAGATGGGTTTACAAAGTACATTACTAAAAGAAATTTAGTAAGCCTGTTCAGACTAGAGCAAAAAAAATTTCTATTAGTATCACTTATAATATTCATAATAATATTCATAATAATATTCATAAATTTCCTTCAGCAGTCCAATTAAAAAACAATTAGCGTGCATATAATACAGAAAACCTTATTATAGTTTAGCATTATTATACAAATAAGTATTTAATACTATAATCTTCAATGCTAGAATGTGTTATTTTTAAATTTAGTAAATATGACATATGCTCTTATATATTGACATTTATGTTATATTTGTGTCAAGATGGTTTTTTTTAGGACTAAGATAATGCTGAGACAATTAATTACAAGAATAATACTAAGCGTATCACTCACTATTTTGTTAAGCGCGCAAGCAGATGTATATGAACAACAAGAAAAAACATATGCTGCCTATGGGCAATTTTTAAGATCACAAATAATTTTAATAAAATCTGAATTCAGACGAATTCCATCTCTTGTTAAAAGAATATCAATTGTTGAAAAAACAAAGAATAAAAGCAAGATGCCAAAGAGAACCAGAACACTGATAGCTAAAAGAATAAATGATAGAATAATTGCAGAGGAACGTTTTAAAATCATCCAATGCCTAGAATGTGGTTCAAGGAAAATATCTATTACAAACAATCAATTAGGTTTTGATAGTGTTTTACAAAATAATGAAAGCTTACGTAAAAAAGGACGTAACTTAGATATCGATGCTTTTTTAATGTGGGATGCTTTTATCGATGGTGATCGAATTGTGCTTACTTTTGATTTAGTGCAAACAATGGATAACCAAATTATTTGGAGCAAACAATATAGCGGACCTTACGACCCAAGCGCCTATAGCCACTTTAACTTAGATATCTATGTCGGCATATTAGGATTCGACCTAGAACGCAAATCATCAGATACTAATAAAGCAAATGAGAAGGTAGATAATATCGCCAAGGCTGGTATTAGACTTAGAGAAAGATTCAGTGCTGCCGACCGTGTAGAATTCTCAATTGGAATCGAATATTTTGGACCTCTTGCAAATAGAAGCAAATTTAAGTTTAGTGGCTTTGCTGGAGAAGGTAGAGTCGTTATAGATATTCTTCCATTGATGAAACACTTAAAAACTAATTTGTATATTGCTGCTGGCCCTGCATATTACAAGAATCAATTTAGCGTATTCTTTAGATACGGTATTGAAATTCCCTTCCAAAGATTTGGTTACATTAGTATGGGAGGGCAATATATGCCGAAAAAAGAATTAACTTTTAGTAGTGCGGAAAATTTAAGTGATACAGCTGAATTTGGCGGCACTAGTTATGACCTAACTTTAGGAATTAGATTGTAGGATGGTAAGATGATTAAAAAATATAAAACTGTTATTAACTCTTTAATCTTGACGCTGATTATGTCTATTGGACTTTTTGGCTGTGCATCACTTGATGATGAGCTTGAAGAAGAGGCAAAACAAGACCGTGAAATCGGCCAAACACCTACTCAAGAAAAAAATATCCCTGCTCTTGGCGCTAATACGGCAGACAACAGAAAAAACAGTGCTCCTGCTGAAGACGGTAAAATTAAAGTGAAAAGGTACGGTCCTGGCTTTGAAGTTGAAATGAATATTGATGCAAGTGACGAAAATGTTGCCTTCTTAATGGATTTACCTCAGCAAAAACAAATGGATAAGCTAAGACAAGACATATATGCATCACAAAAATTACTTATGGAAGCTCAATCTTTATTCTACAAAAAAGACTATAATAAAGCATTAGCAACCATTGACACAGCTATTGACCGTGCTGCAGATAATCCGTTAGCTAATGCTCTAAGAGGGAGTATTTTATTTAAGTTACAGAAAACTCAAGATGCTGTTTACTCATGGCAACGAGCATTAGAGTTAGACCCAACTTTAACAGACATTAGCACAACCTTAAAAAAACTAGGAATTAAAGAATGAAACATAGAGCGATAATACTTTCTTTACTGTTAGTTATTTCTAACTCACTTTCAGCCAAAGAAACTTATGATGTAGTTATTCCGGCAGATGAAGTTACTGTCAGTGAATATGAAAATAGTCTTGAGTCACGTCTTACTCAAGATATTAGCGCATATTTAGGAAATACTAACTTTGTTGTGTCTATAGATGCTGATATATCAAAAATTCAGCGTATGGAAAAAGAACAAACACTAGAACAACTTGATTCTAGTGATGAAATCGCTGATTATCAGTTGCCTGGTACCTTGCCTAATATTAGACCTCATGATTTAAAAGCGGCTGTACTTCCATCAAAAGATAAAATTCAAACTACATTTAGAAAAATTAATAAGATATCCGTAAAACTAACCCTTGATAGTGGAATTAGTCAAGAACAAGAAGATTTTGTTAAAAATCTAGTTTCTCATAAGGCTAACCTAGATCAAATTAGAGGAGATAATCTAGAGATATCTAAAGCTAACTTTACAAAATCCAGTATTGGCGATATGTTCAATGCAGCCAAAAATGCTGATGCATCTTCTCTTGGTCAGAACGCACTGTACTATTTAATCATTGGGGTTATTGCCTTTATCTTCATAGTAGGCGGCATCGTTCTTTGTGTAGTACTAATTCGCAAGTTTAAAAACAAAGACTCACAACAATCGCAAAAAACAGCCACAACACAAATGAGCCCAGCAGCTGCATCTGAAAGCATTAGTGAATCAATGTCGCCTCGCCTTGAGTATACCAAGCAAGATTTAGTCAGCATAAGCTTAAGCAATAAAGGCCTGGCTGAAGAAATGCTTAATGAAGTTAAAATGGGTCAAGACGCAGAAAAAGTTTTAGCCTCAATCTATCTAACCCTAGGGGAAAGATTGTTTCATAAGCTATATCCAAATACGGACATGAGCAGCATCAAAGCATTTATTAAAAATAATCCTCTTGATAAAGAAGAAATAGCTGATCATTTTGAACAATTCACAACTCAACTTGCGGAAAGAAATGAATCAGGAGGAGTTAAATACCGCCCATTCCATTTCCTTGATAATCTAGATAACTCACAGGTTCTTTACTTGCTACAAGAAGAATCTCCTAAGATAACTGCATTAGCTTTATCACAATTACCTGCTGGACGTGCAGCAGAAGTAATTCAATCAATCAATAAAGCCGAACAAGCTAGTGTTGCTTTTGAATTATCACAATTTGACAAATTACCAATAGAATCATTCAAGGACATTGCTAATAAATTAGCAATTAGAGCTCAAAGAGTACCTAGTTACTCAAATATTGATATAGATGGAATTCAATTGCTACTCAATATGTTAGATAATATGAGCCAAGCTGGAGTTAATGAGTTCTTATCCAAGTTACAAAGTGACAGCCCTGATACATATTACAAATTGCGTGATATCTTCTTCATATTTGATGACTTAATGAGAATACCTACTAAAATTCTAAAAACTATTGTCAGAGAGTTCCCAAGAAATGATATCGCTGTGTCTTTACAAGATGTTTCTGAAGAGTTCTCAGCACATATCTTGGAAGCATTACCTAATAGATTAACATCTGCTGTAGTTGAGGAAATTTCTTTGAACAAAGGAAAATTAAAACAACAACAAATTGATGATGCAAAACAAAATATTACTAATATTGTACGGCACTTGATTAAACATAATCGCTTAGCAGTTGCCGATTTAGTTAAATTAGACAGTAAAAAATCTGAAGAAAGTGATAATTAATATAATTAGTAGGTAATAATATGATTTCTGTAAGTACTTTAATTGGCTTTAGCTCGGTTATTGGTTTATTTATATATTCTGTAAAAACCAGTACATCAAACTATTTTATATTTCTTAATATACCCAGTCTCATGCTAGTTTTAGGGGGTACTCTTGCAGCAACATTTGTTAGTTACGGAGCTAAAAATGTCTTTCTCTCAATTGGTGACATTATTTCATTGTTTCTCCCTAGTAAATATTCACAAAAAGCTCTACGGTTAGATATTGCAAGATTCATGGAATGGAATAGAATGTTAAGAAGTCAAGGGATCACCGCTATCGAAGAAAGCCTAACTAAAAACGAGAGAAAAGACAATATTATTGTCCAGGGTATAGAATTATTATCCTCAGGTTACGATAGTAAAAATATCAACTATATGCTATCACTTACAGCTCAAAATAGATTTCAAGAGATGAAAAGACGAATTAATGTTCTTAATTCCCTAACTTCTTTTGCTCCAGCTTTTGGTATGGTTGGTACAGTTGTTGGTCTTGTCGTTATGCTTGATCACTTAGAAGGAGATATCGGAGCACTTGGCCAGGGGCTAGCTCTAGCGTTAATTACAACTTTATATGGCATAATGTTAGCCCAAATGCTTTTCAAACCAGCATCAACCCAGCTAAACCAAAGACTTATGCTTTCTTCATATCGTGATAAATTAATCATCGAAGGATTTAGTATCCTACCACTTAAATTAGAAACTATGATAGTACAAGATCGTCTAAACAGCTTACTTACCGCAGATTTCCACTACCAAGCTAAAACTGAAAAACAAAAAGGCTAATGTTACATGTCTAAAGAAGAGCCTTCTATTCACCAGGATAACAACTCCTTTGACGCTGATAGTCTTGGCCGAGGAGGAGAATTTGACGAAGTAGTATCTGAGGACGACTGGCTGTTTACTTATGCAGATATGATAACTCTGCTACTCACCTTCTTCGTTTTAATAATCTCAGTATCTGAAGTTAGTCAAACTAAAATAGAAATTCTTAAAGAAAGCATGAATGAGACCTTACTGCTAACAGAAAATAAAGAACTTACCCCATTTAAAGATCTAAGTGAAAAATTAGACAAAGTTGTTGATGATTTAAAATTAAATAATCAAATTGAAATATCAAAAAAAGCTGAAGGTGTATACATAGAATTAAAAGACAAAGTGCTATATCACACAGGCTCTGCTAAAGTTAAGGAAGTCTCTAAAAAAGTCCTTAAGGAACTTGTAAAAGTTGTCAGAGAAATGAATTTGGAAGATCTACAAATTGAAGTCTCTGGATATACTGATAATTTACCCATTATCTCAAAACAATATCCCTCAAATTGGGAACTTTCTGCACACAGAGCAACAAATGTAGTAAAATATTTTATAGCTATGGGAATATCTCCTAGAACACTAAAAGCTGTTGCTTATGCTGACTCAAGACAAAAAGAAATTGATCCAGATGGTGATCTTTCCCCTCAAGAAATTAGAAATTTAAATAGAAGAATAGTTATAGGAATAATTAGACCACTGTTATAGCTCAATATCAGTCAGTTAAGTGATTTTTTTCTACTTAGTGAAATTTATTTGCACAAATCTTGTAATTATAGTAAAATCTCACATAACTAAAAATTTTTATAACCCTATAATTTAATAAGGCTATTAGTTATCAACAACGAAGAACTTTTAATAAAAAGATATACATAGTAAAAGAATATATAACACCGTATTATTTAGATATGAAGCATTTAACCAAATTAAAATATTTCTCCATCTTACTCAGTTTTGCTCCTATTATATTTGGTGCAATCCCTACTATTCTAACCCCAGAACAACGCTCAGTACTATTAGCTAATCCTATTAAGCCCCCTCCTCCTACGCAGCCATATTCTGCCCGAGTAGAATCCAGGGTAATGTACGGTAATGAACGAAGT
>PIVX01000083.1 GCA_003353785.1 Gammaproteobacteria bacterium | reverse complement strand
CTTTTAGATTATCTCCATAATGTGCAAACATGAGATGTGCACTATCATCTTCGAATACATTCACATCTGAAATAGAAAAAATCCCAACAGATGAAAGAGCTATGTTCTTTGCTAAAATACCTAAGTGATTTTCAGGTATCTCATTATCTCCGCTAAAATCAAAATCTTCTAACCATCGGAAGAAATTGCTTAATTTCGAGTAGTCATAATCATCCTCTATTTTTAAGTTTTCAGGAAGGGCAGCTATGTTTTTTTGTTTACAATAAAAATTTTTTGTTAACTCAATAATTTTCTTATCTTTTTCATGATCTTCCTTTAGTCTCTGAGAAATAATATAATGAAGCTCATTAGGATCATTAAATTCATATACAGTTGAAAATTTAATTTGTTTATTAATTAGCATCGATAATGTATTATCATTATATGGTCTAAACTTGACGAAATATCTATTTTTTTCACTCATTTAATTCTCCTCTTATAATGCCAGTAACATCTTTTATCTTAATAGTCTTATTTGTACTTATATAGTAGGTTATCCCTAAACATTCAAACTCTATATTTCCAGTAAAATTTATTATCTGTTCCCTTTAATAAATCGTTCACAACGTACATAGCATTGTCTATTATACACCTTAATTGGAATATGTGTATAAGGAATGCTAATGAAAGTGCAAAAAGTTAAGTTTGATGATCATAAATACATCTGGTTGGTAATAGGTGAAGATTTATTACCCATAGAGCCAATAGAATCATATATAGGTTATTTATATGATATAGAAAGCTCGCCATCAACAATTCAAAGTTATGCTAATCATTTAAAGTTATTTTGGGAATATCTAACACATACTAAAAAAACGTGGAAAAAAATAACAATTGCTGATCTTGCAAAGTTTATACATTGGTTAAGAAGCAATGATCTAAAAATAGTTCATATACATGAAAGTAAGGAGATTCGTAGAACAGAACGTACAGTAAATACAATATTATCAGCACTAGCAAGTTTTTACAGATACCATAAGCAATTAGGTAATACAGATATAAGTTTAACAGAAGCTTGTAATTTGCCAGTAAATCGTCATAAATCACTTTTGCATCATATATATAAACATAAACCCATATGGAAACGTATTATAAAATTAAAGGAACCTAAAAATATTGTAAAAACTCTAAATAATCAGCAAATATCCAAGCTGCTGGATTCATGTAATAATTTGAGAGATCAATTTTTGCTAAACTTGCTATATGAAACTGGCATGCGAATTGGTCAGGCATTAGGTTTAAGACATAGCGACATAAAGAGTTGGGATAATGAGATCCATCTTATCTATCGTTTAGATAATGTCAACCAATCTAGGAACAAATCAAAAAATCAAAATATTGTCTGTGTATCATCGGAATTAATGAGTTTATATAGCGAATATTTAGATGTTGAATATGAGTTAGTTGAGGATAGTGATTATGTTTTTATGAATTATTTAACCAGACAACCTTTAACTTATAGCGGAGCAAGGAATTTACTTAAGAGATTAAGCAATAAAGTAGGCTTTAATGTTACTGCACATATGTTCAGACATACTCATGCAACTGAGTTAATTAATCATGGCTGGGATCCTGCTTTAGTTCAGAAACGATTAGGTCATTCTAATGTTCAAACTACGATTGATACTTATGCGCATATCAGTCAAAAAGAATTAAAGAAACAGTTTAAAATTTATCAAAACAATAAGAAAAAGGTGTCCAATGAATGCAGTTAGAAAAAATAAAACTTCAACTAGAAATAATTTATTTAAAAGAGATATTTGGAAAGCTGAAGAACTGGGCTTGCAGCCAGATTCTATCAATGGAATGTATCATTTTAATTTTAGTAGATTACATCCCAAATGGCTAAAAAAGGTTGTGAAAAAATTTGTCCATTATCAATCAGCAACACGTAGTTTTGCTACTTGTTATAGTTATATAAATCGACTTAATCCTTTTGCGGTCTTTCTATCAAGTTGCAAAAAGAATATATTACCTACAGATATAAATAGAAAACTCATAGTCAAGTATATATCTTTCCTAGCAAGTTCGAATATAGGGATAGTATCAAAGAATATGTGCCTAACTCACATAAGAACTTTACATAGCGTGATTCTACAAGAAAAATGGTTGAAATGGCCAACAGAGCCGTTAGTATTTTCATCAGACTTAGTAGCTAAAATTGAACATGTTCCTAAATTTATTCCTGAATTTGTAATGTCGCAGTTACATAAAAACATACATCATCTACCAGAATATATGCAAAATCTAATAATAATATTACTTGAAACAGGAAGAAGGCTTGGCGAAATATGTGCAATGCCTTATGATTGTCTGTCTAAAGATGAGCAAGGGGATTATTTCTTGAAGATAAACGATAAAAAATTAAAGAAATCATATTTAATACCTATTGCAGATGAGTGCATTGATGCAATAAAATCACAGCAACAACTAGTTAAAAAATCTTCTTTATTATTTCCTGCTAGGAATAAACAAAAAACAGCGCATATTTCTGGACGTTGGGTTAATGAATCTTTAAATCAGTTAGCTAAAGAACACAAAATATTGGACGAAAATGGTAATATATGGGGATTTCATTCCCATCAGTTTAGACATACATTGGGTACACGCATGATAAATTCAAGTGTTCCTCAAACCATTGTACAGAAATATTTAGGCCATGAATCGGCGGAAATGACTGCTAGATATGCTTATATTCACAATGAAACAATGAAGAAAGCTTTTAATGAGTATCAAGGTGAATTAGTCAATATCCAAGGTAAAGCCACTAAAATAAAAAATAGCCGTAAATTTAATGATGCCAAATGGCTAAAGCATAATGTGATGTCACAGGCTTTGCCGAATGGAATATGTGGATTGCCATCTCCGCAGCAGAGTTGTCCTCATGCGAATGCATGTTTAAGCTGCGTACACTTTAGAACACATAAGGATTTTCTTCCTCAGCATAAAAAACAGCTACAGATGACAAATAAGATAATTGCTGAGGCTAAAAAGAATGACTGGAATAGGCAATATGAAATGAATATAAAGGTCAAACAGAGTCTTGAATCCATAATAAAGAGTTTTAAGGGGTAATATGAAACCACATGATAAAAGAATACAGGCTCTTGCTCGTGCCTCTAAAGCTAAAAGGGCAGCAACCCTAGTTAAAGTAAATGATGCTATGAAATATATGCGAGAGCATGACTTGTCTATTAACTTTAACTCTGTTGCTGAGGTTGCTGGTGTTTCAAAGACATGGCTATATCAGCATCCTACAATCAGAGCAAAAATTGAAAAGCAACGTAAAAATAAAAACAGTATTTCCTATGAAATGCTGAATAATAAATATACAAAGAGTGTTTCGGAGAATACAAAAATTAAAAGAAAAAATACTCTGTTACAAAACCAAGTACAGTCATTAAAACAACAACTTGAAGCCGTATATGGGGAATTATACAAAACTAAGAAAAGTAGAGAATACACTAAATGATTTTTATTCCTATAATTATTATATAACTGTATAAAACAAAAAACAGGTTTAACAATGAGAGTAACAAGAGAAAAAATTGTAGATGAGCTAGTGCATAATGTGGGAATTGTCTGTAGAGAATTTTCAAAACCCATTCCTGGATATAATAAAGAAAATTTTATTACTCCATTGCCAGTTACTAAAATAGAAATGAGGAATATACTCCATAAAATTATTACAGGTCTTCCAGTAGATTTTTTTGTAAATCAACCAAAAAAAAATGTAGATGCAATAAAAAAACACATTGCAAAAGAATATGTTTTATTTCAAGCACAGGAAGATATT
>PIVX01000329.1 GCA_003353785.1 Gammaproteobacteria bacterium | reverse complement strand
GATCTCCTCTGCTGCGACCATTCAGGATTACACCAAGATACTGACATTCCGGCTTACTGCTTTGTGCCTAACTGCGGCCATCCAGGTTTACACCCATGAGACTGACGTTCCGGCTAACGGCGAGGTTTCCTTCCTTGTATGTACGACCTTGTGTCGTTTTGCCATAGGGGGGATCCGTCCATCTCCTAGGGGGATCTGTCCATCTCCGAGGGGGATTTCTCCATCTCCTTGGGGGCTTTCTCCATCTCCTAGGGGGCTTTCTCCCCACTCCATGTACGACTGATGTCGCTTTGTTGATGATTGATTGTTGATGATTGTTGATTGTTGATTGACTGTTGATTGTTGATGATTGTTGATTGACTGTTGATGATTGTTGATTGACTGTTGATTGTTGTTGATTGATGATGACGGGCGGAGGGTACACAACGTACCAACCGTTGCCGTAGGTTCTCCACCATGTAGGAGTCCGTGGCGTCAAGAGCAGAGGCAAGAACGGTAGTTAGTAACCTTTTACTAAGGCGATGTGGGACAACAATGATGTTACAACACGACACAGAACTTATATACAACAGGGGCCGGAAGTACATTCCTAAGATAAATCACATATCATACGTTCTTCTTAACCGGCTGCGCCTGCACTCCCCTCTTGAGAGATGGTTATGACGATGGGGGTTGATGTCTTGGGCTGTGTGTCCGCAGATCCATTGCTCTGTTTGCTTGCTCCAACCAAACGTGGCTCCTTGAATGCTGTCCTGTTGTTTGGTTTGTGACTGTTGATTGGTTTGTGACTGTTGATTGGCTTGTGACTGTTGATTCATTTCGGAGATCTCCTCTGCTGCGACCATTCAGGATTACACCAAGATACTGACATTCCGGCTTACTGCTTTGTGCCTAACTGCGGCCATCCAGGTTTACACCCATGAGACTGACGTTCCG
>PIVX01000328.1 GCA_003353785.1 Gammaproteobacteria bacterium | reverse complement strand
ATCTAAACCAGACAAAAACCCAATGTAATCTAAACCAGACAAAAACACAATGTAATCTAAACCAGACAAAAACACAATCCCAAGCTTATCTAAACCAGACAAAAACTCAATGTAATCTAAACCAGACAAAAACCCAATCCCAAGCTTAGATTAGATTATGTTTTTGTCTGGTTTAGATTAGATTGGGTTTTTGTCTGGTTCTTGATCCTGATCATGAAAACCATCGGATTTGACGAAATCCGTGGTGCTGATGGTCTGGGTGCTGGGGATCGCCATGGTGATGGAATTTTTTGTGTCGTATTCAACAGAATTAAAAATTACAAATATTGCGTTTTTTTAGCTGTTTGTTGTTGACAGAATTGGCTGAACAGAAATTGACTAATTTTTGGCTTTGCAAACTGAAAAATTTTACATTTTTAATACTGCCAATTTAGCTACAGAAGTTGCTAATTCAAGAATACTAAAATAGAAGAGCACTGGGTGCGTCCAGAGATTCAGGTTCAAATCCTGAGGCTACGCCAACCAAATACAAGCAATGAAATTAATCAATTGAATGAGAATGAATTGCGAGAATGTTTTTTAGAAATCTAAGCGATTAAATAAAGTTTTCGTTTTTAACATTATATGAAAAACCTTAAAATGTTAACTAAGAAAGCAATCAAGCCTCTTTTAACATTATATTTTTAACATATTTTCCTTCCGAATAGAATGATATCATTAAATAAGAAGGGAACCATCTCAATAACTGGTATAAGAATAAAATGGGCGCCAGCCCCAGAACTGGCATCAATATGTATGTATGGTATGAATACAGGCAGAAAATGAAAAGAAGTAAAAGCAACAAGAAATAGTTGGTGAAGCAAAGTGCAAATCCATAAGATTTAAATTTTGTATTAAAAAAAGAAGTCCTTGCAACAAGACTGAACAAGTTATATC
>PIVX01000327.1 GCA_003353785.1 Gammaproteobacteria bacterium | reverse complement strand
TATTTTATGAATAATATATATGTTTTTTTTTTATATTAGATTACAGCGTATACAAACATATACAACAGAAACACAAACAAAAAATAGTAGTTTTTATGATTAATAATATGAATAATAAAATGTGATGATTGGGATTTGAACCCAAATCTTCTTTAAATAGATGCTTTCATTAAGCTATCATCACAATTAATAAATTAGACGCAGTGTTGCATCTTTCACGGTGGTTTGATCCGCAAATTGTATCTCTTTATTAGTACCACAACATTTAAAATAGCCCCTTTGGCGATAATTTCACACATTTTTACGTATTTTAATACATCGGCACTTTTATTCAAATTAGATATTTTGTATTGCTGCAAAAACATCAAAAACATCGGCAAAAAAATGATTATCATAGGCAATATTTGCAACCGAATACCAAATCATGTTTGCCCGCATCCATTGGCGATATCACATTAAATAATGGCGTAAATACTGAGTCGTAGGCTGCGCAAAAATCATATTTATCCAATATATATTCTGTGCGATTTTATACGGTATTTTCTTAGTTTCCTGTTCTTTTTCAAACCGATGCGACCCATTCAATATCTCACACATTGTGATCCCAAACGAATAGATATCCGATTTAGTTGTATACAGAATGGGCGACAAGAACTTCTTTTCATAGCTCTGGAAATTAATGCTGCCATTATTCAACGTCAACGGCGTATATTCATTCTCCATCTTATTACAACAGACAAAAACCATTAATTTTATATCCATATTATTATCCAAGATATTATCCGGCTTAATGTCATTATGTACGTACAACTTCTCATGCAATGCAGCCAAGGCACACAGCACCGACCTACAAATGTGCTTACTTTCAGACAGCGTATAATCGGATTGCTTGGTGGTCAATGAGCCATATTCATATATTCAAACGCGATGCAAATCTCA
>PIVX01000326.1 GCA_003353785.1 Gammaproteobacteria bacterium | reverse complement strand
TTTATGATTCGTTTCGAGGAAGGGATCCCTTTGTCATTATGGAATAATATCATGAATGGATTAAATATATCTTTCGGTGAGGAGAAGAGACAAATCGGAGGTGCTATTTTTCGAATTAATGGAAGCCATTTTGTTGCGGCATATTTGATGAATGCAATGGAGTCTCGACAGAGAGTGAGGATATGGATTAAAATGGAAACACTGCAGGGCACAATAAATAAATATTTCAATGCCAAACGTGACGATTGTATTATGATATTCGTGCATAAAGCAGAGAAAAGCTGTTATTGTGAGCTATATGATTCATTAGATATGGAGCAATGTCCAAATTGTTTACATTGGATTCATGACGCCTGTGTACGTGCAAATTATGATACAGGTGCATCACACGGTTATGGTAGTCCTGGCGAGGAATGGGATGGTGCGGGCTGTGGTTATTGTGACAATTTACAAAGATTGTAGATCAATGATTCACTTTGTGTTTTTTTTGTTGTGGTCATGTTCAAATGTATATTTTGCTACTAATATATATATATGATCTAGTTTTCATCGGTGTGATACAGTAACTGTGACAGTGTGTGTGTGTGTGTGTAAGATCAGTGCAAAAGTAGTATGCTTATATATGATATCTTTTTTTTATTTTGTTTAACATATTATCAAGAATATATGTAAGACACTAGCCAATTGGTTTTGGCATTGAAGTCTGGGTTCGAATCCCGTTAGTGTCGCAGTATTTTTTTTTTTGGTAGGTGATTATATATGATTAGATAATATATATGATTAGATAATATATATGATTAGATAATATATATATATTATCTACTAATATATATATATTAGTACTAATATATATATATGATCTATATATGATTGCATAATATATAGAATCTAATCATATATAGATCATATATAGATCATATATATATGATATTTTCATGAA
>PIVX01000325.1 GCA_003353785.1 Gammaproteobacteria bacterium | reverse complement strand
TGATTTTTAATTATTTTTCATAGTCATACATAATTCATTATCTCGGACGAGATCCCCTTTATTTCATAAATCATATCTGAATATATGATTCTGCGTCTTATAGGAGTTAACCCTGTAGTAAATATATATTTATTGTGATAAGATGATAAACTATTTCAATGTAATTTACCAAGAATTAGAGCACCAAAGTCAGTTTATGATGGCATAATCAAATTTGCAGATCCTTTGGTATTCAAATATTAGTATTCAAACAGTATTAGTATTCAAACAGTGTCACAACTTCAATTTTTATTTCATCTTAGTGAAAACATAAATATTTCGTAAAATATTTTTTGTTTTTTTTTCTATTTAGCAAACACTTGAAAATTCGCGTGACACGAGAGATCGCTACTTTTCTGTCTGCCTATCTGCCTGTCTGACAGGCTGGCTGTGTGGTTGTCTGGCGGACCCAGTCACCACTTTTTTTCAACGATCGTCTGCTTCGACAGGTAGCGCCAAATTGATTGCATAAAAAAGATCTTGATCTATCTAGCTACAGTAGTGTTCCCGATAAGAGATACGCATATTAGTACTAATATATATATTAGTACAGCTAATATATTTACTAAATGGTGGACATGTCAAGGTCTAATATATACTAATATATCTAATATATCTAATTAGTATATATGATCGTCAGTTGGGATCGTCAGTGCTCCAGAAAAAGCTATGATCCCATATTCTGTACGTATAAATTTGATATTTTCCCACGAGTCAAAAATTGTTACAAAGTGACATGTTATATAGGACTTCGTTTCTATACATTTGACAAGTTAATTAGTGACTTAGTTACTCGAGTTGCTTATATTCGACTATGTATGACTATATGAAAGTAGATGCTAGAGTTTCCCACGTGCACCCTCTTACCAGGGGGAGGTTACCGAGTGTTATGCCAAAAGGCC
>PIVX01000324.1 GCA_003353785.1 Gammaproteobacteria bacterium | reverse complement strand
AAGATAATACAGGTTTCAACTTATGATCAGCAAAGAATTGAGAATATAAAATATCAAAGATTTAATTTTGGTTTATTAAGTAGTGAAGATAAATGTAGTCTGTCTATATCTATTACTAACCATAATGTATTTGCAAATTTCACCGAAATAAGACCAAAAGCATTAAAATAATTGGATATAACGAATGATAATGCTAGGAAGCTTGCCAAAACATTAACGAAAAGCATCCTTGCTTAATTTATCATCCATGGGGTAGATTAACTATAGCAGACAAACAAAAAACTGTATAAATACCTGATACTCCCCATGTCTAAAGTTAGGGGCTTTACGCCATTTTTTCGCTGAGCTACCTTGTCCTGTTACCACAATGCCTAGTGAGCTGATACTCCCCCTGTCTTTAGACATGGGGAGTATCAGTATCTTTGTCTTTATTGCGTCTAGATTAGTTTTTATTTGCTTTAAAATATTCTCACGTCCGCTAAATTCAGTATTCCTCGATGGTAAGTTGTATGAGAATATTGCTGAAATGCTGGCTTCTTTGGGGCTGGATATGCGTTGATACCCAAGAACAGTAAGTCCAGTTACAAATAGGGCTGCTGTAGCTATTAATGATATTTTGATGGATTTTGCAATGGGGTTTTTTACTTTTGGTGGGTCAAGGTCATCGGTGGCTTTTGCACTGTTTTCTATGACATCTATTGCTTTTAAAAGCTTAATTTCTTCATGTGTCTTTTTTAGGGATGGGTAGATGGAAAATATATTTCTAATAAGGAAATGATAACCCTATGATTTAGAAAGTAAAATATCGTATCCTGAAACATCCAAAGACAGCCTTTGATAGATCCCAAAAAAGACGTTTGCTTAACCAAGAACGTTCTAACGGGGTTTCGCTCACATTTCGACCGTTTTATAGCGTAACCAAACAAGATGAAACAAATTTGA
>PIVX01000009.1 GCA_003353785.1 Gammaproteobacteria bacterium | reverse complement strand
TTTTTATTAGCTTTTTTAATCTTATCTTTTTGAGATACTTTATCTTCCTTAACTAATACTCTTTTTTGTTTACCATCTTCATCAGTCACCCATATTCCTTTCATACCCTTTGGAATTTTCTTTCGTTTTGGAATTTTATCATCATTCTTAGGATCTTCTTTTTGAGGCCCTGCATTTTGAGGAACATCAACATTTTGTTGTGCTAATTTATCATCTGCTAAATTTTCATCTGCTAAATTTTCATTAACCTTCTGAACATCTTCATTTTCATCTGCTAAATTTTCATTAACCTTCTGAACATCTTCATTTTCATCAGCTAAATTCATATCAACATCTTCATGCTCTGTAATAATAGGAGGTTGATTAGTTTCTTCAATATTTTCATCCATAACATCATTCATAGCTAACTCTGACATTTCGGAGTCTAAATCAACAGTATCTTCTACAATCTCATCTTCTACAAGTTCAGTCTGCTCTAGTTCTTCATTTTGTTCCTCAACAAGTTCATCTTTATTTGGCTCTAGTTCTAATTCTTCATTTTTAGCAATCTTATTTTGCGTACTTATATTATCTCCAAAAGAATTAATAGTAACTTTTTCTTTTGAGACACTAATAATAGAACTTCTTTTTATTGATCCAGAGCGAATGCTTTCTTCAAGTTCAGCCAATGAAGTAAATACTCTTAATTCATTTGTTGCTCCACCAGTACCTCCTCCACTATTTCCTGGTGGCACTACTGATACCACTAGTTGATCTGTGCTAGGATTAAAATCTTCTATAAGTAGCGCCTTACCACCGTGCAAATCAACGTCTCTATCCAAGCTAGTATTTTTTTGACTAGCTTCTCCATGGATGATATCAATATCTCTTACCGGTAATTGAGTCATTTTTCTATCTATCCATTGTTTATTACCTGATTTTGCTGAACCTATATCCCAACTCAAACGCAACCCACCATAACTAGTCATTTTTCTTGATGTATCATAATTTGTTTCTAATTCCACAGCTAACCATTTAGCAAGATGGATATTACTGCGAATACGCCCACCTATAACCGGCTTAACACCCTTAGAAGTAAAATGATAATAAGCCCCGAATAGTTCAACCTTCTTGGATAATGAACCACCCATTTCAACATCAAACCCAGGGATTGCTCTTTCTACAATACGCTTATTACTTACATTGATGTTTGCAACATTAGCCTGTGGATTATATTGCACATTATATAAATTCGTATTAGATAATTCGTATTCTTTGCTAAGAGGAATATAGGCATTTACTCTAAATTCTAAGTTCTCTGAAAGAGCTTCTGCCCCAAAAGTTGCTTGGCGTAAAAAATTGGCATTCTCTGTCCTTCTTAAATCGTAGAAACCATATCCACCTACAATCCAATTTGAGCTTAATAACTGTCGATATCCTACCCCTAAATTACCTTCAAAATGCTTTGCTGTATCCTTTAAGCCTATTAGAGATATATAAGTTATTGCATTTAATTTCTGAAATATTGGTAAAACGAAACCTAACCGACCTATATCACGCCTTTGCCCTTTCTTAGAGCTATAACCCAGCTTACCTGTTAATTCTATTCTCGGATTATAGTAAGTTCCTGATGATGAAGATGGTTGCGTAGTACTTTCGCTACTTACTGAAAGTATTGGCAATAATAATAATGATACCCATAATGCCTTGATTTTAATGTTCATAAGTCACAGAAAATGTTATTAATCTTCCGTGATTGTGTTTTATATACCCTTATACTAAATTTTAGAACAATTTGGAGATTTTTCAACCCAATTACCCATATAAATAGGTAAGTTATTCACCATTTTTATAGTATTTTTTGCAGATATAACTCAGAACAAGCCAAAAACGTTGATGAAACAGATATTTATAATAGAAATAGCTAATTAAGGCTAAAGACAGTATTTATAAATTTTATTATTCTTTCAGCCATAGAACCTGTCAATATGTCGTCGTGATCAGAGCTAGGCTCAATTAATAGCTCGGCATTACTTGCCACACTATATAATTTTTCACTCATATAAGCTGGCACCACCGTATCTTTAGAGCCATGAAAAATAATTATTTTTTGACCAAGCTTTGGAAATTTAGCAATAGAGTCATAATGTTCTGTTAAAAGCCATTCTACTGGAAATATGGGGTATTTAGTTTTAGCTAATTCCGCCATGCTAGTATACGGAGATTGTAAGATAAGCATTTTTGTTGGATATTCAGCCGCCATTTGGACTGCAACTCCTGTTCCAATGGACTCTCCAAAGAAAATAATTTGGCTTAATTCTACTATCTTAGTATTTAATAAAAATTTAACTGCTGCTCTAGCATCTTGATAAAATCCATCCTCAGAAGGCTTGCCTTGATTTCCCCCATATCCACGATAACTTAATAGTAACAAACCAAAACCTTGCCTAACAAATGGTTGCAGATTATCAACTCGATCACCAATATCACCAGCATTCCCATGAAAATAAATAATAGTAGGATACTCTTTAGAAGATTTAGCATACCATGCCAATAAACTCAGATTATCACTAGTTTGAATTTCTACTTCATAAAAATAATTTTTGATGTCGTCACTCATTATCGGTTTAACAGAGTTAGGACGATACATAATTGTTCTTTGAAAAAGATACAAAGCAAAAAAGCAAGCTATATATATAATAATTAGATAAAAGATTATCTTAGTTAAAATATTCATACTCGTTACTTAAAAAAATGAATTATTTCTTAATTAAACTTTTAAAAAATTTGATTTATTTATAACCACTAAATTAGCAACTCTAAAACAGTATTTAGAGTTAACTTACCCTCTAATTATAGTATTCATTCTTAAAAATACTGAAATTTCATACACTGTGGGGTATATATATAGCAATATCACTTCACTTTATGACTATTTTTTGTCACAATAGACTTACTAATAAAAAATCTACCTTTAAATGAACAAAGATCTAGAACTAGCTAATACCATTAGAATTATATCTATTGATGCGATAGCTAAGGCTAATTCAGGACATCCAGGAATGCCATGTGGCATGGCTGATATCGCAACGGTACTTTGGCGTAAATTTCTAAAGCATAACCCTAATAACCCTAAATTTACTGACCGGGATAGGTTTGTTTTATCAAATGGGCACGGGTCAATGTTATTATATTCTTTATTACACTTAACAGGTTATAAGCTGTCAATGGAAGAAATTAAAAACTTTCGACAACTTGACTCTAAAACACCAGGACACCCAGAATATAATATAACTACAGGAGTAGAAACAACTACAGGACCACTTGGACAAGGATTCAGCAACGCTGTCGGTATGAGTATTGCTGAAAAACATTTAGCAAGTATTTTTAATAAACCAAAATTAGAGATCATAAACCACTATACATACGCATTTGTTGGAGATGGATGCTTAATGGAAGGAATTTCACATGAAGCAGCATCTTTGGCTGGTACTTTAAAATTAAATAAACTAATTACATTCTATGATGATAACAAAATATCCATTGACGGTAATACAGAGGGCTGGTTCACCGAAGATACTAAAAAAAGATTTGAAGCCTATGGCTGGTATGTTATTCCAAATGTAGATGGGCATGACCATCAAGCTATTTTTAATGCCATCCAAAAAGCCAAAACCATCTTAGATAAGCCAGTTTTAATATGTTGTCAAACCATTATCGGCTTTGGCTCTCCTAACTTTGCTGGAACCGCTAAAGCTCATGGCGCTCCATTCACTTTGGATGAAATTCAAAAGATCAGAGAATCCTTAAATTGGCAATATGAACCATTTACACTCCCTACTGAAATATATGCTGCATGGGATAATAAATTAACCGGTGCCAAAATAGAACAAGAATGGAATGACCTCTTTACTACTTACAAACAAGAATATCCTGAGTTAGCCCAGCAATTCACAAGGCGAATGAGTAATGAATTACCAGAACAATGGACAACATTTAAAGAAAAAATGTTAACAGAGATCAATAACAATCAACAGAAAATACCCACCCGCAAATCATCCAACCTTTGTATAGAATATTTAAATGAAATTTTACCAGAGCTGATGGGCGGCAGTGCTGATTTAACTTGTTCAAATTTAACATCCTGGAAAAATGCAGTAGATTTTACATCTAGCACCCCCCATGGAAGATACATAAACTACGGAGTACGTGAATTTGGGATGAGTGGCATTCTAAATGGATTAACCTTACATGGAGGAATTATTCCATATGCGGGCACATTCCTAGTCTTTTCTGACTATGCTAGAAATGCAATTCGACTAGCAGCGTTGATGCAAATTAAATCTATTTTTGTATATACCCATGATTCTATTGGTCTTGGTGAAGATGGACCAACTCATCAGCCAATAGAGCATATTGCGAGTTTAAGATTGATCCCTAATCTAAATACCTGGAGACCTTGTGACTCAGTAGAATCTGCAGTTGCCTGGCAAGATGCCATTGAGAAAAATAATCCAAGCGCATTACTATTTTCAAGACAAAATTTGAATTTTCAACAAAGAACAGAAAAACAGATCCAAAACATCAGCAAGGGTGGGTATATTCTAAGAGATGTTAAGAATTTTCAGATTATCCTCATAGCCACTGGTTCAGAGGTAGAGCTTGCTGTTGCTGCTTACGAAGATCTGCTAGAACAGGTAAAGATAAGAGTAGTATCTATGCCATGTGTAGAAATATTTAAAACCCAATCTAAAGAATACCAACAAGAAATATTGCCAGATCAGGTTAATAAAAGAGTAGCTATTGAAGCTGGCTCAAGCACTTGTTGGTACGAATTCATTGGTCCAAATGGTAAAATTATTGGCATAAATTCTTTTGGTAAATCAGCTAGTTACGAAAAGGTCTATAATTACTTTAAGCTTAATTTATCTTGCTTAAAAAAAGCGATTTTAAGCTCTAACAATTAAATTATAGGAGTTAACATGATCCACATAGCAATAAATGGTTATGGAAGAATAGGAAGATGTGTACTACGCGCAGTTTACGAAAATGGATATCGAGATAAAATCCACGTGGTTGGTATAAATAATATCACTTGTATTGAAACTAGTACCCACTTAACAAAGTATGACTCCACTCATGGTATTTTTAATGCCGAAGTGTCTAACGACGATAAATATATAAAAATTAACGAAGATCAAATCTACGCCCATCAAGAAAGGGATCCTACTAAACTACCTTGGGACACAGAAAAAATAGACATAGTATTAGAATGTTCAGGTAAATTTAATGATGCTAAAAAAGCTCACGCTCACATTGATTCAGGAGCTAAGAAAGTATTAATTTCAGCTCCAGCAAAAAACGTTGATAAAACCATAGTCTATGGAGTAAATCATCAAGATATTTTAGCTAGTGACACAATCATTTCAAATGCATCATGTACTACTAATTGTTTAGCACCTATTGCTAAAATATTAGATGAAGAATTTGGCATAGTATCAGGGTTAATGACAACCATTCATGCTATGACTAATGACCAAATTTTACTAGATGCTAGACATTCTGATCTAAGAAGAGCAAGAGCAGCAACACAGTCTATGATCCCAACAAAAACTGGAGCTGCTGCATCTATAGGGCTAGTATTACCTAAGCTAAAAGGGAAATTAGATGGATTAGCTGTTAGAGTACCTACGACTAACGTATCATTAGTGGATCTAACATTTCAAAGTGCAAAAGAAACATCTGTTAAAGAGATTAATGATCTAATACGTTCAGCATCAGAAAATAGTTATCACGGTATTATTGGCATAAATGATTTACCACTAGTATCCATTGATTTTAACCATACAACTTACTCTTCAATATTCGATACAACCCAAACAAAAGTTTCAGGTAATATTGTGAAAATTTTAGCATGGTATGATAATGAGTGGGCATTTTCAAATAGAATGCTAGATGTTGCATTACAAATGTTTAAATAAACATGAAATGAGTTTCATTAGCATTGAACAATACGAGCTGACTAATAAAAGGATCTTACTTCGAGAAGATTTTAATGTTCCTATTGTAAATGGTAAAATTACTGATTTAACTAGAATAAAAGCAGCCTTACCTACTATAGAATATTTAATTGCTAAAAAAGCTAAAATTGGCATAATATCTCATCTTGGCAGACCTAAGAATTATTCTTTTGATAATAATTTTTCTTTAGGTAATATATGTGACGCTCTTAGCAAATTACTCAATTTGCCAGTAAAACTTATTCCAAATGATTTTAACACACCATTATCTAGTGAATACATTTCTATATTCGAAAATATTAGATTCCTTAAAGGTGAAACTAATAATGATGAAGCTCTCGCTAAAAAAATGGCAGCTGCTTGCGATATTTTTATAATGGATGCTTTTGGGTGCTCTCACAGAGCTCATGCATCTACTAATGGAATTGCCAAATTTGTTCCTATTGCTATAGCCGGGCCATTACTCAAAAAGGAAATAAATTCTATAAAAAAATTTATCTCCACACCTAAAAGGCCTATATTAGCGATAATAGGAGGTGCTAAAATATCTTCAAAATTACCATTACTAACCAAGCTTATAAAATCCGTTGATAAACTTATTATTGGTGGAGGAATGGCTAATACATGTTTAAAAGCAATGGAAATGGAAATAGGAAAATCTTTATATGAATCAGATACAGTTACTTCCGCAAAAACTCTACTAGAAACAAATAAAGAAAAGATACTTCTACCAATAGATGCAGTTGTATCAAAAAATCTGAATGAAAACCATGATGTTAGAACTATTGCTCTAACTGAAATGCAACCCGATGATATCATTGGTGATATTGGTACTAATACTATCAAAAGTTATAATGAAGCCATTCAAAATGCTGGAACTATTATATGGAACGGACCGGTTGGTATATTTGAAATGGAAACATTTGAAAATGGCACTAAAGAAATCGCACTTGCAATAGCAAACTCTAATGGTTACTCAATTGCAGGAGGTGGAGATACCATATCAGCTATAAATAAATTTGCTGTTACTCAAAAAATATCCTATATAAGTACTGGAGGAGGCGCATTTTTAGCCCTACTACAAAATAAGGAATTACCAGGAGTAACTTATCTTGCTACATCAGCGCAATCAGCGACGTAGAACAAAAATTATTGCAACTTTAGGCCCTGCTACTGATAAAACCGATAAACTCTTTAAATTATTAGATGCCGGAGTTGATATAGTTAGACTAAATTTATCTCACAGCGATCACAAATATCACGAAAATAATATTACTCGGGTCAAACAATGGTCTAAAAATAATCATCAAATTGGAATAATTGCTGATCTGCAAGGTTCAAAAATTCGTATTGGGGAGATTATTAATTCCCAAATTCAAATTAAGGAAAATCAGCTAATAACTATTGATCCAAGTTTAACTATTCCAGGTAATGATAAAATAATTGGGATAAATTATCCTCAGTTAGCATCAGAATTAAATATTGATGATATATTATTATTAGATGATGGGCTGATCAAAATGCAGATCATGGAGTTTGATCAAGATAAAGTTATTTGTAAAATAAGAAATAATGGTCAGTTAAAAAGCTACAAAGGCGTCAATAAAAAAGGAGGAGGATTATTAGGAATAAATTTCACTGATAAAGACAAAGAAGATCTAGCTTTTGCTTTAAAACATCAAGTTGATTTTATTGCTCTATCGTTTGTGAAAGATCAGCATGATATCATTAATATAAAACAAATGATCAAAGAGTCAAATAGCAATACTTATGTTATTGCAAAAATTGAGAGGAAGGAATCTATTGAGAACTTAACACAAATAATAGAATCGTCCGATGGTGTAATGGTAGCAAGAGGAGATTTAGGTTTAGAACTTGGGATCGATAAAGTTCCACTTTTACAAAAACTTATTATATCAAAAACGCGTGCTCTTAATAAGCCAGTAATAACTGCAACTCAAATGATGGAATCAATGATAACTAATCCAATACCCACAAGAGCCGAGGTATCAGATATTGCTAATGCTATATTAGACTGCACAGATGCAATTATGTTTACTGCTGAGACCGCCTCTGGTAACCACCCAGATCTAGTGATCAAATCAGCTCATAAGATATGTCTTAGCTCAGAAGAAGATCCCATAACCTCTACTTCACAACATAGAATTAAAAATCGCTTTACTAAAATAGATGAAGCCATAGCTATGGCCAGTATGTACATAGCTAACCACCAAGATATTCAAGCAGTTATTTGCCTTACTGAAACTGGGACAACACCACTGCTGATGTCTAGAATTAACTCTAATATCCCTATTTATGCTGTATCACCAGATATAGCTAAAGTTAGGATCATGAGTCTTTATAAAAACGTATATCCAATAATGTTTAACTATACAATTCAGCAACATATATCCATAGAACAAGTAGTAATAGATGAACTGGTCAAACGTAACTTACTAAAAAAAAATATTCCCATTTTAATAACATCTAGAGAGCTAAAATCTTCTTTAAATCAAACTAGTACATTAAAAATGTTACATCCAAAGTAAAGTAGTATTATGACTATCTATTAACCAAATGATAAATAACTAAAATTTATATCTAAGTATATAATTTTAGCAAAATTGACTTTACTAGCTTTTATAATAAACTTTATTAATAGAATAAACATTTTAGAGATATTTTATATGGCAAACAAACCATATGGCAGCGGGCAAAAAATTTTTGACCAACTGCAAATAAAGGTAGGTAGGATCCATGATGGGCTCTATAAACAAATATCCAAAAATAAAAAGATAGATACACTATTAGAAGATGCTCTCCTAGCAGGGAAGCTCAAAGCTATAATTGAAGACACTCAAAATAAAACACCATTCAAGCAAAAATTAGTTCAACTAGAACAACAACTAAAAAAGACTGACGAATGGGCAGAAGCCTACGGAGACCAAAAACATCAACTTTTACTAGATGAAGTTAAAAAACATGCTACAAAAGTTGTAGACTCTGATGAATTCGAATTCAATCAAAATCTAACAGAACAAACAGATCAAGCAAAATCCGAAGTCGAAGAAAAAAAAGAGAGCTTTCATAAATTTATTATGATGCTTACGATTAGCAGTATAACTAATCCTCAAATACAAAATACTTATTTAATGAGTAGTTTACCAAAAGAACTAAAAAGCAAAATTGACCTTTTTAGAATGTATATTGTTGGAGCATTATTAAATCCACATAGAGGCCTAGTAGATAGGAGTTATTTCCCTAGTATAACCAATAGACATGCCAATAATTTCACTAGAACCCTCTTGTTAGAAAAAGCTACGGAATGCAGTAGCTCTCTTGATGAATGGAATACGTTTTTTCCATATAACACAGTTCAAGAAGACCATATTGACAATCTTAAAGGCCATATTGATAACATGCATAAGGTCTCTGAGGTCATTAGTAAAGCTGAACTAAAAAAAGATATTTATTATAGTCGTGCTAAAATGCTAAAAAGAATAGGAATAGTTGGGCTTCTTCTTGGGGCTGGAATATTCCTTACAGCTGTAGGTGCCACTCTCGCTTTTGGAATATTAACCGGAGGAATAGCATTATTAGCTGTTGGTGCAATAGCTACTATTGCCTTTATTGTTTATAAAAATAAGTCTTGCTCAGCTAAAGAAGAATTAGCAAAAGCACGAGATGACTACATGAATGAAATTATGGCGCTGGAAATGCTAGATCCTGAAACTGAAGAAGGTGCCAAATCATATAATGAGCTATCGGAATGTTTCCAGAAAATTTCCGATAGCCATATGAGTCCACATCTTTTAAATAAAGAAATGGCAGATAGGCTTATATCAGATCATGGACCAAGTATCACTGCAACTGTCCTAAATAATATTATCAATCAGGTGAGTCCTGTAGATGAAAATGACATGAATGAAATGATGGGATATGATAATAATTAGTCGCATATAGTTGTAAATTTGCTAACTCTTCGACTCTAATAAATATTATAGTTTAGTAACTTTTCAGAAAAGAATATTTTTTAGACTTAATTATTAATTTTTTTTATGATAGTATTAATTTTACGCTAGTAAATGTAAAAATATAACTCATATGAATGATTCAAAGAGCATATCTGCTAAAAATGTAATTGTCTTCGGTAGCTCTAGATCAAATGGTAGAACTCATGATGCAATTAACTTAACTACCGCAAAACAAGCAATACCTATTATCGATTTAGCTGATCATGATATTCAAGAATTCAATTATGCTTATAATCAAAAGGATGATTTTATCGAAATTATCAAAAAAATTATGCCATACCAAAATATAATATTAGCAACCCCAATATATTGGTATACCATGAGTGCAAAAATGAAAATTTTTGTAGATCGCTGGAGCGATCTGTTATCATCTCAGCAAAAGCTAGGAAGAAAAATGCAAGCTAAAAACCTTGCTGTAATAACTTCATATGCTGTAGATCCAGAAGGAGCTGATGGATTTGAAAGAAATTTTATTAATATTGCAAAATATATGCAAATGCAATATTTAGGATGTTTTTTTTATTATTCTGGAACTGAAAAAACGAGATTATCTTTGAATATCGAAAAAGCTAATGCTTTTATTGAAAAATTAGAAGATAGCTGATAACAAAACTAATAAGTCAAATACCTTTAGAAGTATTCCTTTACTATAAACTATTAAATCAGTATTATTACATACTAAATTCTGAACAAAATGTGAATATTGTGAGTAATAAAAAACTTGATTTAATTAGAGAGCTTGCAAATAATAAAAATAATTCTTTCAAGAAATCTAATGCTAAATTTAATAAAAAAATTCTAGCAAAAAATAAACTAATAATCGCTAGTATTATATTCATAATATTATTATGTATTATCTTTCTAACTTCTAATCCAACAAATAAGCATAAAGCAGATACTACGCTTAAGCAAAGTGATGCTGTTATCCCCATGGAAATTGCCAATACCAAGCTAACCTCCTTATCAACAAATATTTTATCAGCTTCTGGTTATGTAGTTCCGAGAAGGATATCGACTATTTCTGCTGAAATTACCGGGAAAATATCAGAGATCTATGTAGAAGAAGGACAAAAAGTTAGTAAGGGTGAATTGATAGCTAAATTAGATGATACATTAGCAATTACGGCAAAGAATGCTGCAGTGGCTAAATTAGCATCAATGAAATCTTTAGTAGACTCACTACAAGCAAAATATAGAAAAGCTAAATTCACTGCAGATTCTAAAAGTGAATTATTTAAGTCAGGAGCTGTTAGCAAAGAGATCTATATTAAAAGCCAAACCGATGCAGAAGGATTGATAGCAGATATTGCTAAAGCTAAAAATGATGTTAAACTGGCAGAAATAGAAATAGAAAGACAAAATAAAATAGTAGAACAACATTCATTGCTATCTCCATTTAACGGAGTTATAACCAGCAAAGATGCTTACCCCGGAGAAATTATATCTCCAGGCTCAGGGAGTGGAGGGTTTACCAGAACAGGGATCGCTACTGTTGTTGATATGACCTCCTTAGAGGTTGAAGTTGATGTTAATGAATCTAATATAAATAAAGTATTTGCTGGGCAAAGAGTCAACATAAAATTAGAGGCATACTCAGAAAAAATGTTTAAAGGCAAAGTAATTGCTATAATACCTAGCGCTAATAAAGATAAAGCTACTATTAAAGTTAGAATAGGGTTTCTTGAAAAAGAAGATATTATTTTCCCAAATATGGCTGTTAAAGTAGACTTCTTAGCTAAAGAGTATAAAGAATAATAAAGGCAAACTAGATGACAACTGAAAATTTAATTACGATCAAAAATTTAAAAAAAACTCATATAAAGGGTAAGCAAGCGTTAAATATTTTTCACGACTTGAATATGCATATTCAAACAGGAAATTTTATTGCTATCATGGGACCATCTGGTTCTGGTAAAACAACTATGCTTAACATGCTAGGAGGAATTGACAAACCTACATCTGGTGAAATTTATTTTAAGGAGGATAGAATTGACAACTTGTCAGAAAATGAACTAACCCAGTTTAGAGCAATGCATGTAGGGTTTATTTTTCAATTCTATAATTTAATGCCCATGCTAACTGCATACAATAATGTAGAATTACCACTGTTACTTACAGATCTTTCTAAAGAAGATAAAATTAAGAAAATCAAAACCGCCTTAGAAATTGTTAATCTAAGTGATAGAGAAAGTCACTATCCAAGAGAGCTATCTGGAGGACAAATGCAAAGAGTTGCTATAGCACGAGCAATCGTAAGCAATCCAGATATTCTTTTATGTGATGAGCCAACAGGCGATCTAGATAGAGAAACAGCGAATGAAATATTAGGAGTATTAAAACTTCTTAACGAAGAATTGAACAAAACTATTATTATGGTAACTCATGATCCTGAAGCTGCTAGATATTCTAAGCTAACTTTACATCTTGACAAGGGAGAGTTTAATCAAAAGGAATTATCCTAGTGACTATATTTTATTTAGTTAAAAAAAATTTGCTTTCACACAAAATACGTTCTTTCTTATTAGTATTATGTATTTTTGTTGCATTTATAGTGTATGGGGTACTTAAAAGTTTTGAACAAGCTATGCATTCAGGAATAGAGTTATCTGGAACTAATAGACTAGTAACTGTTAACAGAATTAATTTTACTCAGCCTTTACCATATGCTTATTATAATAGAGTCGCTAATATCGAAGGAATTAAAAACGTAACTTTTGCTAAATGGTTTGGAGGATACTATCAAGAACCTAAAAATTTCTTAACTACCTTTGCCGTTGAACCATCTAGCTGGCTTAATGTTTTTAAAGAGTTTATTGTTAAACCTGAAGAGAAGAGAGCTTTCCTAAAAGATAAGAAAGGTGTTTTAGTTGGCCGAAACATTGCTAATAAACATCATTGGTCCATTGGCGATAATGTCCCTATCTCAAGTAACATCTACTCTAATAAAAAAGGTGGACACACCTGGGATTTTACTGTTCGTGCTATCTACGATGGCGAAAAGGAACAAACAGACACTAATCAAGTCATTATTCATTATGAATACTTTAATTTATCTAAAACTTTTGGTAAAGACTTTATTGGCTGGCTCGTTGTATTGACTAAAGATGCGAATTTAAATGAAGTAATTGCTAAAAGAATCGATTCTTTGTTTAATAATTCTGCTTATGAAACAAGAACTGCTACTGAAAGTGCTTTTAATAAAGCATTCATCGAACAAATAGGCAATATAAGTTTAATTATTCAATCTGTAGTATCAGTTGCATTTCTAACTATTTTAATGGTAGTTGGTAATACTATGTATCTAGCAGTAGGTGAAAGAACTAAGGAACTTGCTGTATTAAAAACTATTGGTTTTAATAATAGATTAATTTTTAATATGATCATGAGTGAATCGTTACTACTAACTGTGGCTGGAGGGATCCCTGCAATTATTTGTGCATATGGTATTATTAACGCATTGAATTTAGTAGTTGGAGGTTTTTTACCAGGTTTACTTATGCCAATGAATGTAGTATTTACCTCAATATTGTGGATGATACTGTTAAGCGTCCTAACAGGAATATTCCCAGCTTATAATGCGGTTAAATTAAATATTATAACTGCTCTTCACAAAAACCAATAAGGTAGCAACGCATGGGCCATTTATCTCAACAAACACTCGCAATTATTAATATCAATATTCGCAGTATTAAAAATCGTCTAGGTCTATCTATCTCAACAATATTTTCTGTAGCATTGGTTGTTGGCGTATTATTATGTTTTTTAGCCATGTCTAAAGGATTTGAAAAAACTCTAGAGGGCTCAGGATCCGAAGATGTAGCAGTTATTCTTCGTAGCGGTTCTATGTCAGAACTGAATAGTGTAATTACCCTAGAGCAAGCTAGAATAATAGAATCAGGACCAGGCATTCGACAATGGCAAGGAAAGCCGATGATCTCTAAAGAATCGTATATTGTAGTAGATGCTATTAAGAAATCGAGTAACACCCCTGCTAACATTCCTTTAAGAGGCATAGATAAAATGGGTGAAATAATTAGAGAAAATATCTCTATTGTTAAGGGTAAGATGTTTACCCCAGGGACTAACGAAATAGTTGTTGGCCAAGCATTATTAAATAATTTCAAAGGTTTTGGCTTAAATAGTCAAGTTAAATTGGGGAATGCAACTTGGGAGGTCGTTGGAATTTTTTCTTCTCCTGGAACTGTATTTGAATCAGAGCTATGGGCTGATATAAATGTTGTGCAAAGCTTCTTTAAAAGATCAGGGATTTTTCAAACAATTCGAGTAAAAATGAAAAAACCAGCAGATGTTAAAAAGCTTGATGAATATTCTAAAAATGATCCAAGATTGAAGTTAGATACAAAATCTGAAAAAGACTTTTATTTAGAACAAGCTAACGCATCATCTGATCTGATATTCTATCTCGGTTGGCCATTATCAATATTAATGTCCATAGGATCTTTAGCAGGAGCAATAAATACTATGTATAATTCTGTAGTGTCAAGAACAAGAGAAATTATTACTCTTAGAGTTATTGGCTTCAACGCAACAGCAACGTTTTTTGGTACAATTATAGAGTCTCTATTTTTAACCTCTATTGGGGCAACTATAGGGGTGAGCTGTGCTTACTTACTATTTGATGGATTAACAACTTCTACTCTAAGTGGTAATTTTACTCAAGTAGTTTTTAGCTTTAAGATGACTTTTAAACTTTTCATTAAAGCTATCTATTTATCTTTAGGAATAGGAATAGTTGGTGGGCTAATGCCAGCATTAAGAGCTGCTCGAATGCCATTGGTCAAAATCAATAGTTTCTAAATCTATCTAAGCGACTGGTTAACCTTACTTACTGCTACTGTGGTATTTCTTCCTCTTCCTCTTCTGAACTATCAGTAATAACTCTATAACTTTCTGGATCAATCTCATAACTTGAATCATCTACTGGGTTTGCAGGTATGCCATCAGGGAAATAATCTGGATCACTACCAATATCACTTAAATCTGTTTCTGGAAAAGAACCTTTTTCAATATACCATCTTTCAACTTGCTTATTGATAATGCTAATGTTTTGTTTATTAGCAGTCTCTTTAGCTGTTGTCGATGTTGTACTTAATCTAGGAATAACGATAGCAGCAATGATTCCTGCAATCACAATAACAAATAATATTTCTATTAGAGTAAAACCTGTTGATTGTCGGTTGGTAGATAGCATACAATCTCCTTAAGAATTGAACTATTATCTTATAAGTATAGCAGATAGCTTTGATTTTCTTATAACTCACTGATATTAGCTAATAATATTAATTTCATAATAGAATCAACTAGATCAACATACTATTGACACTTACCGATTTACTAAATATATTTTAGGTTTTAAATAGTTAAATTCAAAAGCAATATTTCCCTAACAATTTTTATATTTTTTAGTTTTAACTGTAAGATGAGATCCTACTTAACTTATTATACTATATTAAGACTGATTTAAAGCTACAATAGAAATAGATGGATCAGTATTTTAAAGTAGAAAATTACCTCATCTTGCTCTTGGCTTAATCATAGAATGAGCTAGTATTCATAAAAAAGAACTTATGGAAGACTGGGAAATAGCTGCAAAACTAGAGGGGCTAGAAAAAATAGCACCACTGGAGTAAAATGTATTTTAACATGCAGATGTGATCAAAATAGAAATATTAGAAAAGACCTAAATATTTTTAAATAGGAGGAAATGATGGCACAAGAAAAACTCATAATAGAAACTGATGAAAGAAGAGATGAAAGTGAAATTTTTAAATATTTTAATGTATTTATTCTTGTAGTTTGTATTTTTCTTTGTGCAAATTCTCAGTCATTAATTAATACTATACAAAATAAGACAAATAGATCTGCTAAACTAGAATTTTTAGTTAGATATTTTGATAAAACATATTCAAAAGAAAAATTTAAGAATTTACAATTAAATATTCCGCCACAATGTTATCTTGATAATATAACTGAATTGATGCAAGAATCTCTAAATAAGTTTAATGTTGATTTGAATAATAAAAATTTCAATCATCCTACTGGAATAGATGATTTTGTTATTGTTGAAAATATTGATAATGAAATTGTTATTTTGGAAGCTTGTTTATCTAGGAAAAATGATACTTTTAGCTTTGAAGAAAAATTTGGATTACTAACTATTGCTGAGCCTGCGTAGCGCATTGTTGTGTAACATAAAAATATTTTATTCATAACTATTAAGCTTAAATTGCAAATTCTAAACTTCTAAATTACTTCTTTTTGTGATTTTGAGAGCATATTTTGAAGAATATGGATTAGTCATTGACCGAAATTATAATACAGCAATAAATATCAAAAGTTTTACGATAGCAGAACTAGACTTAGAGCACGCTCTAACCAGAATGTCTCTGATATCTAGTTATTCGTAGGATGAGGCAGGAAGATCTGACTTGAATTACTCCAGTAATTTAGCAGTGGGAGTATGTCACCAAAGTTACGTCTAATATTATTTTGAAATTCTTAAATATTTAAGTTTTAATGAGCATTATTCCAATTATTACTAGCAGCAACCACTACATCTAGAGAAACACTCAGAGATATTGCATTACCCATTTTATCAGTAACTATCTCTTTTAATCTGTCAACATCTTGATTACGAACCTCAAAAACCAATTCGTCATGAACCTGCATGGTCATATTAGCAGATATATTTTCCTCAGTAAGTACTCTATCGATATTTAACATCGCTATCTTTATAATATCAGAAGCACTCCCTTGGACAGGTGCATTAATCGCAGCCCTTTCCGATGCCATTTTGATCTGATGATTTCTGGAATTAATGTCTGGCAAATATAACCTTCTCCCAAGTATTGACTCAACATATCCATTAGTACGAGCAAACTCTTTAGTTGACTCAAGATATTCTCTTACCTGTGGATATCTATGAAAATAAATATCTATATAGTGTTTCGCATCAAATCTAGAAATACCTAATTGTTTCGCTAAACCAAATTCAGACATTCCATATATTAAACCAAAATTTATTGCTTTAGCCTTTCTTCTTTGTTCAGCGCTAACTTTATCAATATTTACCCCAAATACATCACTTGCAGTAAAATTATGTACATCTTGCCCCTGTTCAAAAGCCGATATTAACCCTTGATCGTTTGATAAATGCGCCATTACTCTAAGTTCTATTTGAGAATAATCAGCTGACATAATTAAATAGCCTTTAGGTGCTATAAATGCTTCTCTTATTCTTCTACCTTCATCTCTTCTAATTGGAATATTTTGTAAATTAGGCTCCGTTGAAGATAATCTTCCAGTTGAAGTCACCGTCTGATTAAAAGAAGTATGTACCCTATTAGTTTTCGTATTTATTTGTTGTGGCAAAGCATCTGTATACGTAGATTTTAACTTACTCAATTGGCGATATTCTAAAATTATTTTTGGTAATTCATATTCATATGATAATTCAATTAATACTGGTTCAGCTGTAGATGGTTGACCTTTTGGAGTCTTTTTTATTATTGGGATCTCTAATTCTACATATAAAATTTCTTGGAGCTGCTTAGGAGAGGATAAATTAAACTCATGGCCAACAATTTTATGAGCCTTTGCTATAAGTCGATCAATTTTAGTAGATAATTCTTTACTTTGTGTAAGTAATAAATTTTGATCTATTAAAACCCCACGCCATTCAAGCCTAGATATAACCTCTAATAAAGGAAAATCTATTTCCTGACATATTTTTTTTGCCCATGGATTATCGACAAATTTTTGTTCAAATATATTGTATAATTGTATTGTCATATCAACATCTTCTGCTGCATAGTTAGTTGCTGTTGGAATATCAATTTGATCAAAAGTTTTTTGTTCTTTACTACTTCCTGCTATCTCTTTAAAAGTAATCGTTTTGTGATTTAACCATTGCAAAGATAGGCTATCTAAATCATGTCTAGTATTTGTAGTGTGCAATACATAAGAAGCTATCATTGTATCAAATAGCTTATTTTTTACTTCTATATTGTAATTTCTCAAAATATTTAAATCATATTTTAAATTATGACCAATCATTATTTTATCTTTATGTTGAAATAGCTGAGCTATTTTATCAAGAACATATTTTTCTGGTAGCTGTGAATTTGGTGAACTCTGATGATTAATAGGAATATAATAAGCAATTGATTGCTGGAGTGATATTGAGAATCCTACCAATTTTGCATCTATAACGTTTAAGCTAGTAGTTTCTGTATCAAAAGCAAATGTTGGTGATTGATTGACTTGCTTACATAGTGCTTCAAAATCTTTCTTCAAATAAATAGTTGTATAATTGCTTATTTGATTATTTTCAGCTTTATTTGATCTTGCTAATTCTTTTAGCAAGCTATTCATTTCAAGTTCCTGCAAAATTGGTAATAATTTTTCTTGTGCTGGCTCAGTTAGTAATAATTCTTCTATCTTTACTGGGATATCTACATCTTTTTTTATAGTAACTAATTGCTTTGCCATCGATAAATGCTCTATGGAATCTGACAACCTTTCACCAATCTTGCCAGTGATCTGATCAGAATTTTTTATAATATTATCCAAACTACCAAATTTTTCTAACCACTTTACCGCTGTCTTAGGTCCACATCCTTGAACACCTGGAACATTATCAACTTTATCTCCAATTAACGCTAAATAATCAATTATTTGCTCTGGCACAACTCCAAATTTTTCCTTAACTTTATTCTCATCTAATATTTGATCAGACATCGTATTAATTAATCTTATATCCTTATTAACCAACTGAGCTAAATCTTTATCTCCCGTAGAAATTAATACTTTAAACCCTTTAGCTTGATAATCCACTGCTAAAGTTCCTAATACATCATCAGCTTCTACTCCCTCTATGCTTAATAAAGGCATACCAAGATCTTGAATTATTTGTTTTAACGGTTCAATTTGTAGCTGAAGATCTTCTGGCATTGGTGGACGATTTGCTTTATATTCCTGATAAATGTTATCGCGAAAAGTCTTTCCTTTGGCATCAAATATCACCGTCATATATTTGGGATCTCTATCTTTTATAAGTTTTTTTAGCATATTTAGAACACCATGAATTGCTCCAGTTGGTATTCCTTTTGATGTATTTAAAGGTGGTAATGCATGATATGCTCGATAAAAATATGATGAACCGTCAACTAATACAACTTCTTGTGGATTTTTCATCATAATATTACATATCTCCTTTCATATTTTGCAATATAGCTAAAGCAGCAACCACGGCTGTCTCAGAACGTAGAATCCTCTTCCCTAAACTTATTTTATGCCATTTATAACTATCTAATGTTTGAATTTCTTCATTGGCTAATCCTCCTTCAGGACCAATAAGTATTTTTATTTTTTCCTTTAAAAACGAAAGCTGCTGTAATTTATTTTTACTCTCTGGTTCAAAGTATATACAATCATGTTCATCTGAATCATCAAGCCAATCTTTAAATTTTATAGGAACTGATATTTCAGGAAGCTGTGTTCTTCCAGATTGAGCACAAGAATTTATAATTATAGTTCTCCAATGCCTGATCTTATTTTCAACTCTACTAACATTAATATTACTTCTAATAGATAATATTGGAGTTATACTATTCACCCCCAACTCAACAGCTTTTTGGATCGCAAAATCCATTTTATCTGCTTTAATTAAGCTTACCCCCAGTTGGATTGATAACGATGACTCTGTTTCCCTTGGAATGCTCTCTGTTAATTTTACAACAACTAATTTAGTACTTATATCTAATATCTTTGCTAAATAATTTTTACCAATCCCATTGAATACCTCTAAAATATCTTCTTGCTTTCTTCTTAAAACATTATTTACATGGTGGCTAGCTTCTTTTGACAAAATTAGCTCATTATTCAATATAAGATCACCATTATAATATACTCTTGGAATTCTCATATATATTAATCTAGATAGTTAGCCAAATCATCGACATTAGCTAAAGATTCCCAGGTAAGATCCAAGTCATTACGTCCAAAATGTCCATAACTTGCCAGCTTACGATAAATTGGTTTTTTTAAATCCAAACAGTCTATAATCCCTTTAGGAGTAAAATCAAACTTACTTCTAATAATATCTTTGATCTGTTTTATAGAGATTTTTTCTGTATTAAAACAATCAGCATCTATTGATATTGGCTGTTCTAAACCAATAGCATAAGATAATCTAATTTCACATTTATCAGCAAAACCACTTGCTACAATCTGTTTAGCGACAAATCTTGCCATATATGCACCAGACCTGTCTACTTTAGTCGGATCTTTACCAGAAAAACATCCTCCTCCATGTTTTGCCATACCTCCATATGTATCAACAATAATTTTTCTCCCAGTTAAACCACAATCGCCAAGTGGTCCTCCAATTACAAATCTACCAGTTGGGTTTACTTCAAATCTAGTATTATCTAACCAATTATTTGGAAAAATAGGCCGAATAATTTCTTCAATCACAGCTTCAATTAAATCACTCTGTACTATATCATCAGAGTGTTGAGTTGAAAAAATAATTGTATCAACTTCAATTGGTATATTATCTTTGTATCTTAGAGTTACTTGTGACTTAGCATCTGGTCTTAACCAAGATAATACTTTTTTCTTACGTAAATACGCTTGTCTTTGCATTAACTTATGAGCATAAAGTATAGGAGCCGGCATAAAATCCTCGGTCTCATTACATGCATAACCAAACATTATCCCCTGATCACCGGCTCCTATACAGTCTTGTTTTTCAACAACACCCATAGCTATATCAGCTGACTGCTTACCAATAGAGGTTAAAACCGCACAAGATTCCCAGTCAAATCCCATATCTGAATGATCATAACCAATATCTTTTATAGTATCTCTTACTATTTTTTCAATATCAATTATTGCACTTGTTGAAAATTCTCCAGCAACTAATACCATTCCCGTCTTTACTAAGGTTTCACATGCAACAAGAGCATTTGGATCATTTTCAATAATAGCATCTAATACAGCATCTGATATTTGATCAGCTACTTTATCAGGATGCCCTTCAGAAACAGATTCTGAAGTATGTAAAATAATATCATCTGTCATATTATATATTTCCAAACCCAAGTTGCTTAATAGGATTAATTAAAATTATTGATACTAATTTTAACCCAATTAAAGCCGCAATTGGGCTAAGATCCAACCCAGAAATAGGAGGGATCCACCTTCTAAATAAATTTAAATACGGCGCCGTAATTTGATGCAAAATAAGTACAATGGAGCTTGCAACATTCTGTCCGATCCAACTCATAATTACTACAATTATAATAGCCATAAACATTAGGTTAGTAGCCAAGTCCAATATATCTCCAATAGACCAGATAAAAAGCCCAAATATATTAGGAAAGATATGATATTGAATAACAATTGATATTAATAGTTTTATATTGGTAGCTATTAACAATAACAATATGACTCTAACATTTATATAATTAACATTAGGAATAACACTCTTTAGGGGTTTTATGATTGGATCAGTTAAATTAATAGCCAGCTGTGACAAAGGATTATGAAAATCAGCTCTCACTATAGGCAAAACTAAGCGCAATAGTAAAATATATATATACAACTCAAATATAGTATTAGTTAAAAAAACTATCGCTATATTTATACTATGCATCTTAACCACCTATAACTAATATTTTAAACCATTTTAAGCTTATCTATATCAAAGAAAAAGTTTTTTTTCAAAACAGTCAACCACTTTAGCTGCTTAAATGTACTATTTACATACACAGTATACTATTTATTCCGATTTAATATCACAACTATTTCATAAACTTCTAAAATTATATTCACTACTATAGTAATTGAACTAGCACCACTATAGCAATATTTGATAGTTAGATAAATCATGAAAATTACTGAATTACTAACATTTGCATTTGAAAATAAAGCGTCTGATATACATTTATCAGCTTCCTTACCTCCTATGTTGAGAATAGATGGAGAGTTAACTCGTTTAGAGGCAGAACCACTAACTGACGAACAAGTCACTAAATTATTACAAGAAATAATGACTGAAAATCAAATGTCTGCATTTAAAAAAGAATTAGAAATTGACTTTTCTTTTGAAATTAGTGATTTATCAAGATTTAGAGTTAATGCTTTTATGCAAAATAGAGGAGTAGCTGCTGTATTAAGATTAATACCCCAGTCAATACCAAGCTTAACTGACTTAGGGCTTCCAGAAATTTTCAAAGATTTTTGCTCAATGCAAAAGGGAATGATATTAGTTACTGGCCCTACCGGTAGTGGTAAAAGTTCTACTTTGGCAGCAATGGTTAATTACATTAATGATTCAAAAAACAAACATATAATTACTATTGAAGATCCTATAGAATTTGTCCATAAAAGCAATTCTTGCTTAATAAATCAACGTGAAGTTCATCGGGATACTCATGGATTTAATATATCACTAAAATCTGCATTAAGAGAAGATCCTGATATAATTCTTGTCGGGGAAATGCGTGATTTAGAAACTATTCGATTAGCCCTCACTGCTTCTGAAACAGGACATTTAGTATTTGGGACTTTACATACTACATCATCAATTCAAACAATTAATAGGATAATAGACGTATTCCCTGGTTCAGAACAAAATTTAGTACGTTCAATGTTATCAGAATCATTAAATTGTGTTATTTCACAAACTCTACTTAAAAAGAAAACTGGTGGTCGAATAGTTGCATTTGAAATAATGCGCTCCACTCATGCAATAAGTAATTTAATTCGAGAAAATAAAATACCTCAAATGTACTCCGCTATCCAATCAGGAGCGTCCTATGGAATGCAAACTCTTGACCAACATTTAGTGAAATTAGTTGATAAAAATATTATTGAACTGAGTGTTGCTGAAAATGTATCAGTTAATAAAGAAACTTTTGCTAACAAAAATTGATTATTTTTTCTTTATTCTATAATATACAATTATGTTAAAACAAACTGAATTTAGCCTATTGGATCAGCTTATAATCTCTATGCCATCAATGCAAGATCCATTTTTTAACCGAAGCGTGATTTACATTTGTGAACATACTCCAGAAGGTGCAATTGGATTAATTTTAAATCGCTTAATGCAAGTAGATATCTTCAATATTTTCGAGCAAATGAAGATTAAATATGAACGAAATAAAGTTAACGAATTCCCTATTATGATAGGAGGACCGTTACAACCAGAGAGAGGCTTTATTTTGCATCCTCCTTGTGGAAAGTGGAAGTCATCACTACAAACAAGTAAAGAATATGTTATAACTACATCTAAAGATATCTTGGAAGCTATTGCTGTTGGTAAAGGCCCAAAAGAAGCTTTAATCATCTTAGGGTATTCTGGATGGGATGGAGAGCAATTAACTCAAGAAATACTAGACAATGACTGGATAAATTGTTCTGCAACTAGAGAATTACTTTTTGAGATACCAATCAATAAACGTTGGAAGGCCGCTCTAAAAACTATCGGTATTGAACATACTAATATTCAGCATCAGCCAGGCCATGCTTAACTGGACAACTGCAATGGCTTTTGATTTTGGCATGCGAAAAATTGGTACAGCAATTGGTCAAGCAATCACGAGATCTGCCTCTCCTATTGAACAAATACCAGCAAGAAATGGTACCCCAGATTGGCATAAGCTCAACAAGCTCATCCAAGAATGGACTCCAGATGTCTTAGTAGTAGGGATCCCCTTAAATATTGATAATACAGAACAACCCATTACTAATAATGCAAGGCATTTTTTAGAAGAATTAAAAAAAAAATATCAACTACCAACTTTCTCATCTGATGAAAGATTTACTACTAAATCTGCCAAAGAAGAAATCTTTGACAGATTTGGATATAAAGGATTAAAAAAATACTCTATTGACTGTATAGCCGCCGTAATAATTTTAGAACAGTGGATGAATGAACAAAAGCATTCTAAATAATTTAGCGAATTATATACTTATTGCCCCAAATTCATATTTTTCAACAGAAGGTTGTTTGTTTAATTTACGTAGCTTTTCATTGGGTTATAATCACCAATTTAGTCAAGTAATTTATATCTTTATTGTTCATTGGTTACATCTCTATTCAATATATTGTAAATACTTTACTAATTTATCATACTCCAATTGCTTCATATAGTTTTCCATATACTGGTAATCAGGTTCTTGGTTTTTAGTTTGTGGTAATAGCAATTTTTCCTTTGCCAATCTATTTCCACTTCTCTTATATCCAAAGTTATATTTACCTCTTACTTTGTCTGCAACAGTTGTTATAAATGTTCCAATAAAACTATTTAGTTTGGGGTTATATCCGACCGAAATATCGGAAGTTGCAATGAAGGATTCAGCTTTATAAACAGAATATCCCATCGAACCTTCCCCATTTCTGATAAACGCAATTGAATCACCCTTGTGGATAAGTTTTTTATCTTCAATTACTTGACATAAAACTCCATTGTTTAGATTTGTTGCACCCAGATAGTTTACTCCAATACGGCTTTTTGTTAAATGATTCAATCCTTTTGATTTACCCTGCGATAATTCAAATAACTTTCCAAGTTCAAATTTTCCCCATTCTTTTTTACTCAATGGTTCTACTGCTTGGTAATCTTTGAGTAGTTCGAGGCGTTTTTTAATGTAATTATGGTATTGTTCTAATTTCTCTTGCTCTTTTTGCCACATATAAGCTTTCATAAAAGCATAGTCAGGTTTGCCTGTAATAGTGATGGGAAGAAGAATTTTCTTTTTGGGCAAATCACTACTTGAAAGTTGATCACCATAAGAAAAAATAGAAACTGTTCTTTTAAAGACCAAAACAAGAAATTCAGCTAAGTATTTATTAAGCCTTTGATCTGGAATTTGAATAGAATGAATTTTCATATCCAAACTTGCAGTATATGGATGGTAGAATACTGAACCTAAAAAAGAAACAGAAATAAAATTAGTTAATTCTCGATAATTTTTATGATTAACTTTTTGGTAATAATCAAAAACACCATTATTTAAATTCGTTGCCGTAATTCTTGCAATTTTCCCATTTTTTAAGATTTCCTTTGGTAATAAAGATCCTGTTGATACTAAAAAAATATTGCCTATTAAAAACTCACCCCACTCTATATTTTTCAAGTCCACTTTCATACTAGTTGTCATTTTCAAACAGGTATTGTCTGCCTTGCATAATCATATTGAACTTAAAAGTAAGATAGTCAGTAATGGTTTTTTCGAAGTCTTCTGGCTTTGGTATCTCGTCATTAAAGTAATAGAACGAGTGTAACCACTCATCATCTGGTTCTACGGTAGTCTTTACCATAAATTTACTTTCTGCTGGGGCATCATCTAGCCATACATGTAACAAGTGGGATTTTCGTTCTTTGGCTCTTTCGGTTTCTACTAACCCTACATGTTTGCGTACCGTAAAGCCATCATCTTCATAATTGATGAACTTACAATATTTTTTATTTGAATGCGGTTTGTAGGCAGTAAATATCGCTAAACAAGGATTAGTACCTACACCATAAAAGGTTTCTTTATTGAGGGTGATTACGCCTTCCAAAGTGTGCTTGTCAAGAATTCGTTTCTTTACCTGTTTGTCTATTTTACTTTTGCCTACCATTGTAGATTGCGGAACAATCACTACACATCTTGCATTGTTAGCCAATCCGTCGAGCAAATGTTCAATAAAATGTATTTCAGAAAGATGGAATGTGTCTTTACTCTTGGCTTGGGAATATGGTGGGTTCATAAAACCAACGGAATAGTTCTTTTCCCTTAGATCTTCAATGAGTTGTTTTAAGAAATCTTTGTTTTCAAGATTGCTTTTACCATCACCTCGTAAAATCATATTAGTGGTGGCAATAGAAAACATATCTTCACGTATTTCTATCCCGTGCAGTTGGTTCTTTTTTATTTGCTCTTCTTCTTTTTTGTCAGTCACCTGAAGGAGCATTTTGTGTAAAGCTGCTATAAGAAAACCAGAAGTTCCACAACAAGGATCAAATACTCTGTCATCAGGTTTTAAATCCACCATATCACAAAATAATTCTGTGATATGACTCGGGGTTAATACTACGCCTAAGGTTTGCCCATCCCCACCACTAAAACGGATAAACTCCCCATAAAACAATCCTAATACATCTTCTTTTGTATTTTCTTTAACTAGCGCTAGAATATTTTCTTCTAAAAATTCCGTGAAAAATCTTAATGGAGTTTTTGCCAATCTTGGGTCAATCTGGTTTAGAAGAGTCCTATCTTTTATTATATTGAATTGATTAAGAACCTTTTCTTTTTTGGTATCAGGGGTTACTTCAACTCTCCTCATATAAGTATCGATGCTCGCAAAAATTTTATTCCCATCAGTATTAATATTATCTCCTGTTAAATTTGAAGATCTAAAATTGTTCTCATCACTTAAAGCCAATAAAATAGCAGAAACTACTAACGGCTTTTCATTCTCTCCCAATTGGCCATAATTCCGCAATGCTTCATGCAACTCGGTTGCTTTTTTTATTAGTTCCTCTGTTGCCAAAACCTCTGGAGGGATTTCACCCAAAATTTGTTCTCGGTAATATTTTTCTATATTGTCAGCTGAAAAATTTTCAAAATTTTCGACGGGTTGTAAAAGTTTATACCCACTTGCATCTACATAGATAGGTCGGATAATATGGTGTTTTTCATTACCAGAACATCCAAAGGCGAAGATTTTTTTAAAATAGGTTTTGGCAAGAATTTCATTAGCATAGTGTAAGGCTCCATTTTCGGCAAATTTGGTAATTGATTTATTGTCAGTGGCTAAAATCGTTTGGCCATCATCTTCATAATTAACTTGGTCATCAAGACTTGCCTTGTCTTCAACAACCAAAATGAATTCCTTTGATATTGCTGTGAACTCTGGAAATCCTGCTCTACCAGTTCTTTTTTTGGAAGCGGTTTTTAATGCGTCTTGAATTTCTCTGATATTGCTGCCGTTTGGAGTGAAGTCAATTTTGACATTAGCGAGCAAATCACCAATAAAAAAGTCTGTTATTCTTTCATTTACCATTACGCTATTAACTCTTTGTATGTTATTTGTTTACCTATTGTATTTACAACCAAGCCGTTTATTCTATCAATCGTATCTATTTGACAGCTTCCTTCATTTAATCTAAATGTAAACTCATTTGCATATCTAGACAAGTTGTTTTTTACTGAAATCCTTTCTACATTTTAGTCTAGGTGAAGTTTCACCCAATATTTGATTTTCAAAAAATTAAGTTGCTTTTTTCTCAGTTAGAAAAAGATTCATGAAACTAGATATTGATAATGTTTGTGCCTTTCTCATAACCACAATTTTACACTATTTGCCCAGTTTTTAGAAGCATCTTGGGTAACAAGTATATAATCCCCATCTAATGTATTACAAGAAATATTTACTACATTATCTTAATTTCACGTACAGTTTTTTGCTTATTTTTCTGTACTTCTATAAACAAAACTCCTTTTTTTAATTCACTCTTAATTTCACCATTTGGATCCGCATCGCGTAATTTAAAACTTCTAGATATTTTATTTTCGCCAAAACTACGTTCTCTTAAAATATATTCACCCTCATTATAATTCTCTTTAACATTTACTTCTATATATAAAATACTTTCTTTAAGGATTGCCTTAATATCATTTTTTTTAATACCTGGAACATCTATTTTTATTTTATATTTTTCAGCCTCACTCTTAATGTCAGTAGCTAAAAAATTATCTCTACACATTCTATCTATAATTCTACTAGTATCGGTAAAAAATGGACTAAGAGCATCAAGATCAAAGACATAAGGCTGCCGATAAGCATTTGCCCCACAAACAACTAACGTAATGAACATTAACCACCATATTTTTTTTTGCATTTTCTTCTCCATTTTATTTAATCTCTACCTTTATATTACTTATATGTTTTTTTTTGGTAAAATCAATACCAATTGTCCTAAATTAACTTTAGCTCTTATCTCCTAGGTAGGATCTAATTTGCTTCATTTATTAGCACTTATGTGTTCTGTCAAAATCAAGCACAAATATTATCCAACAAGTATAAATACTATATTTTGGAGTGATATATTAATCAATTGCTAGGATATATATAAATTGCCCCCACTGTGACTCAAAAAATATTTATGAATGTTCCACTAAAACTCAAATAGGCTACAAGCAGTATCGTTGCCATTCATATAGTAAAAATGAAAATTGATAAAAATCAGAAATTACGACGATTGGTGGTTCAGAGCTGATGTTTTTATTTTTTCCCATTTCTTGATAAAAAAATTAGAATCTAATTTCAATTTTTTTTCATGAATTTGTAACATTAAAAAATATGCTTTAGTGACAAAATCTGGTAATCCAGAGTTCTTTAAACTTGTAAAACCAGAATTATTATGGTGCAATTTTTTTTCTAGGAAAGTTTGTTTATACTGCAAAAACTTCTTCTTATTAATATTTAACTTTTTAGAAATACCTAAAAAATCAGCTATTGAAAGTATTTCCTTTTTTGTATCACTCATTATACCTTCATACGTTACCCATACATATTTTTTATCTTTAATATGTTCTATTATTGATATATAATAATTTATCCATAACATGGAGGATTTCTCATATGAAAAACCATCCCTTTTATACAAAGATTTAGCAACGTCCAATGGGTTCCTCAAAGAAACAATATAGTAAATTTTTATTCCCAACTCTTCAAAAATTTTTTGCCAAAATGGTAATAATACAGAAGTTCTAGGATCTTTAAAAGCAAATTTTCTCATTTGAGATTCAAGAAATTTTTTTGTTATCAATTCTTTTGCTTCTCTTTTTAAGGTATGAAGCTCTTTTGAATTTAATTTCTCATCTTGTAACCCTGTTAAATTAGACCAATCACATCCTAATTTCTCTAATATACTTACATTGATTTTATATATATCTAAATCTTCATAAAAACCTTTATCATTAATTCCCAAATGCCCCGACATAAGATTTTCCCCCAAATATATATCCAACACTTCTAAAGCCCTAGTCAAAACACTAGTTCCAGATCGATGCATGCCAATAACTATAATGATATCTCTTTGTTGCTCAGCCAAACAATTCGCGAAAAATAAAAAAGAAAAAAATATAATTATTATTTTGCGTTTTAGATACATTTCGATAACCTATATAGATTTGTTATATCTTTGTGTTTTATGTTTTTTACAATGAATTGATTTCCAGATGTATTCCAATAGTATTAACGCTAGAAATTTGAATTTGTAATAAATAATGAGATAGACATCGTAATAATTTCATGTATGCTTACCTTTTTGGAATTAAGTTCTTAGATTAAAATAAGAGAGCTACTCAAAAATTACCTAGCTCTTTAACAGTAAAGCTCTTCTTGTGAGCAAAATCTATGAGCTTGCCATCGTTAATCAGACGCCCACCTACTATTTTTCGATATTTCCTCTTAACTTTTCCAATAGGTTTGTCACGGTGAAAAAAATAGTCCATGTGTTTCATTGGCATATTGCGAGGGGTAATGTGCATAACAAAAGAACGTCTCGTTCGAGTTTTATCATTGTGAGGAAGTCCACCATGTAAAGTTGATGGGTGCCAAATTATCATATCTCCTCTATTAACAAAGCATTTCTTAATAGTAAGTTCCCTATCATTTGCTTCTTTCAATAAACTTTCATTATATGCATTGAACAGTGGAGTTGACATACTCGGAACATCTTCATTCGGATAAAAATTATTTTTCAGCTCTTCAAGGTTTGGTTCAGGTAGCTTGTGACTTCCTTCAACTGCTATTAACGCCCCATTATTTTCATCTGTATCATCAAGCGCTACCCATACACCCAAATAACCATTCTTAGAGCCAGAATAAAAATACGGTGTGTCACGATGCAAAGGCTGCTGACTTCCAATCTCAAAAAATAAAGATGTATATAGAGTCGCTTCACCATATTGATCGCAAATTTCATGTCCTGCATCCATAGCATTTGAAAAAATTTCCTGAAGTGTCTTAATAGACAAATGTAAGTCAACAACCCTTTGAAACATATTTTCAACAAAAATGTTGTATTTGTTTAGCTTGGAATAATTATGAAGCTTAAATTCATTTATTTGAGCATTTGCCTTGTCAATCAGGTCTTGTTCAATAGCCTTCCTTATAATAAAAAAACCATTTTTTTCAAATTCAGTAGTAAGCATAACTTTAGAGTAAATTGATTTTTAATAAATAATATTTAGAATAATACCATTATATCAGATATCTGGAAAGATTTTTATTCATTGTAAGTACCGAAATTTGTACATTTATTACTAGTCATAAGTATGTAAAGTTGTAATCAATAACTTGGCTCAATATTTTTCTTAACTTAATGGTTATGAGCTACGTATTTATAGAACTATCTAGTTTCTTATTATGCTAAAAAAAGATTTATGCATAAGAGATTAGAGGCATTTTGTTTAGAATGTTGTAATCTAATAAGATCTTCTACTTTCTAATTCAGAAAAACCTATAATCAAGATGTTAAAAAACTTTTTTAACTCTATCTAAAGTATACAAATCACGTTCAACAAATTCATCTACTATTACATCAGGAGAGCCATATTTCTTAGCAATTTCTACCAACATTTTCTCACTCAGCGGATTCCGTCCACTATTTCTTTTTATAAAAACTATCTGTTTAAAAATATTATCTGGAATACTATTTCCTAGCGATACACTAAATGAATCTCCTATAACCCAAACTCTTAAATTAATAATACTTCCCCCAGATATAACTATTGTTTTCTGATTAATGTATTGTTCGAAAGTAAAATCAGTAAAATTAGGGGTGGGGCTATATGTAAAGCTAACCTTAGATGCTTCTTGTTTAGTGTATTTGGATAATACTTCTGGTTCAGCAACTAGAGAGGCAAAATATAATAAATCTCCAGGATATTTCCTCAATTTAAACTCTGATGGAATTAAATATTTTTTTAACCTAAATGCATCAACTTGTTCTGGAAAGTTTTTATGTAGTATTGCAAATAATTCCGATAAGGCAATTAAAACTCCAACGGCATTCCAATGAGTATCCGTTCTAAAATAAACCATTTCTTGCTGTTTCCCCTCAATTAACTTGGGCGCTAAATCAATAAAATTTTCATGCCAATTATTCTCTTTAATAATGTTTCTAATCTGTGCGAGACCATTTTTATTTCTGTAAAAATTTTGAGGATAATAATTAAAAAACATTTTTTCTGGATAAATAGTTGATTTATTCGGTGCAATCATTAAATAATATTTGAATTTGCCGATTTCAAGGGAAGAATTAATTTTTTTTCTTAAATAATTTTCCCAAAAAACTTTATCTTCTTTGGAAAAAGTGACTCTTCCAAGAGCATGAGTGAAATTATAGAACATAAAACCATCTTTTCCTCCTATTGCTGTGCCAAATACATCCATTTTTTCCTCAAATGCTCGATTTATTAAAGAAATTGGTATATTCATGGAAATTTTTTTGCGTAATATAAATTCATAGTTGAAATATTCTTTCAATTTATTCCCACTAATTTTATGATATTTAGCAAAAGTCTTCGAATAGAAATAAGAATATATAAAATCTCCCCCCATAAGAATTGAAAATATCAATATTAAATATACATGGTATAATTTATTTTTTTGCATTATTAAAACCTAAAATAGATAAAAGGATTATAAGCATCCAGTAAAAACAATAATGAACAAGATAAAAATATAAAACTAAATAAAACACTTCTAACTGTTCCAGTGATTTGTGTATTAATATATTTAGCGCAAGGAAGTGAAAATATAATACATGTGGAAATTAGTAAAATAAATTTCATAGTGGTTAAAAACTCTATTGTATATATACTAGTTGTATTGAATGAAAAAATTAGCATGTTTTTTATAAAAACAGATGCTTGTGAGATATTTTCAGAGCGAAATAATGCCCATCCTATTGATACCACAGTGATAGTATAGATATGCTTAAAAAATCTGGGAATAGCAAATAGATTAATTTTTCTAAGTAATGCTTCAAAACTAATAAAAAAGCCATGAATCCCTCCCCATATAACAAATGTCAATTCAGCCCCATGCCAAATACCACAAAGGCAAAAAACAATCATGGCATTTAAACTTGTCCTAATATAGCCTTTTTGATTGCCTCCCAATGGGATATATAAGTAATCTCTAAACCATCTTGATAAAGTCATGTGCCATCTACGCCAAAATTCTTGGATAGAATCAGCTGCATATGGAAAATTGAAATTCTCAGGAAAATGAAATCCAAGCATTAACCCTAATCCTATTGCCATATTTGAATAACCAGAAAAATCAAAATAAATCTGAAACCCATAACAAATTACTCCTACCCATGCTGTCAAAGTATCTATTTCATTGTAATCAATAGAAAAAATTGCATCAGCATATGGAGCTACTAAATTTGCTAATAATATTTTTTGGAATAGACCTACAAGAAACCTATCAAATCCTTTTTCTAAGTTTATCTTTCTGAATAAGTTATTTCTAAAATCTCTTGATACTTCTGAAAACCTAACTATTGGCCCAGCTACTAGTTGTGGGAACATAGTATAGTATGTTAAATATTCTAGAAAAGATGCTTTCTCTACCCTTCTGTAGTAAGCATCAAAAGTATAGCTCATGGATTGAAACGTATAAAAACTTATCCCTATTGGTAAAGATACTTCAAGGAAGTTGCAGGACATCCCGATATTAAAAAAAACAAACAACTGATTTATCAAATCAATAATAAAATTTGCATATTTAAAATAGCATAATAGTACTATATTTAAAACAACAGATAAAGTTAATAGGAAAATATTTTTTTTACTTGAACTAGCATTCGAAAAAATCATTCTTGCTATGTTATAATCAAACGTTCCTGATAATAGCATAAGAATAACTAACCATTTCTCGCCTACATAATAAAAAATTATGCTAAAAACTATTATTATCCAATATGATAATTTAATATTACGAACACTTAATAAGTAAGAAATATAAAATAATGGGAAAAAAATAAAAATAAACGCTAAAGAACTAAAAGCCATAATATTCTAAATTAAAAAGAGCAGGATATCATAAAAAAACTATTTTCTATGAATTAACAGCTTTATTGTTTTTTTTAGCGATGACTAAATCTTGCCCCATTGGTCTGATTTTTTTAAATATATTTTGATATTTAAAGTATGAGTCTTGATAAAGTTGAGAGCCATCTCCTGGAATTATATCAATAATATCAAAATACTTACTCCAGTTTTTATAAATATAATCAGTAGTATGAAAAGAGCATTCATAACCATCAGGGAAATTCATTTTTTTATTCCATGATGATCTAGTGTGTACATTCTTAAACAAGAAACCGTCTGTTTTTGCTATAGATTGCTCATCTTTACTCAAAATATTTTGTATCACCCATTCTCCATGTATAGTTATAAAATAAATACATCCAGGGCTCCCAATACGAAACAACTCTTCTAACCAAATACACTCATCATTTTCTGCAAGATGCGAAAAAACGGAAAATGATTGAATGAATTGAAAAAAATTACTTTCGTATTTAAGCGGTGGTATAAAATTGTTCTTATATAAATTTGCATATCCTATCTTTTTCAAATAATTAATGAGTGTGCTATTTACATCACATCCATACACATTAGTGTTCAATTCCAATAAAAATTGTATTAATCGTCCAGCGCCACAACCAAAATCTAGTATATTATCTAAACTCGAAAATTTTTTATTGAAATATTTATTTAAAGCCAATTCAAATATTAAAAATACTTCAGCGCCACTTAATATAAACTCCTCATAACTTGTATGCCCACAAACATAATTAATATATTCTTTTGGTATATCTCTTAAACCTACAAATTTTTCAAGATTAAAATCTAATTTATTCATATTATTTTTTTACTATTTGAAACCACATATAATAGTTACAAGCTCTACAAGCTAAATTCTTAGCCGAGCAGATTTTGTTCAATTTTTCAAAATCCGTAATAACCTATTAACTTAGAAGTAGAACCTAAACCTTGTTATTATACATAAACTTTTGGCATGGTTCAAAACAAGCTTACATATTCATCAAAAAAAATGCTCAAATTACGCCCATATATTGTTAGTTAATCGTCCGTTCTGATAAAATTTAAGCTTTTATTTCTAATGAATAGGAGCTAATATATATGCTTTTAAAAACAAGTAATCTTCAATACATAGCCCATGGAATGGATGGTCAGGAAAAGAAGGAACTTGCTTTGAACGCAGTCAATTGTAAACAAACAATTGCTCATTAGCTGAACAGAAGAAAGTAAGTCGGCAATTTGTTCATATACAAAAAAATACATTACTGAAAAGTGCAAATGCAATATTCTCTGACAAGCCTGCAAAAGATGATAAAGTTCTTTTTCATATTCCAGTTACTAAAGAATGGATAGAGCAATGTGTAATAGTTATGGTATTAGATTGTCGTTCAACATTTCTCAGTATGATTAAAGCGATTAAAAAATTATTAGACCCTAGCATTTCATTGGGTAAAATTATTAATGCCATGCAAGATTTAAGAAATGTAAAGCGTGGAGCACAAGATGAGTTATTTCATCAAAACAAGCCGGGTTTAGCTGGTGTTGATATCGATTCATTATATTGCAATTCGAGCTATATATATTTTTTGTTAATATTTTATAGTCCATACATCAAAATATCTTGTTAGTGACAAACGCTAGCATTTTTGTCAACATATCTAGAAAAATTCTGTTATTTTGTGTACAATTTCATTCTATATACAATTAGAATATACGTTATAAAAAGAGTGATATGCTTAAAAAAGGTATAGTATTAGCCGGAGGTGATGGCACACGTTTGTATCCTTTAACAAAAACTGTATCTAAACATTTATTACCTGTTTATGACAAGCCGATGATCTACTACTCTCTATCAGTCCTTATGATGTCAGGAATTTCAGAAATATTAATTTTAACTAGACCTGAAGATATCCACCTTTATGAGAAACTATTAGGAGATGGGTATGCACTTGGTATTAATATCCAATATTTGGCTCAACCATCAGCCGGCGGACTACCTGAGGCATTTATAATTGGAGAAGAGTTTATAGGAGATGATCATGTTGCACTAATACTTGGAGATAATATCTTTTATGGAAGTGGTTTATTTGATTTTCTAAAGAAAAATATTGAATTAGAAAATGGCGCAACTGTTTTTGCTTATAAAGTAAGAGAACCGAACAGGTTTGGAGTAATAGAATTTGATAAGGATAATAAAGTTGTATCAATTGAAGAAAAACCAACATTTCCAAAATCTAGTTATGTAGTAACAGGGCTTTATTTTTATGATAATAATGTTGTATCTTACTCTAAAAGCTTATCACCTTCAGTTAGAGGTGAACTAGAGATAACTGACTTAAACAATATATACCTCTCAAAAAACAACTTACATGTTAAATTTTTAGGTAGAGGAAATGCTTGGTTAGATGCTGGAACATGCGATTCCTTGTTAGAAGCAAGTGAATTTGTAAGAACACTAGAGCACAGGCAAGGTCTCAAAATTGCATGTTTAGAAGAAATTGCCTATTTAAATAATTTTATTTCGAAAGAAAAATTAATTCAAATAACAGAAACCTTATATGATAGCAACCACAAAAAATATTTACTAAATTTAATAAATGAGAACTAGAAAAGTACTATTAGTTACAGGTGGCACTGGGTTTATCGGTGCTAATTTTTGTCATTATTGGATAACAAAGTATCCAGAAAATAAATTAGTCATTATAGATGCATTAACATATGCCGGAAACAAAAAAAACATAAGTGATATTCCCAATATTAAATTTTATCACGAAGACATTAATAATTTAGAAGTAGTTATAGATATCCTAATGAATCATAAAATTGATACGATAGTCCATTTTGCAGCAGATTCTCATGTCGATAATTCTATAAAAAACCCTGATAGTTTTATAAATAACAACATATTAGGAACTTATAATCTATTAAAAGCTGCCAGAAAAGTTTGGGTTGATAACAAAATTGTTAAAGAGCATCGATTCCATCACATTTCTACTGATGAAGTCTATGGCAGCTTAGAGTCAATAGATAGTCCATTTACAGAGTTAACTCCTTATGATCCTAGCTCTCCATACTCAGCAACTAAAGCAGCATCAGACCATTTAGTTAATGCTTTTCATAAAACTTTCAACTTGAACATTACAACTAGTAATTGTTCAAACAATTATGGTAAATTTCAGCATGAAGAAAAATTAATTCCAAAAACAATTATAAATATTGCTAATGGTAAACCTATCCCAGTTTATGGTAATGGAAAAAATATACGAGATTGGCTTCATGTTGATGATCATTGTTATGCTATTGATTTGATATTACATCGAGGAATTGTAGGAAATAAATACAATATCGGTGGGAACACTGAAATAAATAATATTGATTTAATTAAACAAATATCAGAGATAACCGATAACTTTTTAAGAAATAATGATTTATCTAAAAAATATCCCAAATCACCTGTTTATAATGGTAACAATAGTGAAAGCTTAGTTTGTTTTGTTGAAGATAGACTAGGCCATGACTTTAGATACGCTATTGATTATAGAAAAATTCAAACAGAAATCGGATATAACCCAAAACATAATTTTAAAGAAAGTATACTAAACATTGTCAAGTGGTATTTAATAGATAAATGTTCCAATGAAAAAAAATAATAATATTAATGCTGATTTACTAATCTTGCAAAAACCCTTCATCCTACCTTACTTGAAATTAAGGGTGCCAAAAAAGTAATAAAGGTAATATTAACTTTATAGAATCTCCATTCGACATTTCGAAGACTTTTTATAAGCTCTATAAAAGCATTTGTGTAGTAGTTATAACTTTTTGACCTACAGACATTGCAGATAAAGAAAAAGTCCTTTCAAAAACATGAGCAAGAGTACCATCTAATTGTCCTTGTTCGATATCAAAATCTTCCTCGGAAATTCTCAAATTTAGTAAAGGCGATATTGAAGAAACTCTACAATAAAACATTGTACCAGCAATAAAATTAGTTGTATTAATAACTTCCTCATTTAGTTTAAGACCTATTCGATATGCAATATCTGTTAAAATGTTAAAGTTAGATCCTATAAATGCAGAAAGAGGCACAATGTACTGGTCTGGCCCGATTATTCCTATATCTTTGTTGCCAGCAAGATAATTCAAAACTGTACTTGAAATATGTGGAGCTGTTAAACTATTCACCATATTTTGCCGCCAAATATTTCCATCTCTTCTATGTGTAGACTGTTTCGTATGTAACTTCAGTACAACTTTATAGCCATCTCGAACTACATATGGCATTATCTTTATAAAAGGCAATATATCACGCCCTCTATTACTAACAGTAAGAATATAAAAATCTATTTCATATTTTATAAGCAATCTCTGAACAACTTGTTCATACTTAGTCATTGTTGTTATATATATTTTAACCGATAAATTAATCTTTTTTATTTTATCAAGCATGCCTTCTAATAAATCTACATAAAATACATGTATTACTATTGCTAATCTATCTTGGTCAATAGTCTCACATGTAGCTGAATAATTTATTTCAGCTTTTAAAAGCGCAATTCGAGTAGACTCCAAATAAGCGTACCCATTTTTAAGATCAGGCTCTAAATGGGCTCCTTCTCCCCACTCATTCCATGCGTTTACAAAAACTAAATTATCGTCACTATTTTCTGAGTTACTAAGCGTCCATTCTGACGCATCTTGTAACCATTTTTGGTAAGCATATGGAGAATTTCCAAGTTGAATATGTGCGTTATTTGGTCTTCTTGGAGTATTGTCCCATCCTGGATTTACTGTTAAAAACATTCTATATTTCCTCTTCATCTGGCATTTACTAGCCTCTACGAGTTTATTCCAATCAAACAGAGTCCCTTGATTTTCACTCATACCAAAATGTCCACTATAACCAAGCTCGCAAGTACCAATGGAAGATCTTATCGTACTAGGAATACGAGGAGGAAAATCTATAGCCGCATCAAACCCGTATTTATAGGGTTCTTCTTCTAAATCAGCTTGAGTATAGGCTAGATAAATCTCTCCAATACCATTTTTTCTACACCAGTCACGCCATAAAGATGCTGTTCTTTTAACTTCGGGGAATTTATCTGGGCTATATACTAACAATAAAGGTCTGCCATTAATCCTAATATATCTTGAATCTTGTAAGTAAACGCTAATATATTTTATAAATTCTATGTCATCTTCATCAGAATGATTTTGGGCAATTAAAATATTTTTTTCTAAGCCATCCCAAGTTCTAGTCCAATTCTCATTTGCCCAACACAAACAAAAGGGTAAGTCTAAAGAGGGTTCGTTTAAATATTGGCGTACCGGCTCTTCAAGCAATGTTTTTCCTTTAAACCAATAAAAGTAAAAACAAAAACCACCCAAACCGTGTTGCTTAGCCAGCTTTACTTGTCTCTTTTGTGATTCTATGTTTCTTAAATCATAGTATCCATCTAATGGTATGTGCGGCTGATAATGCCCATTAAAAAGAGGTTTAGCTTTCTTGACATTTACCCATTCAGTAAAACCTTCTCCCCACCACTCATCATTTTCAGAGATAGTATGAAATTGAGGTAAGTAAAATGCTATGAGTCGTATACTATTCTTGTAAAAACAATTTTCTGTAATATCTTGATTAGAAATGACTTTAATACTTCTTTCTAATTGTTCTATACATGTACATTTTAGATAGGCTTCTGCTCTAGAAAAAATATAAGTCGGTAGTTTAAAAATATAATTCTTAATGACATCTATGCATACTTTTACTGTTAACAATAAAGAATAAATTACTTTTTTGAGAGCACAGGTAATCGAATGTCTAGTATATGGCAAGCACCGCATATAATTATAAACAAGCTTCTTCTTAGTTATTGCTAAAAATTTCTTAAGTCTCCCCAATCCATTTGTTCTATAAATAAAAATCTTATAATTAAAAAATTTTGTGATCAATTTAGAATTTACAGTTTTTGACAGTATCCTGAAATGCCAAGAGAAAATTTTTGAATAAATAATCAAAAATGCTAATTGTATCTCCCGAAATATTCTCATAAGAACACTATTATAATTTAATAGACATGTTATTATATAGATTTTTTTTATTATTTCAATACTTATCTAGCCGTTATATATAACTTTTATTTTTCCTATACTCTGTAACATCTTTGTAAACTATATTGCTATTTATTAAGATCAATAATTATGTTGAAATTATAAATGAATATGATTAATGATGATACTAATAACATCTTTAATACAGCTGTTTAATTCGCTTTAGAGCCTACTCAAAAAAATACTCGATAAGCATTATGAACTCAGGAAATATATAACTATACCATGTACTTATTATTAAGGCTGGAGCTATTCTAACGTGCTCTGTACCTGCACATTTGCAGCCGAATCATTTATTTTTGTTCGTTCAAAATCGAAAATCCATCCCCATTTATTAAAGTATTTGAAAGCAGAGGCTAAATGATATCTTAGAAGGTTTTTGTTCTTATAACTTCCTTTCCCCCAATTGTGATAAACAGTTAAGTTATTAAAAATCATATTTTTTGAAGCTTTAAACGCTCTTCTTGATATATCTATATCTTCAAAATACATGAAGAAGAGTTCATCAAATCCTTGTATTTCTTTTAATACTGAATTTCTAAAAAACATGAAGCAACCTGATACTGAAGGGCATATAATATTTTTATTATGATCCAAGTTTTTTAATTCATATTGTTTCATACTCTTTTTAAATATCTTTGCTAGTATATAGCCACTTAGATTTTTTTGTTTGTTTAAAAAACGCACCCCTACATCAAAAGGTCTTGGTAATATTTTATGTACAAACTGTTGCTTTTTATCTGGATAATAGATCTTTGTACTTGCCAGTCCAATTGTTGTATCTTTTTCCATCTCTATAAATAAACTTGGAATTGTATTTTTATCAAAATAAACATCTGGATTTAAGACGACATGATATTTTGTTTTATCTTGATATTTTCTTATTGCAACATTATGTCCAGCACTATAACCCAAGTTTATATTATTAAAAATATAATCAATATTTTTGTATTTTGTTGAAATTATATTAATATAGTCATCTTTTTCTTTACAGTTATCTAAAAGACAAAGTCTAATATCTTGTAAATTAGAATTTAAAAATGCGCTAATAGTTTTTTCAAGTTTTTTTTGATCATAGTCATATAAAACAATAGAACCTATAACGTTATACATTTCATTACTAAATTTCTTCATATATAATTTAATACCTTTATATCTCTCAATATCAAAATAGCTATTTGCTATTCATTTTAACTTATTTTCAATCTTTGCTTTTCTAAGCAGTTTCAAGCAAGTTAGAGCTGTAGTGAATATTTACACTTATAGATAGCTCTTGCCCACTTACAAAATTATCTATATACCTGTAGGTAGTTAAATAAATTTTTGAGGCTATTACATCAAGCTCCACCTATTATTAATATATTTTACTCAAACATTCCTTTAAAGCCTCTTTCCAATATCTATTTTTTACATTGAATTTCTTTTTTATTTTTTCTTTACTAAAAACAGAATAATGCGGTCTTTTTGCTGGAGTTGGATATTTAGCAGTTTCTATAGGGTTTATTTTACACTTTATATTTTTAATATTTATAATTTCGATAGCAAAATCATACCAACTGGCAACTCCTTCGTTTGAAAAATGATATACATCTTTTTCATTATTCTTTATCTGAGGTAAAATATGATAAATTATATTTGCAAGATCATAAGCGTAAGTAGGTGTCCCTATTTGGTCATATAAAATACTTAACTCATTACGCTTTCTTCCATATTTTATTATTGTCTTAACAAAATTCTTCCCAAATTCAGAATATAGCCAAGATGTCCTTATAATTACACCAGAGAAAGCATTTTCCATAAATATTTTCTCACTTTCCGCCTTACTTTCTCCATATATGGATTGTGGGTTGACTACATCATGCTCTTTATATGGAACATGATTAGTCCCATCGAATACGTAATCAGTGGATATATGAATTAGAGGAATTTTCTTTTCTTTTGAAATTTGCGATAAATTAAGCACTCCATGTGTATTTACTTTAAAACATTGCTCTTTTTCTTGTTCTGCTTTGTCAACATGAGTATATCCTGCACAATTTATAATTTTTGTAATATTTTTTTCAGAGAACCATCTATTTAACTGTGATAAATCAGTTATATCAAGCTGTGCTGAATTTGTAAAAAAAACCTTATCTCCTCGATAAAATTTTTTTAACTCACTACCCAACTGACCATTAGAACCTGTAATTAGAATCATAAATTTCTATATCTAGTCTTATTTTTATTGATATGACCCAACATAACCATTAACTTTCTTGATAAAACAGAATAAATGTTAAAATAATTTGGAATGCTATTCATGACATTACAATAGGTATTAATTGAATTAAAAAAAATTACTTAAATTTACTAAAGATGATTTAGTAAATTGCTTGTAATACCTCATAAATTTATTTTTCATAACTCTATTCCAATTATTTATTTGTATATTTCATCTTACGCTTTCCTTAAGACTTTTATATTGTAAATCTTTATTTGATATAATGATTTGATCTTCAGGTATTTGCCAGTTTATATTTAGAGCAGGATCATTATAAATTATTCCACTTTCGTTTTCTTTATCGTAATACTTATCAACTTTATAAGTAACAATTGCGTATTCTGATAAAACAGAAAATCCATGAGCAAACCCATCTGGAATAAAAAAGGAACGTTTATTCTCATCTGAAAGTCCAATTGCTTCAAATTTTCCAAATGTTTTAGAGCCTTTTCTTATATCAACAGCAACATCTAAAATTTTTCCTTTAGCTACACTGACTAATTTTGCTTGAGAACATACAAGTTTTTGAAAGTGAAGTCCTCGAATAGTACCGAATTTTGAATATGACAAGTTATCTTGAACAAATTCATTTTCTATCCCAACTTCTTTGAAGAGATTTTTCTGATATTTTACAACAAAAAACCCTCTTTCATCATTGAAAACTGCTGGCTCAACTATTAAAAGACCCCCGATAGAAGTTTTAGTAAAAACCATATAAACTCATTCTCTAATTTGTTTGAATTTATCCTATCACAGCCAAATAGATAAATAAAATTAATTTTTAATTTCTTCATACGCAGAAAATTTAATTTCCTTGAATTATTTATGGAGTATCGCGCACACAATAAATCCTACCGTACATCAGCATGTGAAATTAGCCATAGCATTTGCTAGTTGATCTTAAGCAGCTTGTTTAAAAGACTGATATTCAAGCATTTCTAGCCATGGTGGATGCTCTTCTCCATGCAGAATTTCAGCAGGAGTTTTGCCACGCCGTTCTTCTTTCTCACTGTTTAAAAATTTAGAATGGTTAAGATAGAATCTCAACAAAGGCAGAAATCCATGTCCTATTTCTTGGCGCAAGAAAAAATATTTAGAGAGCCGACTATTTAAATTTTCAACCATAGAACTAGTTTTTTCAGTTAACCTAATGCTTCTATTACTGCGTCCTCTACATTTTCAAAATCATTTTTAAAGTAATCTAGCTTTGTTTTCTAGCTCAAAAATATCCTAATGCCTGCCCTAAAATATCAATGAACTCATAATGTTATCTAGTTGGTTGATTAATGGTGAGATCAGGCATGTGCCTAATAAATATGCACAAAAGAAGAAATGGTCTGTTCCTAAACAAAAATATAAAGTTGTTAATTGGACGGATTATAGTCAAGTATGACGTCAGCGTGGTAACACAGAAATTTGGATCTCGGATGAAGCGATAGCCAATTGGTATGCAAAAGAACGTATATATGATGGTACAGGTAGTCCTATTAAATTTACAGATTTTGCAATTACTGCATGTCATGAAGTTAGGTAAGTTTATAAATTACCACTGAGATAAACCCAAGGATTTATTAATTCTGTATTTGCTATGAAAAATCTTTCAATAACATGTCCTGATTTTAGTTGCTTATTTAAACGTCTATCAGCTCTTAATATTAAATCTCCAAGATATAAAAAAATTGATAAGGCAATGAAAATACAATAACTATTGCCATAGATTCTATTGAGTTAAAACGTTTTGGTTGTGACGAATGGCATGAAGAAAAGCATAAAGTATCGGGTAATCGCAGTTGGCGTAAGCTTCATCTTGCTGTTGACAATGAACATATTATCCATGCTACTGTACTCACAGATAAATTTGATGGTATCGATATTGTTATTCCTACATCTTGTGATGCTGTTTATAATAAAGATCAATATTAAAACTAATTCACGGATGGTTGTTGGTAATATCCGTAAATTTAGCATGAACAAATTTATAACTTCTCAAATTTCTACATTATTTTTTATATCAATATTTACCATAGCATTGCAGCAAAATGTTCAAGCAAAATCTCCCAGTAAAATATCTCCTAAGTATACTCCAAGAGTAGAATTAACTGGAAAATTAGGATATAACCCTAAAAAGGTTCTGTCAAAACAGCTTATAGCCTAGTTGAGTTTTAGTGGAACATTCATAAATATTTTTTGATTTGCAATGGGGACAATTCATATATATCCCAGCAGTTGATTAATATATCACTTTAAAATATAATATTTATACTTATTAGGCTAATATTTGTGCTGAATTTTGACAGAATAAAATTCTATCAGAGTGGGCGATTAACTAATAATTTGTGGTCGTAATTTGAGCAGATTTTTTAATGAACATGTGACCATGTTTTAAACCACACCGTCTTTTTCCCTGTAAAATAAAAAATGTTTTTTATAAGCATGTTATAAAAGAAAAATTGCTATATGCCCGCAGAAAATTAAGACTAGTTTAAGTTGTGCAAAAAAGTTAAAATAAGTGCTCTTAAAATCAGTATAAACAAAAATGAGTTTCGAAGTAAAAGATGAAGTACATCTCCTTATTGTATGGGCAAATGCATGCAATAAATTTAACTCGATAATTGATGATATTGCTAATAATTTTGTTATCAAAGATGTCTTGAGAATTACTTGGAGTGAAAATAAATTTTCAGAAAATTTAACACGATTTTATGGAGTAAATTTACCATCTGGCTGCGACAAAGAAACACATATAGGCAAAGGAGATTTTTATGCAATTGTTTTTTTAGATGCAAATCCAAAATATGCTATTAGAGAAACCTCTAAAGGTAAGTTCAGAGTCAATATAAATATTTTTGATGCTAAGCAAAAATATAGAGATTGGACAGGAGGTGGTCATAAAATACATGCAACTAACTCATCTCTTGAATCACTACATGATATTTTCTTGCTTTTAGGTCTTACCCCTAATGATTTTGCTCAGCAAAAAAAATGGAACCGTACTATTAAACCAATATCACAAGACTTAATAGGCTCGGATGGATGGCGTGATATTCAGGAGTTATTTACAACTATGAATCATCTGTGTAGATATGTTGTAATGCGTAATTTTGAACCTTTGCCTAATAATTACCACCTAGCAGAACATGGTGATATTGATCTACTTGTTGATGATTTAGTAAATGTCGTTAACATATCTAATGCAAAAAAAGTTTTTTTAGAAGAAAATCGAGTACATTATTTTGTTAAAATTGCTGGTGATAATGTTCCTTTTGATTTTAGGTATGTTGGTGATTCATACTATGATACAACATGGCAGGTTAATTCACTTACAAACCGTGAATTAGTAAGAGAATGTTTTTATGCACCAAAAGAAATTGATTATTTTTACTCTCTTCTCTACCACGCACTAATACATAAAACGGTATTTTCTCAAGACTATGCTAATAGACTAATAAAATTAGGAGCAAGAGTTGGAGTAAATTTTGATGGAACACCATCTTATGGGGCACATTTATTGTCAGCATATTTATATAAAAATGATTATGAATATGTGTGTCCAATTGATCAAACTGTTTATTACAATAAATATTGGGTGGCTGCTTATAAATCACCTTCACCACCTAATGTAAAAATAGCCGAAATTATTGAGTCTTCTGACGATATTTCATTACTATCAGAAAAAATTTTTAGGCAATGCAATGATTGGCAATCAATTTATCATTTATCTAGATTAAGAGCTAATATATTACGTCCTTTTGAATCTATAATTAAAGGTTCTAATATCTTAGAAATTGGTGCTGGATGCGGTACTATAACAAGGTATTTAGGAGAATGTGGTGCCAATGTTTTTGCTTTAGAATGTAGTTTACGCAGTGCTGATATTGCTCGTTCTAGAACAAAAAATTTAAATAATGTTACTGTAACCACAGATAATCTTGATAATTTCAAGTGTGACTTACAATTTGATCTAATTACTATTATTGGTGTAATAAAGTATGCCAATCTATTTACACTTAAAGATAAACCTGCATTATCAATGCTTAAATATGCAGTATCTTTACTAAAGCCTAATGGTAAGCTAATAATTGCTGTTGATAATAAACTTGGGTTAAAGTATTTTGCTGGTGCTATGGAAAATTGTAATAGACAACCAATGTATGGCATAGAAGGTAGATTCTTAGATAATCAACCTCAGAGCTTTGGCAAAATAGAGTTATTAAAATTGTTAGAAGAAGCTGGGTTAGTAAAATCAGAGCTATTAGCTCCTTTCCCAGACCATGATTTCCCTGTATCTATTATAACTGAACAAGGCGCGATAAATAATTGCTTTGATGGAGCTACTTTAGCAGGGCAAAGCATAAGGAGTCCACAGCAACAGTCAACTAACACTTTTTCTTGTGCTCTTGCCTGGAAAGGAATTTTTAATAACCATTTGACTATGGATATGACAAATTCATTGTTAGTTATTGCCTCAAACAAAAAACAACCCTTAGTTAATCCTAATATTTTGGCATATCACTATAGTACAACAAGATTACCCCATTTTTGTAAAGAAACTAAATTTATATTAAATGATGCTGGTGATATAACTGTTAATTGCTCAATGCTACAACCCTTACAAATAAATCCTATTATATCTAAAGGTATCTCATTAAGCGCACCTAATTCATCTCCTTATTTTTTAGGAAAACCTTTTATTAGTGAATTTATTGATACTATAAATTCTACAGGTTGGACTGTAGAAGATATTTATCCTTTTGCAAGCAAGTATATAGGAGCAATAAAAAACGTTGTAAAAGCGCATGGGGGCAACATTAATACGGAAACAATTTTTAATTTTGATCCAAAAGCTTATCTCGAGAGTAATGCTAGTCTAAAGCATGAAATTGGTGAAGACAAATATCATATTGCTTTTAATCACTGGTTAGATCATGGTATTAAAGAAAACATACAGTATGATGGCATACTTAAATTTGATCCTGTCTTCTACCTTAACAAATATCCTGATCTTAAATTTAAAAATGCATTCGGAGAAAATAATTACCGAGAAGCCTTTAATCATTGGTTAGGTCGTGGTATTTATGAGAACAGAGACAGTTTTGATAATCAAGAAAAATCATCTATATCTCATAATATTTTTGATCTTAAATCTTACCTTGATAGCAATAATAACTTACAGACTAAACATAGTAAAAATAATTACCGAGCAGCCTTTAATCATTGGTTAGATAATATAGCAACAAGAAACAAAATTATTTTACCTGGTAAATTTCTTGATTTAGTACCTCAAAATATGATTATAAAGCCTGATGGAGAAATAGTTGCTTTTGATCTAGAATGGATAACATCAAAGCCATTGACACTTGGTTTTCTGTTTTTCAGAGGATTATTTGTAAGCTTGGGCGGTATCGTAGAATGTGCACTACCTGCAGACAATGTTTTTAATACATGGAAACATGTTATACAAAAAGCGGCTTTGTCCTGTGGTATCATAATATCTGATAAGACATATAAGGATTATTTAGAAAAGGAAATCGATTTTCTTCAACGGGTAACTGGTTTTAAAGCAGATTTAATAATAAATAACACATTGCCAATAATTAGTAGATAATATTTATGTAGCAATGATGGTAGTAATTATACAGAGAAATATAATAGCTTAAAGTCAGAATATGATTTAGCTTTAAGCTCAATTAATCGTATCAGGAACAAGTAGGTCTTGGCATATAACAAAACCTCTAAGATTTGTAACTAGATTGTATCGTCATGTATTGATGTGTAAAAGAAGGAAGAAATGTTGTGTCAAAATTCAGCACAAATATTAGTCCAGCAAGTATAAATACTATATTTTGGAGTGATATATTAATCAATTGCTAGGATATATATGAATTGTCCCCACTGCGACTCAAAAAATATTTATGAATGTTCCACTAAAACTCAAATAGGTTACAAGCAGTATCGTTGCCATTCATGTTGTAAACAATATAATAAAAGAACAGGGACTAAATTTAATTACATAGAATATCCAACTGAAATAATTATGTTGATAATTCGTCATTACTATAGATTAAATTAAGCCTTACTGATGTTGGCGAACTTATGACTATTAGAGGAATAAGCTTGAGTCATCAGACAGTACATGATTGGACTCAAATTTTTGGAACTGAGTTAGATTTGAAGTTATGTGTAAATCGTAAAGGTACAGCTAGTAAAAAATGGCATATTTAAGTTTATTATTAAAATTTTATAATATGCTTATCTTTTTAAATAGTTTTTCCAATTCTGAAATATTTTCAACTAAATAATTAGGGCTAGCACTTTGGAGTTCAGTAGTACTACCGAATCCATATGAAACAGCAATAGATTTAACATCCGCATTTCTAGCACATTGAATATCAATAATAGAATCTCCAACAAAATAAGTATTATCTTTTGGAATATTAGACTTTGCTATATGCTTTTCTATTGAATCAGGATGAGGCTTTCCAGATATAACCTCATCACTGCAGACAATTTTATCAAATAGAACAGTAATACATTGTTCTCTCAATATTTTTTCTACTCTGGCTCTATCTTTTCCTGTTGCAATACCAATATAATGTCTTTTGTCATAAAGAAGCTGTATTGTTTTTTTAATACCGGGGAATAATTTAATTTGAGAACTGAAATCTATAGTTATTTGTTTAATTATAGGAGCCATTTTTGCAGGCAACTCCATCTCATGCAGTATATCTTCCAACCTCATCCCAATCTTAGATATAAATATATCAAATGGTGGCATGTCAATACTATTTACCATTACTTGTTCATATGCACTTAAGAATGCCTCTCTAATAACTTGCTTGCTATCAACAATAACACCATCTAAATCAAATATAATGCAGTATTTCTTCATAATAACTAATAATTCGAATATACAATATTTACATAATAACAAATTTCTTCTTTTGTTTTTCTATTACAGTATAAACTATAAGTAGAGCTTTAATTATTATCCTAAATAAATTTATTAATATTTTAGGAATATAATATCTATTTCTATATTTTTTAATAATTTGTTTGATAAAAGATAGTATCCTACTAGATGTTGTTTTTTCTACTTCGTAAAGTCTAGGATAATCATGTAAATTCCCTGCCAGTATAGATATTATTATTTCTAATTTTTCTATGATTGATGACTTATCATAAATTTTTACTTTATAAAAACAAGAATGGCTGGTTATTATATAAATAAACAAACATGCGTGATAATAAGCAGTATTGGTATTGCTTGATTTAAAATTTGACAATAAATTTGCAATTAGCTTAACAGTTTCAGGCGATGGTTTTTCGATTTCATCAAAATTCTTCAAGTATAAAATATTTTGTTTTGCAAGTTGTATCATTATTTCTTTCCATAAATAAAACATACGTTCTTTTGATATGGTTTCAACTACATTAAATAAATAATCATTACTTAGTACTCCCAAACTAATGCTGTGTTTAATATGTTTCAATATACCAGTAGTCCATGGATAATAAAAATTTTCCCCAGTATCATTTGCAAGTCCTTTAAATCTATTAACTACTTGTGAGTCATATCTTGCTATTAAGGGCATATCAAGCAATACAACTTTTTGATCTTTAAAATAAGATAAAAAAGCAAAAACATGTGAATAAATTCTTGATATAGATATAAATTCATCCATTGGCTTTAATAAATCTCTTCTTATTACATACCTGGAAATAAATGCCATAGTTGTTGTAATACCGTATTTTTTCACAATATCTGTGTAATCATCATAAACATACAATCCCTCCATTTTATGTTTGCCAATTTCTAAATCATCATAATATTTTGATATATCAGGATCATCATGCTCTGTATTATTATAAATTAGCACTGGGACATTAGAATTATATAGAGTTGAAAGCATACTAAAATAAACTGTTTTAATTATTAAATCATCGTCACCAAGAATATGCACATATTCACCATTGCAATATGGGATAGCTCTACTTATATTCTCTTCAGCAGAATAAACAAACTCCTCAAAATATATATAATTTAGATTTCGATATATCCGTTCAAATTTTTTACATATTTTTATAGTACCATCATTAGAATTATTAATGGCGATCAATATTTCAATGTTTTTCACATCACCTAAATTATTTTTAGTATATAAACTCTTTAACAGTTTCTCAACATTAAATACTCTGTTATATGTTGGTATTAATATAGTTAACAACAATTCTTCTTCTTGTTTTCTAGGAAAATTAATTGACTTGCTACTACTATTATTTAACTGCCTACAAAAAATTGGGTCTTCATAATAGATATATGCTTTTTGTAAATTATATAATTCATTATTATTTATAGTATTAGAAGGTTTATTATTTAATCTATGTGTTTTTTCAAAACATTTCTCTAAATATATGGAATACATATTTGATGAATAAACAAATCTTGATGATATTTTTAATAAATTAGCTCTTAATAATATTAAATCTATATATAATGAAGAAATGTCATGACCTTTTTGCCCGCGTAGAATAGACAGAATATTCACAATTGAATCAATGTTTTTTAATAATACTGATTTTGTTATAATCCTATTTGAGCTTATATGAAGAATATACTCAAAATATAAAGAAACAATCATCCCTCCAGTTGTTGAATACTGTATTTGTCCTGTATCTTTAGAGAAAAATGTTTCATGGAACTTAAACATATCAAGAAAAGATATGTTGGTTTTTGTTAAGGAATATTTAATAATTTTATCTAGATTCAGAAAAATATCTTTTTTGCCAATTTTATGTTTGCCGATAAAAGTGGACTGAAAAAAATCAAATCCCCTTTTTGGCAAATAAATTTTATATTTGCCAATTATCTGAGAGAGAAAACTTGCTTTTTTATCATAAAATGATATGAAAAATAGAAAAATTTGAGAATAAATTGGAGAAATAGAAAAAATTTCTTTAAATAAGTCTACTTGCAAGTGGGCTTTTTTAAAAAGCATACAAGAAAGTCTTGTAGCACTATAAAATAAACCAAAATCTGTGAATAATTCTTTACCTGCCGTATATTCAACTAAATCTATATTTGCCTGTATGCAAGGATATTTGTGTTGTTTCATATCAACTATATCACAATTCATAAGCACAAATTCCGAGTCAGTATACTTTAGAGTTTTTAAAATATTGTTTAGAGAATTGGAATAAACATTTAGATCATCTAGAATAGGCCATATATAGTTGCCAGAAGCTATCTTCAGAGTACTAATTAGATCTTGTATTACAAATGTATTTCTATCTTTATCTTGGTATAACTTAATAAAGTCGTATTCATTAGAATATTTTCTAGCGATTTTTTTAGCTCTATAGGTGAGGTTATTTTTTGATATTATAATTTCTAGATTATTTTTATCTATATTGTATTTATTTATATCTGCCAGTAAACCATTGAGCATTTCATCAAGATTATGACTTTTATTTATGCCTAATACTAAAATTGTTAAAATAGGTGGTTTTTTATAATCCATATAAGAACATATGATATACTAATACTATACATTTATCTATGATTTGTCCGAGCAATTTAATACCCAGTTCCATCTTTCGTAATAACAATTTAAATAGCACAGTAGAGGCTTTCTTCAAAAATTATTCTAAATATCAGTAACTAAAGTTTACTAAACATATCCTTAGACAATAATTTGCTTAATTATTAATCTTATTTATGAATTATTACTATTGTCCATCAAAAAGCATTTGTGAGTGCACAAATAAAAATCTATATGAAATTTTTAATTTTGATTTTAGCTTTGAGCAAAATACTCAAACCATGACAAATTCATGCATAGAATATACTCGAGATTATACAGACTTTCCTCACGGAGCCTGATAAACAAAGATATGCTAGATATGAATTTTTATCACTGCACTCTGATAGTAAATTTCCTAAATATTACCTAAATACATATCTACATGCCTTACGTAATGTGAAAATCCATCCATTATTTTTTATATAATATTTAAACATCTTCACAGATTTAGATAGGCTCCATAATTCTTTATTAGTGAAATAATATCCCATCTGTTTTTCCAATTCACTGATATTGTATTTTAAATTAGTTTTAATCCATTTCCTATCTTCTTCTTTTTCCATATTTTCAAAGATAGTTTGGATAGCATATTTTTTATGTATTGGGTAATTAAATACAAATCTTTCTTTCTTCTTAAGTAGTAAGATTGAGAGTATAAAGGGAATATATTTTTTTACATCATTCGGAACCTTAGTGGTAAACATAGACACAACTTCTGGAAACATACTTACTAGCAAAGAAAAAGAAATGTTATTTCCAATATACTTTAGAAGCTGTATATATTCAAATACATACCTAGATTGAGATTCAAAGTTAAATATATTAGATAAATTACCAGTTCCTTTTCTTAGCCTATAAGCAACCAATGGTTTACTAATTACAGAGAATTTCCTATTTTTTAAAAGAAGCTTAGTCCATTTCATCAAATCGTATAGTTGCCTATAACGTATATCAAAAAAATCCTCATCGACAATACTCTTTCTTAACATTGCAGTTGGAAATAATAGAGGGTTACGTTCCATGAAAATATATTTTAATAAGCTACTATTATCTTTCTTTATATCAGAAAATAGTAAATCTTTTTTATTAACTTTATTTTTATCTGTCATAGTATACATGTGTGAGAAAACGATATCCGTATTAGAACAATTTAGATGCTTTACTTGCAATTTAATGCTATCTTTGAGCATAATATCATCTGCGCAGAACATCCTTAAGTACTCCCCTTGGGAGCATTTGTACATTGCAATCAAGGATTGTTGTGCAGTAATATTTCCCTGTAAATATACTATTCTTTTATCATCAAATGACTCAATAATAGTTCTACACTTATTATCTGTGCTTCTATCAAATAGAATAACTTCTATATTTTCATAACTTTGCAATAATACAGAATAAAGACAATCTCGAATATACTTTTCATCATGATACATCGAGATTAATACAGAAACTAGTTTATCAGGTTTCATTAGATTCTATCAGTTTTTTTTAAGTACAAATAAGTAATTTTTATTAAATTACTTAAATCATTAATTTTATAATTATACATATTACATAATCTATTTTGCATATATGATTCTCCCACATAATAATCTTCTTTTATTCTAGTATTATATTCTCTCAATATAACTGGTTTTATACCTAAATAGTGATATATTGTTTTTGCTAAATCTTCCAGCTCTACCTCTTTAGTTCCAACAGTATCAAAAATATATATTTTTTGTTCTTTGCTATGATCTAAAAACCACAAAAAGCTCAGATTGCATAAATCTTCTAGATCTATATATGATCTCCATACTTTATTTTTTGCATTTATTTTAACTTCTCTATTTTTTGCTATTTGTATTATAAAATTAGATATTGCATACATTGAAGTTTTATTTATATATAGACCTGCCACATTAAAAACTCTTGGTATTAGTAATTGCATACCTAATTCTACTGCAATTTTTATAAAACGTTCTTCATCTTTCCGCTTTAGAAATCCATATGGGTTTGACTCAATGTCATTTTCCAGCTCTCTATTCCTACTATAAACTGCCCCTGATGATAAATATAACATTTTTTCTATTTGTAATAATTTTACTAATTTAAGAATATGTTTAGATATATTATCATTATTTTTAATATACTTATCCAATGACAATTCATCAACTTTATCACGAGTTAAAAATGCAAAATGGCATAACAAATTATTCTTCGTTGGAAGCAATTCCAAAGACTCATCATAACTAATACAAGTTAACTCTAAACCTGACAACAACCTAATTTTTTTTTTACTTGAACTAATAGGAACAACAACTTTATATATATCATCTTGAAAATATTTATAAAGCTCTTCAATGAAATACTTACCTATCCATCCACTTGGTCCGGTGATATATATCTTCTGAAAAATTTTCATTCCATTATGATCTATACGCATATTTTATAATTAAACTCATATTTTTGTTAGAAAATTTTCATAGTCTCTTCTCTAACATCTTCAGACGTATATCATCTTCCAACGCAATAGAATTATAATATTTAAATTTATTTTTTAGCCACAATAATTCAAACAAAACAGCATATTTTATAGGATCTTCCATATCCTTATTTAGTATAGATGAATCAAATATAATTTTTCTAGTTTCAAATCTTGTTAAATATTCTTTTTTTATAGTACGCAGGCTATCAACTGTATCCATTGATACTGCCCCTCCTACAACAAATTCTTTTTGAAAATTTTTACATGCGGAAGCAACATTTACACACGCATCTGTTATCTTTTTACTTGCAATATCAGCTCTGTCTAAATTTAAGGATCCTGCAAAATCAACTCTACCAAAAACTATTCCATCTATGCTAGAAGAGTTTTGACCAATTAATTCTACAAAATCATTCAGGTTATTGTATCCAGTTATTGTTTCTAAATTAAAAAGGAACTTTATATTCTTTTTTTCAGATAAAGAAAAAATTTTATCTTTTGCTGCTAAATATTTTGAAAGAGCATATGGAGTTTCCACCATCGGTGCTATTATATAATTAGCCCCTAAAATCTTACAACTTAACAAGTCAGATATTGCTTCACATCCTCCTATCTTAATACCAAGCTTTAACCCTGCTCTCTTAACTAGATTATTCAAAAAAATAACCTCTTCTTTTCTAGAACCTTCAGCTTCAAATTCTGCCTTTACACCAACCCAACCTAGTTCCTCTTTGCCTTTTATTAGAAGTTCTAACATTTGATTTTCTAAATCACCATCAGATAGAAAGTGTGATATTTTTTCTTTCATAATATTTTATCTCTCAAATTAATTTTTATTGCTTAAAAAATAAAATATTGTCTATTTAACACTATCACAAAATTTTAAAATCCAGCTATACTATCTACTTATTAAACAGCTATTATAATGCACTGTATAGTAAATCCATCTATTTATCCAAGATACTAATTTTAGCTGCGTCTCCATTTTTAATAATACCAAAATGAATGTAAGCACGATAGTCTTTATTAAATATTATTCCAATAGTTTAAACAAAAATATAATGATGGTGTTGCGATCCGAGAATTTTCCCTAACTTCGCCAGTAAATGAAAATAGTTCCTTTGCGTAGAAACAATATTTCTTAAATACTTCTGTTGTTTGCTAAGTAATTTACCTATTTAGTATTTAGACGACAACTATGATCATCGGTTAAAAAAAGTTACTTTTAAGATATATGTTCATAAATAGAACAGTTAATATCAAGAAAAGAAGGCTATACACAAAAAATTAGCGCAGCTAAATCCAGTATTTCAGTGCGCTCAGGTCATGATATTGAACATCGCAAGCATCAAGATCCTAAAACTAAAGATCGGCATTGGCGGTACTAGGAAAAATCCATTAGAGCCAGTTTGGGGTTCAGAGCTAGTTCCTTTATTGGAAGAATCACCAACTCTTTTAGGCCCGACATTGCTGGATTATTTGCAAAACAATCATACTGGTAAATATCCAGATTCTATTTTACGGACATTGCAACATCGTGTACGTGAATGGAAAGGTAAATACAGCAAAGAAAAAGAGGTAATGTTTAAGCAAATTCATGAGCCTGGAGCATTAGGACTATCAGACTTCACTACTCTCAAGGGGATAACAGTAACTATTCGTGGAAAAATATTCAAATATATTTTATACCATTCTCGTTTAGCCTTTTCAAGATGAGTAATTTGAAAATAACTATAAGTGGAGAGTCTTATACTGCTTTAACAGAAGGATTACAAGATTCTTTGCGACCGTTTAGGCGGTTATCCAAGTGAACATCGCACTGACAGTCTATCAGCAGAATTTAAGGGTGATTCTTATCTGGTTGTTTTAGAAGTCTAATAGGTGCTGATAATTTATATTTAATTAGAAATTTAATTTTCTTCTTGCAAAAGAGTAAATTTTGATTATCAATTTTCTAAACCCGTTTATTTTATAATAAGAAAAAATAGTATTTATTCTATATTTTATAGTAATTTTTTCCTTAATTTTATTATATGGAATAATCTTACTGTTGCCATTTAGATTTTGTGTTATATTTATAAAGTTATCTAACTGCTTAAAAAAAAGCTTTTCTGACTTTATATAGTTACTCATGCCCTGGGATACTGTATTTCTTGCTCTTTGTATTAATTGATCATCGTTTCGATATGCAAAGCCTTCTTCTCCAATCTCGAAATGTGCGATAGGTTTACCTTTATTAAAAAATACATTCGACAAATATACCGTAGGACATCCACACAGAACTGCTTCTATCGCAAGAGCAGAGTCTTCATAACAATAAAATATCTCTGATTGCTGAAATATTTTTGCTATCTCTGTTGGAGTAGGTTCGTTTATATCACCACGTATTATTTCTTTGCTTTTTTTTGTAATTTCGAAAAGTTTACCTCCATGAAAATATTTATATTTCCCAGCATAGAAACAACTTCCTTCTCGAATAGTATTCATGCCTGGAGGTTTGAAGATTGATAAATCACTAGCAGGAACAAATAGTACTTGATCTTCAGGTATAGAAATATAATTAGCCAATAATTTAGAATATGCAAAATTAATTTCTGATGGATTTATGTTTTTATCTCCTCCAAGTAAAGCAGGATAGTTTAAGAAATACCTAACAATATTTGTCATATTCAAAGGATTGCTTGATATAGTTTCAGGATATATTACTATCGGATTTAATTTATTCTTCCTGTGTAAATTATAAACTTCTTTAGAAAGTATTGGTGTATATAAACTAGGTGATGGATAGTAAATTTTTTTATATTGAATAATATACGCCTCATAACCTTGAAGATTAAGGTGATGACATAAAATATATAAAACTTTTATTCCTGCTGAAGTTCTAATGTATGGGGGAGCATATATATAATATGGTTTTCCTCTATAATTAGGAAAAATTCTTGAATTCATATTTATATTTCATTTTTTTAACGAGTTATTTATAAATACTAGTATACTAGGTATTTATAGATTCCTCAAAACCATGATAACCTCACTATTTCATTATTAAATTATTTCATTACTATACCACTAACCTTTATGAGTATCTTTTTTATCAATACCTTTACAAATATTACAATATATTTCTCCGCTCCCAAGTTAAATATAGAGTATCTATATCTAACTTAAGCTAAACTTTCTTCACTGCTTTTATGTAAGTTATGGTTCTTGAATGAGTATTAACGGGTTAATATTTAATATATGGAATTCCAGCTATGTCACGCTCTAAGAATAGATGCTTTATATTTGGACAAAACCTGAATTACCAACATAAAATTTATTGATTAATCACAATAAAAATGAAACACTGAATCACCTTTGTTAAAATTTTCTATTATTTTTGGTATTTATTTACAAATATGAAGTATAGCGACTTAATGTGCCAATGGTTAAAAGATAATGGTTATAGCCATTGTTTTGCGCTAACTGGTGGTAATATAATGCACTTAATTGAAAGTGCAAGCAGGTATTTTACTGTGATCCCTGTTGTGCATGAAGTAGCTGCAGGAATAGCGACTGAATATTATAACGAAACAGAAGTTGGCTCTAAAGCATTCGCACTTGTTACTGCAGGCCCCGGTTTAACCAACATTTTAACTGCCATCGCTGGAAGTTATCTTGAAAGCAGAGAATTACTGATCCTCGGTGGAACTGTGAAAACTAATGATCGTTTATCTGAAGGAATGCGTCAAAGAGGAATTCAAGAAATAGATGGTGTAAATTTAGTAACTCCTATTACTAAGAAAGCCTTTTATATGGATCGCATTCTTAATAAAACAAATTTTTTAGAACTAGCTAACATTTCTAATTCTCCACGCAAAGGACCAGTTTTTATAGAAATCCCACTAGATATCCAAGCTAAAACAGTCAATGAAAAAGATCTAAACAATTTTACTAATAGCATAAATTCAATTAATAAAATAAATAATACAGATATTGATGGGGTTTTATCCAATATTAAAAAGACCAGAAGACCAATTATTCTTTTAGGAGGGGGAATATCCAGAAAAACTGCAAAAGAAATATATAAAAATTTTAATAAACAAAGCGTACCAGTTATGACAACTTGGAATGCAGCAGATCGTATATGTAGCCATCACAATCTATATTTTGGCAGGCCAAATACATGGGGACAGAGATATTCTAATATTCTGTTGCAAGAATCTGATCTTTTAGTTGCAATTGGGACAAGACTAGGAATACAACAGACAGGTTTTAACTGGCAAGAATTTATGCCTAGAGGAGAAATCATTCATATAGACTGCGATCCTATAGAGCTTGAAAAAGGCCATCCTTCTACGAAATACAAATACTGTGTTGATGCAAATGATCTAATTAAAAAACTTTTACGTTTTGATCTAGGTGATCACAATAGATGGTTAGAATACTGCAATCAAATCAAGGAAATATTGCCTATTTATGAGTATCACAGTAATCATACTGGAGAAGAATATATTTCTCCATATAAATTCTATCAATTTTTATCTGATATTTGTAGGGAAAATGATGTTATTATCCCTTGTAGTAGTGGTGGTGCTTATACAACTTTTCAGCAAAGCTTTATGCAAAAAAAAGGTCAAGTTATAGTTTCAAATAAAGGGTTAGCGTCAATGGGTTATGGCTTGAGCGGAGCTATAGGAGCTTCTATTGCAAATTGTAATAAGAAAACTATTTTAATAGAAGGTGATGGAGGTTTTTCACAAAACCTACAAGAATTAGCTACTGTTAAAATTAATAAATTGAACATGAAAATCTTTATTTTTGATGACAATGGATATGCTTCTATTAGAATAACACAAAAAAATTACTTCAATGGGAAATATATTGGATGTGACATAGATTCAGGACTTGGTTTTCCAAATTGGGACAAACTATTTAACTCATATGATATTTCGTCCATGCAGATAAATAATGATTTTCCTGAAAATGATGATTTTTTAAATGCATTTAATAGCACAACACCCTATGCCTTTATTGTACCAATAGATCCTGAACAAACATACTTCCCTAAAATAACTTCAAAAGTTACATCAACAGGAAATATGAAGTCAAATCCTATACACTTAATGCATCCTGAGATCACTATAGAACAGCAATCACAAATAGATATTTTAAAAAATTTATTCAAAGATATTTTATAAAAAAAGTCATCAAATGTTTGGACATGATTGACTTTAAACTGGCTATTTTTTGAGCTATACAAGAAAACCTAATTATAGTATCATTTAGCTAAAGTGTTTTTAAGAATAGTTTAGTGTATAAATATTGTGTCTTATTTTATGGGTTTTGTACGTACTGTCATTATTTTTTTCAAAATAAAGCAGTAAAAAACAAAACATTCTTTACCCTTGGTAATTTATAAAAAATAATTTACTTGTCAAAATGTTAATATACAATATTTATTAATATGATTTACTATTTTGGTTTAAAATTAAGGAATTTGATTATATACAAATTCTTTTAGGGGCAAGCTAAAGATGTACCAGCAATTTTTATACAATAATCCAGATAATATCAAAAGTGACAATACCATTAACAAAATTATACTAGACATAAATAATAGGAAAATGGAGTTTATCAATAACATACTAAACCCAGATGTAGAGAGTGAAATAGTTAAAAATGTAGATAAAATTTCTCAACTTGCCAGTACCTTAATCATTTTTGGAACTGGTGGCTCGATTCTAGGGGCAAAAGCTATTGCAAAGATCCTAAACAAAACAACTAACATTCATTTCATTGATTATATTGACCCTATTAGATTTGACTCTTTCCTAAAAACAGTTAATTTAGATGAATCCGCATTTATTGCTATTAGTAAATCTGGAGAAACTATAGAAACTGTTGCACAAGTAATCAGGACTATAAAATATTTTAACCGACAATCAGATACTCTACAAAAACGATTTTATTTTTTAATAGCAAACCAAAGCAGCAAGCTAGGCATAATTGCAAAAGAATTTAATGATAAAATTATTCTACACGATCCTGATATTGGTGGAAGGTTTTCATGCTTTTCAAATGTTGCTTTAATTCCATCTCTATTTTTAAATTGCAACATTAGTAATTTCCGAGATGGAGCTAAATTAGCCCTTCATAATTTTATTAATCAGAATGATAGTATAGTAAAAGATTCAGTAAATATGGCTATTAATTGCATTGAAAATAAAAAAAATATTTTTGCTTTTATACCTTATATTTTTTCATTTTCTTACTATAATGATTGGTTGTCCCAATTAATCGCAGAAACTACTGGTAAAAATGGTTTTGGAATAACGCCCCTAAAATGTATGGGGTCTATTGACCAACATAGTATATTACAACTATTTATGGATGGCCCCAAGAATAAATATTTTACTATTATTAATACTAACAATAGCGGGGTAGGAGAAAACCTTAATTCAAAGTATTTACATGGCCTAACTTTTACTATGGGAGATCTTTTAGATATTAAATGTAAAACAATTTTACAAAATTTAATTAAATTACAACTGCCTGTTAGAGAAATTGTATTAGATAATCTTTCAGAAAAAACTATCGGCGGATTGATGATGAATATGATTTTAGAAGTTATAACTATTACAACATATTACAATCTCAACCCTTTTACACAAAATGCTGTTGATATAATAAAGTCGAAAATAAATAAAAATTTAGAGAATCAATAGATGAAGAGGATTTAAAAAATCTTATCTAATATTAGGCAGCTCCCAGCTCTGACGCATCAGTCACCGGGAGCTTCCATTTTTAGCAATGATCATCTTTATTTATAAAATAATTAATGCTTCAAACATTTTTTCAATAAAAATATAGATGAAAATTAATTTTTATTCTGCATAATCCAGTGAACGTCCTCGTAAAACTTCTTAGCGATAATAGCTAATATTATTTTACTTCTTTTAATTATTGGATAGTTAACTATTCTAGGAACTGGAATTTTTGATAGTTTCTTAATTAAGTTTGGCAATAAACTACGTCATGTCTGAATTTGAGCAGCAATAACATATGTACGGGTATTACGTTCTTCCTCAATAGTAG
>PIVX01000323.1 GCA_003353785.1 Gammaproteobacteria bacterium | reverse complement strand
CTCCATTTCGTCGCTGAGTTCATCATTAATTTTTTCAATTTTATTGTGGGCGTTATCTAACTCCAATGATTTGTCCATGAATTTTCTATGGATTGTATTGATTTTTTCTAATTGTTTGGCGTGATTGTTGTTGTTGTTGTTGAGAATGGTAATATCAACATCACCATCCTCATTATCATCGTTATTGTTTTCTTCATCATTGGTATCGGGCACTGTTATGACGTTTGACTCGGAGGCTTCTGCGATTGGGTGGTTATCGTTGATAAAAGCTTGTGTGTTTTGTGAAGATGCTGGGGATATGGAGTCATCCGTAGCGGATGTTGCAGGTTTACTTTTTTGATTGTTTTTACTTTTTTTAGCACTTGGTGCTCTCGCCATGCTTTGTTTATTTTTCTTTTTATTTTTGTTGATTATTTCCATTGTTTGGTGTTGTTTTAATCTTTTTTCAATCTTTTTCTTCGATTCCATGAGTGTTCGGTTGAATTGTACTACTTTTCGCCTTTCGGCGAGGCTCTCTTGGTCTGTGCCAAGGTTTCTTAATTTATTATTATTGTTTTTAATTTCAATTGCAATTCTGTTGATTTTTGCCTGTGCGGTTGCTACGATGTAATCAGGGTCATCTGTTTTCTGTTGTTGTTTGTTTTTGTCTTTGTTGCTCATTTTATCGTTCGTTTTTGATTTATTGTTGTTGTTTATTGTTGATGGTTTGCTGTATGGTGTATTTGTTTGTTGATTTTTGTTTTTTGGAGTGGTTTGGATATTAGTGGTATGCCGGAGGTGATTGGGGGTTGTAACTCTCACAATTCTTGTATGAGGTCACCAAGATACAGCGTTGCTTTAAAATAAAGCTTTTTTTCCTTTCAAGACTCTCTCGAACGTCGAGCGTATGGTTTAAGTAACTTATACTTTACTTGAAAGGTTTTCACAGAAATTACTTCATATATCAC
>PIVX01000322.1 GCA_003353785.1 Gammaproteobacteria bacterium | reverse complement strand
GTATAAAAATACAATCAAAAACGTACATAACATCATATAAACTAAAGTCCATTTAAAAATAATTGGCGGTGGCTGTTTTTTGCTTGTGGTGCCTTGGAAACAGTGTTGTGCGCTGGAAAACTTAGTTAGTTATTAACTAAGTAACTCGACCTTTTAGTTAGTTAGTTACTAACTAATTACTAACTAAGTTTAGGAGTGAGGAGCCTTAACTAACTAATTACTTACTAAGTTTCAGTCCACCGTAACTCAGTTTTTAATCGAGTTACTTAGTTAAATTACTTAGTTGAATAACTTAGTAAAACACCAATTTATGTATCAAAATCAGCTTAAAATCGATTGTTTGAGAAATCTAAATTTTGAAAATTTCTGAATTTTATTGCTTGAACTTAACATTCACTTTAGAATACAAACTTTTATCTGGAGACCAAAATATCTGTAGCAGTTAGCATTATTGTCAAAAATAATACAAATTTCTATTGTTTAGACATGATTTTATTGCTTTTTTAGGTATGGGTTACTTTAACTAAGTAACTTGGTTTTTAACTAAGTAACTAACTAAGTTTAAGAGCAAAACTTAGTTACTTACTAATTACTAACTAGGTTTTGTGCCGATCGTCATAACTAACTAATTACTAACTAAGTTTCGAAAATTTTCGCAGCGCACAACACTGATATGCACCTTTGTTTATGATAATTTGTACATACAGTATTTGGTTATTTGCATTTATATTAATACTTATGTTTGCTATAATTTCATATAATAATAGTGTATTTAGTTGTTATTTGAGTTCATTTGCACATAATTAATACTTATATGTGTATTTATAATGTCTTTTATGTATCTAATTATTGTATTTATCTAATGTGCGTCAAGGCGTAATTAATCAGATTTGAACGGCGCCGTAACACTATCTTTTCCTAAATCCCTTCTTACGGACGGCCTCTGCTCGTA
>PIVX01000321.1 GCA_003353785.1 Gammaproteobacteria bacterium | reverse complement strand
AATGGAGATATAACATAGGCCATTGTAGATAATGGAAATTTTATATCCAGCATCACTGTTGCTATTATCAACCTGTATACCATTGCCAGTGAGCTAGAATAAAAATAGATAATATTTTTAATTATGTCAAAATTGAGTCCAAATATGTCTATTTCCAGGAGATTTTAAAGTTCTTAAATATTCTGTATTGCTAAATTATTAAATTGTTGGAATTTAGACGCAAATAATCTGTGTTTCTCTCAACCTTGATATAGGTAGCATCAATATGCCATTTTTTGCCAGACTTACTTTTACAATTTGTTCGTAATTTTAATCCTAATTCTACTCTAAAAGTTTGAGCCCAATTATGTACTGTCTGATGACTTAGAGTTATTCCTCTAATAGCCATTAGTTCACATACATCACCAGACTTAATTTAAATCTATAGTAGTGGTGAACTATGAGCATAACCACTTCATTAGGATATTCTATGTAATTAAATTTAGCGCCTGTTTTTTCATTATATTGTCTAGAGCATGCCCTACAACGATATTGCTTATAGCTCAATTGGGTTTTGGTTGAACATTCATAGATATTTTTTGATGCACAATGGGGACAATTCATATATATCCTAGCAATTAGTTAATACATAACTTTAAAATACAATATTTATACTTATTGAACCAATATTTGGACTCAGTTTTGACGGAACCTAATAGTTCTAGTTTTGATACAATTAGATAAATTCTGCATTTTTGTGTAGACTGTAGAGATATGGAATATACAAAAATTCTAGTGGCAATAGATTATAGTGAAATTACTGAAAACATCATAAAGAAAGCACATATTTTTGCCGACAGTCATAAAGCTAATTTATCTGTACTTCATATTATAGAGCCATCCCCCAGCTACGCATTTTCTGGCGGTCTTAGCGATACATCAGAAATTATTACATCTCAAGCATATGATGATTT
>PIVX01000320.1 GCA_003353785.1 Gammaproteobacteria bacterium | reverse complement strand
AATTGAGTTTTTGGAGATGTATATTCCAAAATAATTTCAAATTTCAAAATTACTGTGTTACCTTTTTCGATTATACTCGAGCCTGTTTTTTTTGCTTCAGGACAATCGAATGATATCCACTCAGATAAATCATTTTTTGGAAGACCTTCTATATGGTACTCTAGCTGGTAACTTCCTGCTTCTAGATATTCATAAGGGCCATATAAAATAGTTCCTGGCTCTACATCTTTATTTACAATGATTTTTTCGCTCTCAAAAAAAAGTTTTTCAGAACGACGCAAAACAAATTTATTTATTTTTATCTTATTAGTTATACCTAACACATTACAACGTATTCATTCTTTATGTACTTTTTAAAGTATAAAGCATTTATTATTTAATAGTACAATTAGATTAATCATTGACAAATATATAACCTTACATATCTCACTGCATTGATTAAATTTACTCCAAATCATCACCCATTACTAAGAAATATGCTCTACTTCATCAAGATTAGTGCATCCGAAGCATGGGATTATTCCATGTTTAAGTAATATTATATTACTCGATGCTGATTCTATTTTCATTCTTAAATAAATCAAAAATTTTTTCTCAAAAAAATCCTAAGTATCTAGAATCTATAATTTTTTAGAGATTTTAATCATTTTCATTGTCATTTTCAGATTGTTCATTATCTCCCCCCGGCGAATCATTACTACTTGATGAATTAACCCCACCAACACTGTTATCTGAGCCCTTGGCAACACCTGCATCCTGTGCTACTTCAGTACCATCTGCATCATCATCTCCTGAACCCTGGATTGAACTATCATCCTCTTTACCTGCTCGTCCTTGCGATAAAGCTGATGTAGCTCCTGACAGACCCTGGCCAGTAGCACTGCCCAGTTGGCTACCTGCTCCCCCGACAGTACCCTGCATCTGTGCAGCTTTAGCAGCTGTCGATGAAGAATATG
>PIVX01000319.1 GCA_003353785.1 Gammaproteobacteria bacterium | reverse complement strand
TCATTTTTTACTCGAATTAAATCTCTTTGATACGATGTTGAATCAATGATATTCTCATACTCCATTTTTTTTACTTGTTTCTGATTCAATTGTTCTTTTTTCAAATTATACGCATCAATGATATATTTTATCTGATGATAATATGTTTGATTGTTTTGTTGCATCTCAAACTTATTTATTTTTCTGTTTTGAACTAATCTTCGTTTTATTTGTTTACCTTCATATTTTTTACTCAGCATTCTTTGTTGCGTAATAATCATATTCTTTAATGTATTATCATACCCTCTCATTATTTTAATGTAAAATTTTATTATTGCTTTATAATTAATACATCTGATACGATTAATGCCGAATAAAACATGTAATATCGCTCCTTTCGTTGTAGTGTATACACCCATTAATTTTCTGATTGCATATGCAATGCATTTTTCATATTTACCTATTTGTTTTTCATTCATTTTTATTATAGATAATGCATAGATATTTATTCTTGACAATAATATCAATATTTTTGTCTTAATATTCAATATCTTTGTTATCTTATTTGGGATCGCAATTATTGCTCCATACGTTGCTCCAGTTATATTATTTAAGTGATGTTTCCATTCGAATTGTTTTTGTTTCTCATTAAATTGCATTGTTAAGCCTAAATATTTAAATTTTGTTTCTTTTTCTAATACTTTCAATTTTTCTCCATCGATTTGGATATCAATATTCTTACTTTGGTACAATTCAAATTCGCTTTCACTTAAATACATTGCATTAATTATAATAATTACTGATTTTGCAATTTTTATTCTTGCTCCAATCGGTCGTAATTCGTTAACAACGTGGTTGATATTTATATTTAAATCTAAGATTGATAAGGCAATCAATAATGCATCATCTACATAAATAAATGCAAATATTGTCGATATTATTTTAATTCGTATCTGCCATTGTTCGTTTTGTGTTTGT
>PIVX01000318.1 GCA_003353785.1 Gammaproteobacteria bacterium | reverse complement strand
TGATCATGTACAAAACAGATCAGTTGAATTAATTAATGTATACAGATCGAATCGATTGCATTCGGATTTTAATTTAATTAAATCCATCCGATCAAAATATGTATTGTCCATTGTCCATTCATCCATTCATCCATATTTACAAAATGTAATATGTTATTTGATTGTATGGATTGTAGCAATCACAATATATTGAATTGAATTGAATTGAATTGAATTGAATTGAATTAAAATGAATTGAATTGACAATGATTACATTGCTCAAACAATTCCCATATTAAATATTAATTAAATTTGATTCATTATAAAAATGTATTATAAATAAAATTGCATGGATCATCTGATTGGTATTAAAATAAAATGATTGTTATTGTTTACTATGAATAGCACTAAATTGTTGAGGCAGTAATAAATGATGGATCGGATCGGATATGAATGCGTTACGTTTGTGTAACAACAATAAAATGATATGATATGATATTAATTAAAAGGAATTATATGCATAAAATGTTCATCATGAATTGAAGCGGCTCCATTGTTCATTGTTAAATACAGGATCGGATCGATCGACTCGCAAACTTGCAATTGAGTTGCCATTGCCATGCTGGAAGTTGGATGATGTTTTCTTGTGACTGACTGACTGACTGTTCAACATTTTTAATTTAAACAAAATGAATTAAACCATAAGCATTTTGCAGTAAATTGAATCGTGTATAAATATACGTCAATATTGTGCAGTTTAAAACAAGAAGAAAGCTCCAAGTGATATTAACTTGAGACGAAACGTATTTGGATTGGTTTGCTACAACATCAATCCTAAATTATTTACACGTCTTTCCAGATATGCAATATTAAGACACTCAATACCTATCATCTTACTTTCTTCTTTTTTTTTATATTTTTATTCAATCAAAAAAGAACAAATTGATATGAATTCTCAATAATACGCGTAATAATTTC
>PIVX01000317.1 GCA_003353785.1 Gammaproteobacteria bacterium | reverse complement strand
TTTCTGACCGAAACGAAGTTGGTGATTTCCTCGCCTATAAAGGCAGACGTGGATTTCAACAACTTGACCGTTTCCAAAGATCGCCCTTGCGATTTGGTCAAGCAACCACTGACTACGGTCATTATATTCACGAAGCTAACATCCTTCGGGATTATACTGGTGATGACATAAGTAAATTGGGTATGGATCCTATGATCAAATCCGATGGTACCATTAGGCCGTCAGGAAGAGATCTGGCCTTCTCAGTAGAGCATAGAAGACCTAGTAATTATGAAGCACCTAGAGTGCCCATAATTCAAGTTATCCGACAACGCTATATTTTAATCGATCGAGTTGAACTACCGAGTCGAACTACAAATATGCGTCAATATACTCCTCCTAATGACCGAGATCTGCAATCTTTAATTCTCCATTTGCAGGAGCCAATTCTGGAAAGAGCTAAAAGAGCAGCCGGACAATGTGGAGAGAATCAGGATAAACCTCCTGTTGTTACACAAACGGCCGATCCAGGCACAACTTCGACAACTGTGACCACAACAACAGGTAACCAATCACAGGAACTTCCAACACGAGAGGAAAGAACTCGTGAAAATAGACCTGTAGCTAACCGAGAACGAGGTCCACGAACCGTTCCCCAATGCGACCCCCGGTTCGCTAAGCAGAACGAGGCGACACCTCGGTATGGAAGTAAGATTACTACTTCATCACATACCCCCTCGACTCAAACTATTTCCCAAGCAGCCAGCAGTGGAGCGGCTGGAACGATTACAACTGCCGAAGCTATTTCTGGCTCTCCAGTAATCGTGGGACGAGACGGGTCTATGACCTTTGAAGCCCGAACCACAGGCGGAACCCGGTCTGATGTACACGATCCCGGAGCATTTCGTGGTCAACAATACCCAACCTACGAGTCACGAAGAGGACCTCGTGCTCGTTACGGTACTGGAGCTGTTGAGGGCTTGCCTACTC
>PIVX01000316.1 GCA_003353785.1 Gammaproteobacteria bacterium | reverse complement strand
TTTGAACATATTTAAACGGGATAGTCTTTTTTTTATTAAGTTGTACTTTTTTAACCATGAGGAGGCCCTCCGTGACTTCAATCGTGTTGGAAGAACCAACTCATGTCAGTAAATCTACGGGTCATAAATTATCATTTGTGGAGTTTGTGTTGGTCGCGTCACTAATAACTGGCGTCCCCTATGGCATGGAATGGTGTGTCGTCGCAGCCGGAATAGGGCCCACCATGTTGTCGTTGATTGTATTAGGCATATTCTATGCATTCCCGATGTGTTTGATATCGACAGAATTGTCGTGTATGATGCCGACTAACCATGGGTCCATTGTGTGGGCGTACCGAGCATTCTATAATGTCTCTCCCAAACTTGCGGATTTTGTCGGTTTTATGAATGCATTGAATCAATGCGCGATTTACGCGATCGGCCTATCTATCGTTCCCATCATATTTACAGACTATTTCGAAACAATAACCGGCGAATTATCATTTGGTGCCCGATATGGCGTAATGTTATCTGTAATAGTTTCCACCGCAATCGTCAATGTTATGAATATTAAAGCTGTTGGTATCGCAGTCTCCATTTTATTTATTTTTGCAATCATCAGTTTTATCGTTGGCTTTTTTGCGTCAACGCCCAACATTGCAGTATCGCAATGGACGCAAACCTGTTCATATTATGATTTGCCTTTTTTTGTTGCAATCATAGCGTGGTTTGGTTCGGGATATGAATTTATGGGTAACTTAATGGGCGACATTGGCTTTCCCAAAAGCAAATTGATTGTGGCCTATATCATCTCAATAATTGTGTCCGTATTTCTGCTGTTTGTGCCACTCATTGCGAGTGCTACTATTCCTTACACTGATTGCGATGATTGGTACGATGGTTATTTTGCGGTGGCTTATGGCGACATTTTGGGCGTTGGCATGTATTGGACCATAGTGGTTGGCGCCATTACATGTGAATGGTCCTTATA
>PIVX01000315.1 GCA_003353785.1 Gammaproteobacteria bacterium | reverse complement strand
TGATCGAGAAAATATTGACGTTGGCACTGAGAATTTGTTAGTTGTTGATAAAAAATACAGTGTAAATGTTGTTGATGCGGATATCAATATTGATGACAAAAATAAATGTAAATTCATTCGAGAATATGTCAAAATATCGTTATGTTTATTATCATATTTATTTACCATTGTATTAGTTTTTTGGTATGGTTTATTTACTTCATTGCCATCCAATAATATATTTGGTATTAATTCCTTTTATGAAATGAAAATGGTGACAGCTCCAATCTCAGTCATATTGACTTTTAACAAATTGATCATTATTCCTTATTTAGTCAATAATTTATTTATTAAAATGTGGCATTTTCCGCATAAATATAGAAATCATTTCATTATGTTTTTAAGAACAATCATTGTTATCATTATTCCTATTCTTTCATCAATGTTTTATATCAATGAATGTGGAAATTCGTGGACTAAATTTTGGAGAAACTGCGAAAATCATAATAAGGAAATGTTTGATATTGATATGAATGTCACATCGAATGTAGTAATATATTCGAATAGAACGGATAAATATAATTCTTTTCAACCACCTCAATTATTTCAATTTGAGCAATTATTGACATCGTCGCAAGTTTGTGCCATTCATATTCCGTCATCACAAAACATGATGAAATGTATAAATGCGTTTTTTGATTCATGGACCAAGATATTGTTTGAATCAATGACCATTACGTTGTTTGTTCCATTTTTGGTTATTTTATGGAAATTATTGAAGAAGAAATTATTATCAAAATATTATAAAAAAGAAGTTGATTCCACATTTTTGATTGATTCTAAATATGTTATGATTACCACCAAATTAGAAATCGTCATTGTATTTTCATTGTTTTGTCCTTTGTTATTTCCATTTATTGTATGTTTATTGCAATGGAATCAGGCATTTTATGCATATATGATTAATAAATTAGATTATAAAATTAAATTTT
>PIVX01000314.1 GCA_003353785.1 Gammaproteobacteria bacterium | reverse complement strand
TAAATAGTGAATGGAATTCACTAAAATTAGCAAAAAATCGGCTAAGTAGTCAGTAGAAATTCGGGGCTATTCACGGGTATCTTTAGATAGTGAATGGAATTCACTAAAATTAGCAAAAAATCGGCTAAGTAGTCAGTAGAAATTCGGGGCTATTCACGGGTATATTTAAATAGTGAATGGAATTCACTAAAATTAGCAAAAAATCGGCTAAGTAGTCAGTAGAAATTCGGGGCTATTCACGGGTATCTATAAATAGTGAATGGAATTCACTAAAATTAGCAAAAAATCGGTCAAAGAAGCAGATATAGGCAGAGGCGGGTAATCGTTAAATAAGGATTTTGTCTATATTTGTAAAAAATGCAGCATTTTCACACTTAAGAGACAGTAGAAATCCGCGGGTAGGTTGAAATTCTTGAAAATAGACAATAGAAATCACTAAAAAGCAGTTTAAGAGACAGTAGAAATCCGTGGATAGGTGGAAATTCTTGAAAATAGACAATAGAAATCACTAAAAAGCAGTTTAAGAGACAGTAGAAATCCGTGGATAGGTGGAAATTCTTGAAAATAGAGAATAGAATTCACTAAAAAGCAGTTTAAGAGACAGTAGAAAACCGTGGGTAGGTGGAAATTCTTGAAAATAGACAATAGAATTCACTAAAATTTGATTAATTGAGAAAATGGTAAAGACACGACTATGAAATTTTTGGTAAAAATTGCCAAAAATTGGGTAAATTGCAAATTTCGTGAAATTTGGTGATGTCCGGACTCTAATATTTCTGAAAAAATTAGTGAATAAATCAGCTTTGAGCCAATTAAGCCGGGGCCCCGAAAAGGCCCCAAAAAGGCCCCGAAAAGGCCCCAAAAAAGCCCCGAGCTTTTCGGGGCCTGTCCAAATCGCTGATATTTGACTGTCAACAGTGTTTTTCAAACTAATTGTGCATGCCCGGTGCATGCCCGGGCTTTTTTGGGGCC
>PIVX01000313.1 GCA_003353785.1 Gammaproteobacteria bacterium | reverse complement strand
AAATATAAATTATTATCACACAAAGAATGTCAAACTGCCACCACTGTGTTGCAATATGCGTGCAATAATGTAAATGCTCAGTTCGCATTGCAAATATTCAATTATTTTAAACGAAGTGATAATGAGCGTATTTTAATAAAATTAATATGCGAACAAGACATATTATTTTGGGCAAACAATACAAGGGATGCGGGCTATAAAATTATGGAAGAAATACTAAATATTATTGAGAATAATGTGGAAAATGAGGAATTAAAATATAAATTATTGAGTGTAACAAGTGATTGTGGTGCGACATTTTTGTATGGAATTGCAAATATTCAAAGCGTTTTTTGTGTGATAAATAGTGAAATTATTGAGAAATTATTGAAACATAAAAATAATAAAAATCAAACCTGTTATGATGCGATGAAAGAGACATTAATTCATTTTTATCTGTCGCAAAAAGAGATATTTTATGAGAAACAGAAAAATATAAAATTAATTGACGATTTTTGGGATTACTTGCAATTTGAGAAAACATTAGATTTTAATTCGAATTCATATGATACCAATCCATGGATAACAGCATTGTATTTGGGAAAAGAAAATGTAATCAAATCAGTATTAACAAAAGAAAATGATTCAAGAAACCTAAAATATTTATTATTGGATAGTTGTGACGAGAATGGCAATGATTGCTTATTAGTATTAGCCATAAATAAACATTTTCAAATTATATTATTTATATTAAATACATTTTTAAATAAGAAACAATTTTCAGATTTAAAACTAGATTTGTTATTCAATAAAAATGAATTTTGTGGCAATACATTATTGTTATATTTGTGTAAAAATCATAAATTCAATGCGTGCTCTCAGATTTTGGATGATTTAAATGATGATAAAGTAATATCGGAATTGTTAAATCAAACTGATAGTGATAATAAATCGTGTTTTCATTATGCACCAAAATCATTGCTAAATCGGTACA
>PIVX01000312.1 GCA_003353785.1 Gammaproteobacteria bacterium | reverse complement strand
ACATCAGCTGAAAAACGTAGAGAATAAAAATTTCTAGATTATTTATGAAATCCGTCCTATGATGGCCGCGGGCAATTATGACGTTAGACTACAACCAATATGTAGTTTTACAATTTTTGTAGCAAACCCGTACCCTTATGCCTTTCCTTTACCCTTTTGATATTGACCGAGTTAAAATCTCGCACCATTCTTCTTGACCTTGTTTAAACAATTTTTGATCTGACGGAAACGTATATTGCGATTAGAATGGTTTAGAAATTGATAATTATTCATAAAATATGGGTGTTTGACAACATTAATAACATTTTACCCGGTCTCGAACGACCATCTAACCACTGCTTTTTGACCTCTGAACATAGAACGTTTTAGTAAAAAATAGTAAACTTTTTCAGTCAAACTTAGAGAATAATAAACTTTTTAAACGGCAAGAAAGGTATATCGTGTTTAAATTTGAGCATCGTTTCTTTTGAATATATAAATATAGATCGACCTAAACATTATTTGTTTTTGCCCGGTCCTGATTGGCCTCCTAACCGGTTCTACTCGTGCTCTGACCACGGAACATCGGTGGAAAAATACGCATCTGTACTCAGGGACAAAACACCCTCGTTTTTCGAATTTTTAAACTATCACGTTTTTTGGGTCTAGCCGACCGTTTAGTGCGGGTTACTGTAGTTTTCGTGCCGGGACCCGGGTATCGGTGTTTGGTTCCGGTTTGGTGTATCGATATCGGTGTTTTTTGTTTCAGCACCGACCGGTTATTATTGGCCGAGTTATGGCTATTTTCGTATTTCATGCACCGGGCAACCGCTATTTCATGCACCAGGCAACCACTATTTCATGCACCGTGCAAAATAAATCCAAAATTTTCGAATGATTGTGTTTCAATTTTCAGCTCGATCGGTCCAATATTGGCCGAGTTATGGCTATTTTACGTGGATTTATTGCCGGCCATTTGGGGTGGTTACTGTAGT
>PIVX01000311.1 GCA_003353785.1 Gammaproteobacteria bacterium | reverse complement strand
AATCAACGTTTATCATTAACAATTCAAAAATAACTAAAATTATCGATTTTTAAGCGATTTTTATCGATAATCGACAATTAATTTAAGAGTGTGTCTTTGTAAGAATGTCACCAAAGTACCAAAAAATTCTTCATGGGTCAAAATTTTTTTTTTCCCCTTACCTATCACCAAGGTTTTTATTGCAGAAATGGATTCTTCAGGCAAAATGATGAAGATTCGTTTTTTTGTCATCGAAATTCACCCTGATGACAGCAGAGTTACAAGCCGTCAAAGATGGTACCCCCCATCTCAAAATCTCCCATAGTAAAAAATGATTTTAGCTAAAAACAGCCCAAAATGAGCAAAACCGCTAACATCGACAAAATATCAAAAAAGTAACTTTTTCTCGCGAACTTTTCAAACTCGGCCATTTTTGAAGATAGACCCATCATTCGACCACTCAAATGAAAGATCTCGAAAAGTTAGAAAGGTTGGAATCGAAAAAACCCGGATCAGAACGAAAACCGGCCCGAAAAACGGCGAAAAACGAAAAATGACAAAAAAATACCATTTTCAACCACACAAATTTCTAACTCGGCCATTTTTGAAGATAGACCCATCGTTCCGCCACTCAAATGAAAGATCTTGAAAAGTTAGAAAGGTTGGAATCGAAAAAATTGACATTTTCTCAAAACCCGACCCGCCAGGCCCGAAAAACGGGTTACACCCCATTTTAGTAACTTTTCGACCAACGATTGCAAACTGACTCTGAGCCCCATCAATCGAACCGTCTCGACGAGCTAGGAAGGTTGGAATCGACGAAATTGACATTTTCTCAAAACCCGACCCGCCAGGCGGGTCGACCCGCCATTTTAGTAACTTTGCGATCAAGGCTTGCAAACAGGCTGTGAGCCCCATCAATCGAACCGTCTCGACGAGCTAGGAAGGTTGGAATCGACGAAATTGACATTTTCTCAAAACCCGACCCGCCAGGTG
>PIVX01000032.1 GCA_003353785.1 Gammaproteobacteria bacterium | reverse complement strand
TAGAGTTGTTTTACCAGAGCTTGTACCACCAGAAATTATTAAATTACAGCCTTGGTTAATCATTTTAATTAACTTTGCTGCAATATCCTCTGGCAGCTTAAAATCAGCGAAACTTCTATTAACATTGCGTCTAACTCTAATAGCAACGGCAACTTCTTTGCTAGAGCCACTGCCAAGTTCCAGTTCTATTCTATGACCACCAGGCAATATACCTGATATTTCAGGTTGTGCTTCATTAGTAAACTCAACATCATTTACATTAGCCAAAACATTACATAACCTTACCCAAAAAGAATAATTCAATTCAATGTCGTGAATTCGCTCCCATCCTTTAAGTCCCTCACGCTCAAGACAAACGTAACACTCCTCATTTGCGGTAATTTCGATGACATCCTGTTGCGCTAAATATTTATTCAATGGAGTCATTAACATTTTTACCATTTCACTCATAATTTCAATGCCCAAACCTTACATTAAGAACGGTAATATTTCCTATTGATGGATTTTGCTTGTAGTCTTGCCAAGGAAAAAATACTCGTTCTTCAGGCGTCCATGTGATTTTGCCTGTATCAATCCAATTACCATATTCTTTGTTGCCAGATGGATAATGAGTTACTAATCTTTGACACACTTTAGAAATCTCAGATCGCTTCAAAATATACATAGTAAATTTGTCATGAATATTTTTTAGTACTGGTGGGCATTGATTACAGCGATCGCTAGATTTTCTTTCACCCCACCTCTTGAAAGTTTTCCAATCAGGATCGTGCACATCAATTTGCCCATAACGATAAGGATAGGCAGGGCTGATAGTCCCCTGAAAATATGCAGTCACTTGCGTGTGTTTATAAATATTCTTAGTCTCAGTTACTCGCCTACACAAGTCCTTATTACCTTTGCTTGGTTTGCCAATTCCTGCAAACTGTTTTAAAAGACTTTGATTGGGGCGTTTAAATATTTCAAATTTGTTAGTTGACGTGATTTTATAACAGCCCTCAAAACTAAATCCATCTGTTGGCTCTAGCTTTGTTTCTACTAGCTCATATGGAAGTGGTGGAATATTAGGATTAATATAGTTTTTATATAAATCTATTCTCTTATTTGCTTTATCAACAATGTAGATGGTAGTTATTTGCTTTGACTGTCTATTGCCATCATCATTTTCATAGTCTGTTATTTCTACCTTGTGTTTTAAATGCTCTGTGCTTTTGATACAAGGGGTAACAAACTGCTTGTTCATCCCATCTAGAAAATACCATCTCTTTTTAAGATAACTCTTGCCCTCGTCTTGAATATGAACATATTGATTTTCACACCCATCGGTTGTTTCCATTAACAACTGGTCGCCACCAATAGGCTCACAATCTGAAAGATATATTTTCTCTCCCTCTATGACAACGTAGCGTTTTCCCATAACAGCAGCACGACCATTTTTTACATTGACATTAGTGGTGCAAACTCCTACATCATAGTCATGCTGAACAGGTAATCCCACAGTCTTACAACCAAGCGCGGTATATTCTTTATCATTAATAGTGAATACAGCTTTTTTGTTAATTAGCGTCCAATTCTCTTTCAAATCATGAATAAGATGGCAGCCTTTCCTGGTTAAAGTAATTGGTGAGGCCGAGCTTCTACTATCTTTATGACAAATTTTAGCAATTATTTTTGCATTAACCCTATTTGTATAAACCAGTTGGACTTGTGGATAAGCTTTCATATTGTCTATGTCAATATATGGTTCACAGTCCCCCGTTTCTTTAACAATCGGAAATTTTTGGTTTAAGTCTTTTTCTGGAGAAATTGTTAAAATATTCTTCTTGCCATTTTTGTCTGTCCAGTATTTTTCAAATGTCGGACAAGCAAACTTATTTTCTAAATCCACATAGTCCTCACAACCACTACATAGATAATCTTTCTTAATTAAATAATGCTCGTTAGAGTCTCGGCATTCAGTTTCATCCACCTTAACATTTTTTTTGTAGGTAATGGCTTTGTTTTGAATGATAACCCTGTCGTTATCATAATCTATTTTAACAGGACAACCATTACTGGTAATTTTAATTTGGGTATCATCTTCTTCATACTTAGAGCTATAACCGTCGGTAGAATTCCCCGACGGTTTACTAACTCTATTACTTCCCTGTATTTGCCCAATACTGCCATTGCTAACAATCCCAGATAAACTACTTTGCTCATCATCCAGTTGAAATTCCTCACTGCTTGATTTTCTACTGTTCTTTGAGTTAGTTATACTATCATTATCATCTAAAACACCATCATTACTATCCAAACCAGCATTGTCTTTTGCTGTACTATTACTAGAGCTATCATCACTATCCGAGCTAGTACTATCATCAAACTTACCTTTAATTTGTAATGGCTCTTGCTTGAAAACCAAACTATGAGGTTCCTTAGCCCCATCTTGAATTGTTGTTGGTTTGTATGTAGGCGACACCGGAGTGCTATAGGATGATGAGTAGTCATTTCCACCTCTTTCTCTATTCCTTTGTCTATCTCTCCCATTAGTTAAATCACTTGAATTAGAAGGTGTTGTATATTTGGAATTACCATGTTGTCCATTAATGGCATCATCTTCACTCAGTGAAGCTAACAACTCTTTGTCCGTTAAATTACTATCTTCAAGATTTTCATTGTCAGGAACTAACATCATTCTTGAGCTTGATTCTGTTGCTTTAGCTTTAGCTCCACTTGGGGAATCTAGCAAATTGTTTAAAGCAGCAGCAAGATTAACACTGTTATCTGAGAATTTTATTTTTGTGCCTTTATTAATTTTTGGCTCAGCAACAGTCATAACTAAAGGTTTAGCAAAATACTTTGATGGCTTTTTGTTATTCTCTATTACCTCTTTCCAAAATATCCGAATGATTTTTTTATCAGAGTCTTTCATTTTGGTAACTCTCGATTTACCCATTAACGTAAAAGGCTTTGAATTGACAATTATTTTCCCCTTAACCCTAAACAGTCCTTCATCCTTGATAGCTGTTAACATCTCCACACTCTCAGCATGAGACAATTGACTTGTTAATAAAATAATAAGCGTATAAATTAATTGCATTAGTTTTTTTCTCCTTGATTATAAAACGGGTTCTTTTCCACCGTAGCCTCAGGGAATACAATATCCCTAGTTGGTTTCAAAATAATTCTTGTACCAGCTTCTATTCTCATTACTGGGCGTAAATCTAAATTCTTTTCTAATATTTTGGTAGATATCTTACTGAACTCATTAGCTTGATGATTTATTATTTGCCCAGTTACAGCATCACTTAATCCATTACTGGCAATACTTCCTAATGCTGAAATAGTAGCAACCAACAGACTTCCTCCGTACTGTTGCCAAACTCGATTATCAACATCACCAATTAAGCCCTCTTTGCCCGACATATCACCAGCAGAAACAGCATTAAGTTTTGCTCTTGAACCATCAGGACGCATTAATTCGTTGCAGGTCAATACCAATCTAGTTTGTCCTGTTTTTTGTAATCCCTTATATTGGCATGTGATTTTGGTATATACCGGTAACAAAATATATTTTAAGGTTGGACTTAAGATAGCTCTATCTACTACAACAGTTACTTTCCCTGGGCTTTGAGAATTAATTCCTTCAGCAAGAATAGCTGGGATAACCCTTTCACTAGTCAATACCCTATCTCGATTAACTGGCAAAGAGGCAACATCACGTTCTAATTTTAACGTAGCATAATCATATTTCTTATCTTGAAGATGATAAGATTTTTTAACTTCAGGTTTAATCTCTTTAGCAGCAGCATTACGAACCATTTTTACTTCATAAGCACGCTTTCTCATATTACCTAATCTCTGGGCTGCTTTAATAGTAAGTACGGCATCAATATCATTATTCATCAAATCATCCTCGGTGAGAGGAGGCTCTGGTGGCGGTGCTATTATTTTAGCTGGCTTCTTTTTTGGTTTTGGCTTTGGTGGAATATAATAGACATCCCTATTTATTTTGCTTACCTTAGTATCAGCAACTGGTTTCTTACTATCTCTTTCTTTGCAGCCACCAAAAAATACTAGTAGCAATATTAATGTAACCCTAAGCATAGGAGTGTCTCCCTAAATGACTAGGATAGATGCACGTGGTTTTACCACCATTTTTCAATGTTATTATTCCAACATTTTGAACAACTACAGAATTGCCAATTACCTCATAATTAGCAGGAGTATCAACACCGTCGAGAACCATCATAATAATCGGCACAGTCCGCTTATTAAAATTTTTACCATAGTTAAGCCATGTATTAAATCCATCTGAATACACTAAATCCGGGGCAATACTTCGGTCGCCACTCATGGCGAATTTAAAATCTAACTCCTTTGGACTAATGTTCATTTCATTTAACCATTCCTTAGTAAATTCCTTGGCAACTTTTGTTTTATTTTTTTGATGAAACCCATGTGGAGGTAAAGCTTTAATAGTTACTCCAACATCTGGGAGATTTTTTGAGTTCAAGCCTTCAATTCTTACATACAACAAATAGGTATGCCCCTCGCAAATAACACTAATACTAGTATCAGCACCAACTTCTCCCTCTGGCTCTAACACTAAAATATTTTGTTTTGGTTGTAGAGATTTGACTATATCTTCATTGCCAATAAATACCTGCTTGATTTTTTCCCACCGAGGCAAAGTAATTGTTGTATTCATGAACTCTCGTATACGAATTTTAATTACATCATTTTTTAAATAATTTATTTCATATACTCCACCTTCTGATTTATCCCAAATTTTTTGAGTAGCTCCAAGTGGTACATCACTCCGTCTACGCATCTCCCCATAATCACCCTTTTTTTGTTTCATCACCTCTTTGTTAGAATCAAAGCTACTTACATCATCTGCTAAGGCACTAATTGTTACCAACAGCCCAACTATTAATATTATTTTTTTCATACTTTCACCTTTGCTTTTTTGTCAACTCGATAGTTAATTACTTTAATGTTAAAGGGATTAATTAATCTGTCGTCATGGGCAACTTTAGGATTTTGTTCAATTTCCACGGTTATTGTAGAAACAAACCGTTGCACTCTAGCTAAATTGACTTTGCCATTGAGGTGTAAGTCTTCCCTATCTTCCATCCGCACACTAATATCTTTGCCTACCCATTCAACTTGATATGTATCTACAGCAATAGGAGCTAGACTTGATGTAGTAATAATTTGAACTTTTCTTTGTATTCCTCTTTGCCTAAATTCTCTAAGTGGTGAATCCTTATTATCCTCACGCATCAAACTGAAAAATTGACGGTTAAGCTCATCTGAATGCATTAAAGCTAATGTTGACCATCTTTCACTGTCTATTTGTAAATCAATGGCTTCCCTTTTCATAACATACTCAAGCGCAAACCTCTCTTTGCCCAACTCCATTGCCTTAATATTTTTTTCTAACGGCTCAATCCTATATACCTGCTCTGATTTATCATAAGCCTTAATAAAAAATGGTCTTATTTCATAGGAAGAAATAAATCTAGTTAAAGTAGCAGTTACCAAAGAAGCATAAATCAATAACAGAATACACAGATACATCAATGCTTTATTAATGCTAAACATATCCGTTAATTCTTGAATTTTATTTGTGATTTTCATTTATATATTTTCCGTCCACATAAAAAGGCACTTTATTGCATTTAGCACAGGCACTAAGTGGTATTTCATCAACCCCAGAGCCTCGATAAATTCCCCCTTGGGTGGCACAGCCACCCATACTTAACATACCTATAAAAACTATTAATAATCTTTGCATTGTTTCTCCTACTTACTTTTCATTGATCGCCAAACTGCTTTACCTGCTGCTTTGCCACCAGATATAATGCTCCCACCAGCACCCTTAAAAGCTGCTTTACCAACTGCGCCAGCCAAAATACCCTTACCGCCCATGGTTATAGCCCCTGTATATAAGGCAGTTCCGGCACCCGCAACAACTGCAGCCGCACCAGAAGAATCAGGAGCACCTACAATATTTGATGAGATAGTTGATACCTTTTTTAAGAAATACCCAGAAACAGCCCCACTTATAAAGAATCTCCAATAGTCCTCACTCAGCATCCAAGCTCTAATTACTTCAAGGTATTCTTCACCTTCTACATCAGCCAAGTTCCCAATTGATTCATGGGCTAAATCTAGCCCCATAGATATTGCGAGCAAAGATAAAAACAAGACGACTACCGCTTGCAGCACAACTCTACCAGCAGAACGAAAAGCATTTTCAGTTGATGGGAATGCAGCACAAATTAACAGAAATGGAGATAGGGCAATGAAGGCGGTAACTTTTAGGATATATTCCCCCACAAAGCAAGCAAACATTATCCCCATGAATATATATGGTGCTATCACCAAAGCAGCTAAAAACGTATTAACAATCTTAAATAAAATAAAACCATTCTCATGAACAATAGCCTCAAACATTTTTATTGACTGCAATATACATTGATCTACAGCAACCAGCATCCCTTGGAGATCGCCAACTTGCTCTCCAATAACTAAGTTATCCCCGATCCCAGTTTCTATAACTGCCACCAACAAACTATTAACTATTTTTAGTATTGGGAATATGAAATAATCTATGTATACATCTGCTCCACGCATCACAGCCAAAATACCAACGAACACCAGCAATCGATACAACATCTCTATCGACGCCTTATTACGCAGGATGATATTAACTACCAGTTGCCAAGTTATCCACACCGCAATAAATGATACAAATATATCCGCAGTCTCATCAATAAAGCCTTTGAAAATAGCAATACTACGCGGTATTGACATATCAAAAACTGTTTCAAGAATGGAGGCTAAAATACTCACCTGTTAGAAACCACCCTTTAGCAAGTCTGAACCCTTCTTACCATTAGGAAGCGTCATAAAATTAATGTGCTTTGACACTTTCAGCTCTTTATATTCTTCCTTTGAGACATTACTAGGACTCTGATTATTTTTTTTGGGAATTGGTTTGTTATCACTAGCATTCAATAGAAATGCTGCTATCATTTCACTTTGCTTTGCTTGTCCTTCTACAAGCTGATTAATCCCATGTGCTATTACTGCTAAATATTGATTTCTACTTACTCCGTCTTGACGAACATTGTCAGACTTAGCTGCTCTTTTGCCAATCTTCACAATTTCTTTTTCAGTATCACCCACAGTAGCCTGTCGTGTAGTTGCCAATGCCAATCCTGATTTACTGGATTCTTGCATCACTCTAGCTCGACTTTCTCTACTCCTTGCACGCTCCTTTTTGCTATTCTTGCTGGTAGATTTTGTTTCTGGAAAAAATGTTCTTTCTACTCTATTCATAGTCCATTGCGCTCTTTTCCAATTTCTTGGATTGGTTGGATCACTCATCAATCTTCTTAGAGTCCAATTACAATCCCTACTAACAGATGTAGTTTTTGACAATTGATTTGTTACATCATTTATTTCCTGTGATAAAACACTTTGATTAATATATACGCCCGCCGTACGGTTAGAACTTTTAATTTCACGAATTCCTTCATCCGTTTGACTTAGTTGTCGTTGGGCAGTCGTATGTATTTTTCCTAGATAGGTGTGAGTTCCAATATCAGCAAAAAAATCTGCTATTGCAGAACCCCAAAAACCTAACACAAATAATATTGTTAATATTTTTTTTATCTTCATGTTCACCTCTCGTTTATTAAAAATTAACTAGAGAGGCATGTTTTAATCATCGACAGGCTCATAAGCCTTGTACAGCCATTAGAATTTAGCTACACTTGTGGATGAGATGTGAAAACCTCTCAAGGGGTTGGTAGTAAGCGCTTCAAATTCTTAACTACTAGCCCCACAAATTGTTATTTAATTAAATAAATATCTAACTCCTAAATTAAATTGACCTTGTTTAATCTTGTTATTTGTTGCCTTAACTTCACTTGTGGCAAAAAATACAGCTTCTAGTGTTGTCCGTAAATTTTCAGTAAAACCATAATTCAACCCTAGTTTTATTTGATAAGCAAAAACCGTTTGTTCGCGTTTTTTTGTCTTCCCATCATAAGTTAATTTATCCTGCACCCTCGCAAAACCTAGCCCACAACCAATTACAGGAGTAAATACAGAAAAACTTAGCTGCCTAATATTATACTCAGCAAATGACAGCAAAACATTTAAACCAGTCTTACCAGACATATTATTGCCTGTCCAAAAGATCGATATTTTTTCTGAATTATCATTAATTTTTCTAATATATTTATAAGAATAATCTATATATTGCCAACTTAAACCAACATCAATATCAACGTTTTTTAGTTTATACCCTCCATATACTTTAATATCCCAGCCAGGCTTGAATATTAGCTCCATGGACATTAAGTGTTTAATGCCAGCTAGGCTATCATTAAACGAACCTCCTTTATTCATTATGTCAGTCATAATTATAGTAGCCTTTGCTTGGACAGAATCTTTATTATGATTAACCCCAAATTCTTCCCGCGCCATAGGCAAATCACCAACCCCAGTTTTGCGATTAATGTTAGCTCCGCCACCAAGCCCAACAAACCAAGTGGCAAATGATGTTGACGTAAAAACTATTAATGTAAATAAAATTATTTTGCTTCTCATGTTATCCTTTATTCCCTAGCTTCGTGAATCCTATTGTCCTCGAAATTTATAATTCTTCTTAAAAAAAATCACTCCTATATATTATCACATATTTTAAACCGCCATTCTACTAAAACATCTGTTTTCAAGTGTTTTTTAACATTTATTTAAAACATATTTTTCTTTATTCTCTTTTCTTTTTTTCATCAAACTAAATCCTGTTTCTTGCCAATTAAAAAGATTTTTTTTGATCTGAATGTCATTCATTTGATCAAAATACTCTTTTAACGAACCAATCAATGCAGCACTCTTACTTTTAGAGTTTAAATCAACTTGTAAATCATCACCTAATTTAATCTCGAACTTTTCTAAAGCATCTATTAAAGAAAATAATCCGCCTAATTGTGCCAATGTTTTTGTTCTATCTTTGCGGGCAATTTTAATTGGTGGATTGTTTTCTATTTTTTTGCTTTCTTTTTTTTGATTTAATAAATTAATACCAACACTACGCCATTTTTCATAACTGTTATCAATAGTTAGCTTGGTTAATTGACTAGACCAGCTTTGTAATGCCCCAAGCAGTGAGGCACTTTTTTTAGTTTGCTTAATATCTTTCTGTAAATTATCTCCTAATTTGATATCAAACCGTTCGGGGATATTTAGAAAATCTAAATTCCCGCCTAACTGAATATCAGTTCTTCTATTTTTGCCAAACTTAGCTTTATTTCTGTATTTAATTTTAGGTTTCTTTGTTGTCATTATTTCATCAATTAAACTATACATAGCTATTTCCCTTACTTTCTAATACAAAAATAATCATCTGAGCTTCAGCATGGCCAAGCTTTGCAGCCCTTTCTAAATGACTCCTAGAAATACCCGGCTCACTTTTTAAATGATATTTCCCCAACCTAAAATTTGCTAATGCTTGCCACTTTGGTTTGCCCTCTGATTCTCTTGATTTGCAAGCACTCTCCCAATATTTAATGGCTAGCTCCTCATTGCGCACAAGGCCATTACCAAAATATAATAAATCACCCATCCTTAACTGCGCCCATGTATCATTATCATTAGCCAATTCTGCAAGCTCATTAAAATTATTTACTTTTTTAGTTAATTTTTTAGCATCATTCATGCCGTATTCATCATAACCAACAACTACCTGCTCTCCCATCCCAAGTACATTGACATCAATGCTAGCTAACACCTGCTGTGTGAACATTATTGTTATTATTAATATTATTTTTTTCATATCTTCTCCATTATTTTATCTCGCTAAATACTCATTTACCCAGCAGGTATCTGTACCTTTGTATTGGGCTTCTAAATCATTGGCTAAATTGAGGCTGTCTCTATCACCATAGAAAATCCTAATCAACTTACCTATCCTAGTTAAATCAATATCTAATATTACTGATTCTCCTTTTCTTTTGACTAAAACGCTGTGTTTGAATTGGTTACATACAGTCAAGTCACCTTTAACATAAGCTTTTTCATATTCAGTAAGCTTTAACGGCGCATAATCTTCTATTTCAGCAGCAGGGTTTTGAAAGATATATTTGGTTTCAGCCGATTCTATCATGATTGCTGATATAGGATTGTTAACCAAACTACCCACATTTTGGAAACATGGCATAACCGACCCTCTTAGTCTTCGATGCTCCAACAACATTTTAGATACATGCTTACAGAATTGTGGATTCTCCAGTTGTGGCTTTGCTTCATCAATGAACACTATATGAGGTCTTGCATTTTTCTTTAATTCTTTCCTAATTCTGTACATGATGTAGTACTGAACACTAGCAGCAACAACGCTAGTTTCCTGAATTGCTGTCATATCGAAAGTAACCAAATGATTGTTGCTTGATACATCCAAAGCATCGAAGGCGTTGCCATTCGCATCTACTCCATTAAACCAATAAGCATATGGATTATTCCCTACCCAGAATTCTAATCCTTTTTTGAATTTGCCATTTTTTATTCCATGTTTGAACAGGTTAGTTAATATTCTCTTTTCTTTTGGAACACCTAAGATATTATCAATTGCTACCCTTGCATCATTACGTGAAACCTCATCACTGCAATCAGCCATCATTAATACCAAATTCAACAAAAAGTCTCTGTCTTCTTGGGTATCATCACAAAAGAATGGATTAAGAGTATTATTCAAATCCACACAAACACCACCACATGCCTTGGTGAAAATTCTTGAAGCATTATCTCTGTCGAATATGTACATACACACCCCATGCCTAAATGCTCCCGTTGCCAAAAAATTATTTAAGGCAGTTTTGCCTTTACCCGTAGGAGCAATCATTAGCCCGTGCGCAACAGTTGCCTTTCCAGGGATTGCATGATATTGGTGCTTATACAGACCACCATTAACTGTCTTAAAAACTCTGATACATTCATCAGCCCAATCGGATTTATTAAATCCTGTGGCTTCGCCAGCTATCGTTATCCAATGAGCTATTAAAATTGATAATAATCGTGCTGGGTAAATCAAATCTTCATTAGATGGAAGCATCGACAAATACAACCACTTCAATGTTTTGGCTGCTATAATTGGATTAATCCCTTCTTGATTAAGTATTTTTTTGATTTTGTTAATGATATGTTCACACTTGGCAAGATCTTTGTTAGTAACAAAAATAGTTAATTGATATTCATACAGAGTAGCTTCACCAGATTTAATCCCATACAAGACTCCTTGATATTCATCATATTCCTCACCCTCTCCTTTCCAGGTTTTAACTCCCTCTGCTTGATAGCCAATAGCATTAAAACCATTCATAGTCGATTGTATTTTGGATTGGCCTTGAAGGTTATGAAAAACTATCATTTCAGAATCTAATCTTAATATCTCATCCATAACCTTCCGCTCGCAGCTATCACCCCATGTATTAATACTGATTGCCTTAACATATTTATTATCGGCAACGATAGTGTTGTCTTTACGAAACAAAAGCTCACTTGTAGCAATTCTTTCATTGATTTGCTTGCCATTAGCCACTGGAACATCTTGAAATATGGAAACCCTTGACCAAAAAGATAATATCGGTGAATGCTTGGCTTGCTTTAACAGGTTTGGCTGAAAATCAAATAATAAATCTTTAGTTATTTCAACTAGCCTATTGAGCTTTGATACCGTCGGCATAATCTTCTTTATTGCTATTTTTTTCGGAGATATAGAAACCACAGCATAGTGACGATTAATATATGCCCCATTAAAACCATTCATCCAAACATCGTTAAGTTTCGTTAAAATTGAATTAGGGAATTTGCCTGTTGATTTGCAATCAACCTCATCCCTAAAGGTGAATAACCTGATTCTAGCGTTTTCCTCAGCCATATTGTTTAGCCAATTCAACCGATGTTTTTCAAGCTCCGCTATTTTTCCACTGGTACACAAAGCATAATCAAAAGCTTTTAATTCTAATACAGCTACTAAAGTACCATCCTTACACTTAAGGTATGAATCATTTACCATTTTATCAAATGGCAGCATTGAACTTAATCTGATGAATGAAACTTTTGACCGCCACCAATCCTGGTCTTTTCTCCACAACAATAATAATCCCACCGATAAAGACAAAACAAATACAACCATGAAGCTAGACATAAAACTCTCCATCTTCTGTAGCAGCACTTCTGTTCTTAGCAAAATGAACAACTCTCATTGATTTCAATAAAAACGGATTGTAGTAAGTCATGATAATGCTCAGAACATGCATTATCGTAGCCAAAATAATCGCCAATATAATTTGGTTATACGACAATATGAAAAAAAGAACCCCTATGTTAGTAAGAGTTAATTCTTTAAGAGCTCCTAAAAATGTTGGCGGTTTAGCAAAGCGTCTTGGAACTATCATTTACTTCTTAGTAAAGTTAAAAAACGTGTCAGAGAAATTATCAGCACCAACAAGGCCTAGACCACAAATCAACACCGCGCCCAACCATTTCCATGGTTTTTGATTACATCCAATCATAATGACAATAATCACTAATGATAATCCTACAATGCTCATACCAATGATTGTTAGATTATCCTTGAGGAAATCACAAGCCTTCACTATGTCATCAGTGAATTGGAGACAGAAGCCACTAGGGGCATATAACATCATCCCCAAACAGATTAAAGTCCTAGGTCTACTCCATAATCTAGTTATTTTTTGTTTAATTTTTAACAACACTTTCATATCTCCGATATTTTTATTAAAAATATTGGAAAAATACACCAGAGTCTTTGATTAAAGCTTGCCAATGAGAATCAGCGAGCTACAATAGAGCCTGAGATGTATTTCTCGACTTTTGGGTTACAGATTTATTGAACTGAGGCTGTAACCCAAACCTTAACATTATTTTTGTTCTTCATATTCCATTTTTTCTCCTGTTTTGATGATTGGTTTTTTCTTTTCCATTGCATGAAAATACTTCAAATTCTTCATGCAATCCTTTTTAACTTTAAAAAAAATTAATTCATTTTTTTCTTTAATATCAAACACCTGCAGCTCCTTCTTATCATCCATTATTACTATTTTCCTGTTCTATTTAATAAATTTTACTCACCATTTCAAAAACCTCTACATCATCATAAAAAATACTTCTTATGATAGATTCATCTTCATCGAAGACAAATCCAACATCTTCAAATTTTGCAATCTCAGCTCTAGTTAGAAGCCCTTTATTAAATCGGCTTCTAACCCGCTCAGCCCAATTTCTAATTTTTTGCATTTCCTCTTTGTTCATGTTCAAAATCATCCATTGCTAAGTAGTAAACTTATTCCCCACCTTAGTAGTACCAAAGTATTCCTTAAGGTTATTCCTAACAATCACTCTTGAAACTCCTAAACATTTAGCTGCTTTTGCTTGATTGCCATTGCAATATCTCATAGCAGCTAAATACATTGGCTTCTTAATGAAATCCTTAAATGCTAATCCTTCGTTATTACCTTCCTCATAAATTTGGCCAATATAACTAAAAAATAATCTAGCTAATTGTTGTTCTGCTTGTTTTATTTCGTCCTTTTCCATAAATCCCTCGAAATTATTTTTGAACCCTCTATGAAACAACAGATCCATGTCAATAGTCAAACCATTATTCATTATCTTTCATCCCCAGCTAAAGCCTCTTGAGCTTGTTTAACATCATCTAATCTAATAGCGTCCATTCTAATCAACCTCATCAAAAATAATTAATCAAACCACATACAACAAAAATACTAATTATCAACCATCTATAGCTGATACTTCTTTTAATTTCTAAACTTTTAATCTTTTCTGCTGCGTCGTAATAATCGTTGAATGTATTAATCACAATAATCTTACCCATTAGGAACCCCTTTTGAAGCTTGTGCCAAAAATTGCTTTGAGTGCCATCATGTCTAGAGCTTCTTGATATTGAATTTGGCTTTTGAAGGTGCCAAGTTTCAAGTAATCATGGATACTCCTAGCAATCTCCTGTTGTCCCTGTTTGATATCGTCTAATTTAATAGCGCCCATGCTTACTCCCCATCCAAATTGTTTTCTAAATTAGCCAACAGTCGTGCTAAAGCACCAAGCCCCTCATTGAAATAATTGTTAATGTTTGGTGACATCTTTAACATATCTCTAACATCATCCTCTGATATCCCAGCCTTTGATGAATATTCAGTTATATCCCATTCTCTGGCTTTCAATTCTTCCGTTATATATTTACTTGTGTGTTCCTTCATGATTAATTAACCTTCATCGAAATATCAAACTCTCCTAAAAGTGCTAGGTTCTTTGCAATACTAATTCGATGCGGAATACTCAAAAGCTCACCAGTAGTCCGCGAGTTCGTCTTCAAGCTGCCATGCAAGACTTGCTTCATCATCCCAACCCCAAACTCTCTAGCTTCGAGTTGGTAATCATCACAAACCTCAATAGCACAACCCTTTATTTTTTTTAATTGCTTGGTGGTCAATAAGCGCAAATCATTACTTATATCAGCTTTTGGTTTCTTTTTTCGATTCAGCAAAGCTAACTGTCGCTCCAATTCATGCTTTTTTGGGGTTAATTTGTCTATCTCAGTATAGAGTTTCAAAATCTCATCCCCTTGCTTCAAGCCTTGAGCCTCAACATACAAATCTTGAATTTTTGTATCAAGCAAAGTCATATCTCCTGCAAGCTTAGATTTTTGCTCAGAGTTATCTATTGGCTTAGAGCTTTCATCTTCTCCAGTAAAAAAATTAACAACAACAGCTCTTTCGTTGCTGCTAGAATCTACTTGTATATCTTTTTGTATGTTGTTGTTATATATATTATTATTTATATTATTATTAGCTATACCACATTCGGTATACCCCCCTATGCCACATTCGGTATAGGGGGTATCTTGAACTTGGTTGTTTGTTTCAAGTTCAATCTTTGTACCGCACTTCTCAATGGATTTCTTTCGATCAGGACAAGTGTTAAGAATATTGTATAGCTGCTCTGGGATACTAACGAATATTCTTAACGCTTGTCCTATTTCTTCTTGCTCCGTAAAAATATACCCTGCTGCTTTCAAGTCTTTGACGTACTTATGAATTGAAGTCACGCCCTTCTTCAAATGCCTAGATAAGGATTTTTTGGATATTTGGATAGACCATTTTTTATCATAAAATGCCATGGTGAATAACCTGATCCAACAAAGCCTTGCATCAGCACAAACAGATGTATCAGCAGTAATGAAATTTAAAACTTCCTCGGGGAAGTTACGGTATGATTTTTTTTGCCAAAGATTTTGAATGTTATTAATATTCATTAAAAACTCCTATAAAAATCCCTTTGTAGCTGGTAACACCTATCAAATAGATAGGTATTGCCAGTACAAAGCTAAATGCGCCAAAAGATATCATGCGTAAATACGCAAAGACTATGATGGATTGTAAAATTGCTATACAACTGTGTAGCATGGTAAGACTCCTTCTTTGGTGTTAATTAATGCAATTATTGAAAAATAATTGTTAAGAAATCCCAAGAATATTGAGTCCCATACAGGTTATAATGGCTTTGTTTTATGTTTTTTGGTAGATTTGCACTTAGCATAATCAACTCCTTATAAGTTGGTTGTGTTAGAGGCTGGGTAGGATTAACTTCGAGGAAAATTCTACTTGGCCTCGCTAACGAACTTTTCATTAGCAAGGCTATATTAGTATTTAACTTTTTTTTCTGCAAGTTAAAATTTAAATTTAATAATTTTTTTGTTGATTTTGAGTTTCTCTCTTTCATAATATTTATTTTTTGATCATGAATTTGATTTTTTTATTAAAAAATTTCATCATTAACTCCTTGCGTAGTTATGACAAATGGAATTTCAAGCATATTGTTAAGTTCTTTTTTGCTAATGCCAAGTTGCTTGGCTGCAATAGTTTTATTTCCTTTAGCAATTTGCATGGTAAATTCAACAATCACATCTTCAATGAAATGTAACATCTGCTCTGTCGTGTAAGACTCATTACTTAGCTGGGCAAGAATTTTTAAAAGCTTTTTTCTTTGTTGTTTGACAACATCAGGCTCAGAAATTGTTACTCTGATAGTTGCCCTGCTATTAGTTCTGAATGAATTAATTCTTTGATCAATTTTCTTATCTTTAGTCATTTTTTCTCCAAATTTATAGTTTTTTTGGAGAAACAAACTTTCCTTGTTGATATAATACACAAGCGTGTATTACAATAAACCTGTTAAATGTGGAGAGCTTGTCTCTCATATCTGGGTTGAGATTGCCATTTCAACCCAGAACTTAAAACTATTTTATTCCCATTATTTCCCTATTACAAATTATTTAATCTCATTTTTAATGAGTTGGTTTCTATTACTACTAACATAAAAAAAATTGTAACTACTGATAATATTTAGCTGTGCAAAAATAATTTTCATTAGAAAAATAATTTTTTCTTGAGTTAATTTTTTGCTTAGTAGAATTTGATTGGTTAGCAGCATTGCTGTCATGTTGGAAAAATCCTTTTTTATTTTTTCTATTATATTATAGTAAATCCTTTTTGTTTCAAGCCGTAACTTTTACCGTGGCTTGTTTTAAATTCAAATAACTATTTATTCTATATATTGCAAAAAACACTATCATAGCTCCTAAAGGAACAGATATTTGTGACCATAATTGTTCACCTGTGATTTTGGATAAATAAGCACAAAAAAGCAACATGAACCAAGAAAACAAAATGCTATTAAATAATAACAATGTATTTCTCTTGCCAACTTTAATAGGATAAAAATCCCCCTTACTTCTTAATTGCAATAAAACATAAACTGGCACTGGGGTTAATATAGCTATTTGGCCAACAACAACATAAATTAATGGCAATAACCATTCTTGCAAAACCGTAAACTGTAACCAATAAATAACGGACAATATGAGCAATATAGAAGATATTAATAAAGTTAATGTACTTCTAAGTTTCTTTTCATTCATTAGAGTAAATTTATGTCTGAAACTATTTTGATCTGCAAGAACATACGTGATAGAAATTATAGCAACATCAGCAGAAGAAAATACCATTGAACAGAAACCAACTACCATCAAAGGAAATAAACAATATGCAGCTAACCAGTTAGAAGATTTAACTAATTGCAGAAAATC
>PIVX01000310.1 GCA_003353785.1 Gammaproteobacteria bacterium | reverse complement strand
GTGTAGACGTAACATTAGTTGCTTTTAATAATGCTCAACGATTAGCATACCAAAATGCTATTAATGCTCTTTGATGTATCATTTTTGCAAAGGATTATCATCAACTTGCCTTGATATTGCTTGTCTACAAATAATTAACCCTACGGCAGACAATAGGTGGCACTCATCATTAATAAAAGCAATAATAACTTTTTACCAAAACCAGATATTTCACTAGTAGTATGCAAGCTTCTTTCAGTGGATGATTGCGTAGTACCACTTTGTTGTGAGGTGTCTTGCTGAATTTGCCCTTGTCTTGATTGTTGAGATTGACCAGATGACTCAGATTCAACATTAATAGTAGTTTTATGGATACGAGTTGAAACATATTCAGCAGCATCAGCATTGAGGAAAATAGCAAGGGAGCTTTGTATGTATTGTGTTGATTATAGAGATTTGGTGCAGCAAATAATGATAAATTCTTTTCAACTCATTGATGAATAAAATTGATGATGAACAATTGAGGGGGCATATATAGGCTTCTATCTTAGAGTTTACGATGCAGGTAAATACTAGAAAATTTCATGAAAATTTTGAAGCTATCTTGAAAAAATTAGTAGGGGGCATTAGTTAAGATAGAGTCTGAAAGGGACGGAGATGATCTCATAGAGGCTACAATATGCTATACTCTTAAGGTAGTTAATACAAGGGGCAATAACCCTATAAAGTGCTTGGAGATAATAGCTTAAGAATTTCCAGAACAAAATAGGAGTAAAATTATGAGCGTAGCAGATAGACTTAGAGAGGACAATATGTTATTTCTATGCATGTAACCATAGCCGCGAAAGCAGTATTGTATATAATTATGCGTAAAAAGTATCTTAATAATAGCCAGTTAGCTAGAAAAATACATTGTGATGAAAAAGAAATTCGTAGATTAATCGATCCTTATTATAATTCAAAAATTCCTAATATAGAGAATGCATTACAGGCTATG
>PIVX01000309.1 GCA_003353785.1 Gammaproteobacteria bacterium | reverse complement strand
GACCCATATTTACAGTTAGTTGTATGCTGTGGTAAACCTGATCGTTTTAGCGTCATAATTGATCAAAATTTTGGGTGGAAATTTGACCAATTAGAAAGACGCCAGTAGCATTGTAACCACTCCTCACATATTGCCTTATGCATAGTAAATAGGGCTTAACAGATTTTTTTTTAAAAAAAAACCGTATTTTATCGCACCCTATCATCTAACATTAAGGGACACAATAGCACACAAACTAATTGTAATATAAACAAATTTAGGGTCTAGACGGTCGATAACGAGTTATTTGACACCATACACTCTTATTATATACTATGTAACGATGCGGTTGCTATAAACGCTAGCTATTACCAGTTACACATTACAATCAATAAAAAGACTTACCAATCCATAACACAGTTTCCAAAAACATCCATAAATGCGCAGTAACAAACATGTTGATAGCCGCCTGACTCCTATCTAACTTTACAAAATAGACGCCGAGTCGATTTAAAATATCTGTTACAGATATAAACGATATGGCCGAACCGTATCACCCTAAGTATTCCGGTTTTTGTTGTTTTCACCCACTGTTGATTAATGTGTAGGAAGTGCTCCATACATGATATCAGATCGACCATGATCGATTTACATAAAAGTATATCCAATTTCACAGATTGCGATTGTGAGCATGTACGTTACACATCTTTAACCAATAATTACAACATTAAAACCGGACTCGTTTACAGCATATTACAGAGGTCCTGTTGAGAGAGTCGAAAAATGTGTTAACGATATATAAATAACACATTACCCAGCCTAGATCAGTCATCTAATCAGCACCTTTTAACCACCGATCAGGGAAATTATTTTTGGCAAACCTTTTCAGACAGACTTCTGTATAATGTGTGACTATGCGGTAACCTGTTTTGCTTCTATCTCACAGGCTAGATAACTTGATTAAAAATACGTCTATTTAACCACGATCGAAGGCCACATAC
>PIVX01000031.1 GCA_003353785.1 Gammaproteobacteria bacterium | reverse complement strand
TTAGTTGATTTCTTGGCTATTACTTTCTTTTTAGCTGCTGTCTTTTTGCCAGGTGATGCTTTGATGGCTTTTCTAGCAAGGGCAGCTAAATCTTTTAGATATTGCTGTTTAGCTTTTAATAACCCTAATGATTTTTCTAAATCTGCAATATTCTTACTAAGCACCTTAATGGTTGATGCTAGTTTTTTCTTTGAAGCAGCATTTGCTAACTTTAAGTTTTTATTATTTTTCTTCAGGTTTTCCTTGGCCTTTTTAAGTTCTTTATTGTTTTTATCTATAGCTGATTTTACCTTCTTCTGCCCTGCTGCAATATTTTTGGTAATTTGAGTTTTAATTTTAGCTATATTGTTTGTAGTATCCTTTACAGCATTCATAATTGCCTCTCTAATTTAATTTTAACTAAACTTAGCTAAATTTATACTGTTTGTCAAATTTACATTTCTAATTCTATGCTTCTATTTATTGATTTTGACCAAGAAGTTCCATTACTTCTTTTTACGTGATTTTTAAATTTCTTGGTCTTGATGCTAATGCGAGATAGATTCTGCCCAGCTGTAACCTGCATTCAACCCATAACCGCAACACCATTAAATACAACAATATTATCATTGAAGTTAAATATTGAAGCAGAATAGGGATTTGAGTATAACAAACCATCTCCTTATGCCATATAATCTAATATAAGTTAATTCTGGTTATCGGATCTTAACGTAAAGATCTTGGTTGGAAGATAATGTTAAGGCCAAGCTGGTATTAGAAAATTTTATTGAGCAGAGATGGATAAATTTAATATGAAAAAAAAGAGCAATATATTTACCAAAAATTTTTTTAAATTAGAGACCACTAGTAGTTTACTATTGCTTATATCTGCAATACTAGCCATTATTTGTGCAAACTCTCCTCTAGAATCATATTATAATTCACTGCTTAATATCCCAGTCATTGTTCAAATAGGAACTTTAAAAATATCTAAACCATTACTATTTTGGATAAATGATGGGTTAATGGCTATTTTCTTTTTAATGATTGGATTAGAATTAAAAAGAGAATTCTATGAGGGTGTTTTGTCTGATACTAAAAACATTATCCTGCCTTTTGCAGGAGCTATTGGAGGAATAATTTTCCCCGCAGGAATATATTTACTATTCAATTATAATGACCCTTTAACATACAAAGGCTGGGCAATACCTATAGCAACAGACATTGCTTTTTCCCTTGGTGTATTATCTTTATTTGGTAAAAAAATCCCCATAAGCATAAAGATTTTTTTAATGTCTTTAGCGATATTTGATGATATCGGAGCAATTATGATAATTGCTCTATTTTATACAAAAAACATATCTCTTGAAGCATTATCTGTCATAGCATGCTCTGTGATAATTTTATTTTTATTTAATAGAAAGAATTATACTCAAAAGTCACCATACATTGTCTTAGGCATAATAATGTGGATTGCTACTATCAAATCAGGAGTACATGCTACGCTTGCTGGTATATTGCTAGCTTTTTTTATTCCTATGAGATCCAAACAAAACCCAGAAATTTCACCCCTTAAAAGCCTAGAAAGTGATTTGCATCTTGCAGTAGTTCTTATTATTTTACCAATTTTTGCTTTTAGTAACTCAGGAATACATATAGGGGATATAAGTTTTGAGTCTTTAAAACATCCATTGACCTTAGGAATATTACTTGGGTTATTCATAGGAAAACAGTTAGGAGTGTATACACTATGTTTAATTTTCATTAAGTTTAAAATAACTAATCTCCCAAAAGATATGTCTTTAACTCATTTATATGGAGTTGCAGTTCTAACAGGGATAGGCTTTTCAATGAGTTTATTTATTGGAACTCTGGCATTTGGAGAAAACAACACAGCATTAATATTTGATGAACGCTTGGGGATAATTCTTGGTTCTTTATTATCTGGGATATTAGGGTATTGCATATTAAAATTCTCCTCAAAAAAAATTAATTAATACAAAAAATCTAGTTTTTTTGCATGCTGTTATATAATTATTGTTTTAAAAACCCTTTCATTAGATAGTACATGTTAAACAGACAATGAGGGATATTATATATGATAGTTCTATATCATCTCATGATATATCTAGTACCATTAATAAATATGGTGACTTAACAAATTTTACAGAAATGCGAGGGGCAGACGATGGTGGAGGAAATGAAGATCCATATTCGCTTAATGAAATTGCACATATAACTGTAAACTATACTAGATAACTTTTTTTAAATAATGAGTTGAATCCAGGTTTGATGGATTTATACAGTTTCCAGCATTGGGAACTACTAGAAAGTGAATTGTTAATTTTATTATAAAAATCAACTGGAAATGGTTGTGACTGCATTATTCTTTAGCTTTGAGAAGAGAAAAATGACATTAGCAAACAACAAACAATAGAAAATCCTCTTAACTTCTTCCCCATGATTTAATGCAGTTTTTATAGTATTGTACAATTATCACACCTGCTTTTATTGGCATTTTTTTGATAATTATTCATTCGTTCATTAATAGTTATCACTGCTTCAGTGAGCTTGGTTATTTGTATGCCTAAGTCATTATGGTTTCTTGTTATATTTATTCTTAAATCTTTTATAGCACCAAAATATTTTTCTTGATCCCTTTTCTTAATATACTCTAAGTATGCAGGGCATCTTTCTTCTAATTTAGTTATTTTATAAACTTGTTCTTTTTCTGTAATAAGGCTAATTTTATTATTCTTCTTTACAGTAAGATATACAGGGTTATATGGACAGTGTGGATATACAAAATGTGCAATATCTGCAGCTACATATCCATTTGTTAGCCATCTGTGTTCGTTTGCATATACTCTATATTCGCATTCTCTACTGAAATCAGCTTTATTATTTGTTAACATATCTGCTGGAATGGTAACCCATCCGTCAGCACTAATTCTCTTGGGATATTGCTCTAAATATTCATCAATATTTGAGATAATTCCATCAGCAAATATTGCTTTTGTTAAAAATAAAAATATTATCGTTAAAGTTGTTCTTTTCATTTACTTTCCTTGTAATAGCTATTTAATAAAATTTTACAGTATTGTGCAATTATCACAGCAACTTTTTTTATTTTTCTTTTCTAAAGTTTTGATTCTTTTGTCCATGTTTACTATTAAACTAACAAACTCTGAGCTATTTATAGAATTTGTAGGAAATACTATTGTAGGAACTTTGCTTTTTAGATAAATATCCATATAGATAGGACAACGTTCTTGAATGTTTAAAATGGCTGAATCATATTTTCTTATAAACCCAGTCACATCACCATCTGGAGCATCTACAAGCACATGCTTTGCAAAATGGTCAATTCTTGAAAGGGAGTTGCTAAGAGACGGCTTAAGCACTAATACTTTGCCACTTACCAACAGCGATATTTGATTATAAACAGATGTATTATCATTCTTTCTATTAATTATTGCCACTCTATACTCACAAAATTCGTCAAAAAGTTCTTGATTTTTGCTTAAATCTGGCATTGGTAGAATAATCCAACCAGTGGGACTTATCATATCAGCAGTAGGATTTTTAATTATTCCAGAATTAGCTAGATGTACAAAACAAAAAATACAAATTCCTATAATAAACGATAGTGTTTTAAAATCATTTAATTTTGATAAATTATAAATTACCATTTAATTACTCCTTTACAATAAATTAAATTTATAGTGACTTAAAAGTATTTTATATTAAAGTATTACACAGTTCTTTTCACAACAACTTTTATTAACCTCTTTTTCTAAAGTTTTGATTCTTCTATCCATGCTTACCATTAATTCAACAAATTCCGAGTTATTCAAGCTTGACTTGAAACGCTTCTCATTAGCATATCTAATTGATTCAGGAGATAGTTGCTTAATTGCGATTATTCGTGCTCCAGTATTTGCTCTTTTTGAAGATCCTAGAGCACAATGCGATAATATCAGTTTTTTATCATAATCAATTACCATAAATCCATTAGGATTAGTAAAATGAAATATCAAACGATTAGTACCGACAGAAGTAGGCATTTCTATAACAGCATCACTATGCAATTGATATTGACAATTTATATCAAAATTCTCAGCATTGTCTAATAACTCTCCCCTGGGGATTATCACCCAACCTTGCCTGTCAATACGATTAGGGTATCTTTGCAAGTATTCATCAAGATTTAAGATAATTCCATCGGCAAATATTGTTTTTGTTAAAAGTAAAAGCATTATAGTTAAAGTTAATTTTCTCATTTTCTTTCCTTGTAATATCTGTTTAATGCAGTTTTTATAGTATTATACAATTATCACACCTGCTTTTATCTGCCTTTTTCTGATATTTATCCATTCGTTCATTAATAGTTATCACTGCTTCAGTGAGCTTGGTTATTTGTGTACCTAGGTCATTATGGTTTCTTGCTATTAATTCAACAATTTTGGAATTCTTTAAACTTGCCTTGAAACGCTTCTCATTAGCATATCTAATTGACTCAGGAGATCTCTGTTTAATATAACTTAATTCATGCGTTGGCTTGGCTTGTTTGCCATCCTCTGTACCAGCTGTATCTTCAACATAATCAATTTTTAATTTGTCACCACAATGAATCCTTGTTAAATATCCAGGTTTACACCATTTGAATGTTAAACGATAAGCTTCTACTTGAGTAGCATCTGCGAAAATTCTACCGCCAGCAACTAACTGGTATTGACTATTTGTATCAAATACTATCTTGTTGTCAATTAATTCCCCTTTAGGTATAGTTACCCAACCTTCCGCATCAATACGGCTAGGATATCTTGTTAAGTATTGTTGAAGATTAGGGATAATCCCATCGGCATAAATTGCTTTTGTTAAAAGCAAAATCACTATAGTTAAAATTAGTTTTCTCATTTTCTTTCCTTGTAATATCTCTTTAATACAGCCATTCATAGTATTGTACAATTCTCACAACAACTTTTATTAGCCTCTTTCTCTAAAGTTTTGATACGTTCTTCCATATTTACTATCAATTCAATAAATTCAGCAGGAGAAGTCCTTAAGTTTGATCTAAAATATTTATCACGAGCATATTTAATTGATTCTGGAGACAACTGTTTAAACCCAGATACAGATCGATCTCGCGAAACATCTACTTTATTTTCATTTTCTCTGCGACGCCAAACCTGTATTTTGTTACTATTAATAATAGTCAGTGTTGGAAAATCCTCATTAAATTTAAATGTAATGACACTCAAAGATAATAGGGTAATAGGTAAGATATAGTGATCATTAACAATGACTTGATATTGACATTTTGTGTCAAACTGTGCGGTATTCTCGATTAAATCACTTCTAGGAATTGTTACCCATCCTGCTTCATCAATGCGATGCGGATATGTTTGCAAATATTCTTTAAGGTTTAAGATGACTCCATCAGCAAATATTGCTTTTGTTAAAAATAAAAGTATTATCGTTAAAGTTGTTCTTTTCATTTACTTTCCTTGTAATAGCTATTTAATAAAATTTTACAGTATTGTGCAATTCTTACAATAACTCTTATTATTCTTTTTTTCTAGAGAACTTATCTTTATTGACTAGGATACTCACAGATTTTGTAAATACGTATTTTTGCGCCCAAGTATTAACAATAGGAAAATCACCTAAGCTCTTGACATATCTATCAATTTCTATCAACACAGCTTTCACCTTAAAAGGGTATAATCTGTTAGTTGTTTCATTTTTAACGATTTTTTTCATATCTTAATTAGCCTTTTTTCGTAATAAATACCCTTAATTTACTCTCTGAAAGTCACTCTTAACTCTTCTAGGATCTGGAATTTTTGATAGTTTCTTAATTAAGTTTGGCAACAAACGGAGAACTCTATAATTTTTATCAAGATCTTGGTTGGGCAATACTTGAATACAAGGATTATTCGGAATGTTATTGGCTCAGAAAATTGACGCGGTTAGCTTCTAAATATGTATGTCTTTCTCCAATTCACCTAATTTATTTTTAATTGATGTAATATTTTTTTGATGTTTTAGACGAATATCATGATTCTTAATGTTTTTATCAATTTCAATTGCCATATATAAAGATTTCTTATATTGTTGAATGGCTGATTTAATTTTTGCAGTTGCTTCATAAGCTTGCCCAAGTAGGTAATGATAATGTGCTGCAAAATTATAATTGTCTCCAAAAAGTTCCTGTCCTATTATTAAAATCTTTTGATAATATTTAACAGCCATATTTTGATTATGTTTGCTTAATTTAGGCCAAACACTTCCAGGTGCGTATATATACGCCATAGCCTCATATAGACCATTCTGATAATATTTATTCTGAATGTCATAGGATTGACTTAGATATTTCAAAGCAATGGTATAATTGCCTAACCCTTCTGCTGTTAATCCCAAATAATATAACGGCAGTACAAATACAACATGTAAAGGATCTCTATAATAAATTTTAATTATTCCTAAGGATTGCTCAAGTAGTTTTTCAGCTTCTTCATAGTTGCCAAGATAGAACTCTGCTATGCCTAAATTATTTAACACATGGGCTAAGTTAATATGAGATGAATCATTATAATATGTTTTTACCATTCTTAGAGTTTGCTGAAATATTTCTTTAGCTTTTTCAAAATTTCCAAGTGTACATTCGACTACACCCAGTTCGCTTAAAGTACCAGTCAATGCTATATGTTCAGGTTTTTGATAATAGATTTCTTTTATTTTTAAAGCTCTCTGAAGTAATTTTTTAGCTTCTATTTGGTTTTCGGTAAGTGTTTCTAACCGACCTATACTCTCTAAAATATCAGCCAACTCAACATGATCATTGTCTTGGCGATAAGACTCTTTTATTTCTAAAGCTTGTTGCAGTAGCTTCCTAGCCTCTTTGTAATTGCCCATTCCCATTCCGACTCTACCTAAATTGTGCAAAATATCTGCCATTTCAATATGGGTATGATTTTGGTAATAGGATTGTTTTATTTTCAAGGCTCTTTCAAGCAGTTTCTTAGCTTTCTTATGGTTCTGAAGGCTAGTCTCTAACCGGCCCATACTATTTAAAATATCAGCTATTTCAATATGATCTTGGTAATAAGTTTCCTTGATCTCTAAGGCAACTATATAATACTCATATGCTAAATCATATAAACCTACGTATGTGGCAATTTTACCATATTCATAGAGAAAATTAGCTTTATCTAAGTTTTGCGGCATATACTGAGATAAAATTGTAGTATGAGATAACCACTTTCTTGCTATAGACCAAGAGTCTTCATTTTTTATACTAAAGAACTCTTTATCTTTATTAGCTATTTGTATTGTTTCATTAATCCATTTAGGGTTTTCTTTAATAGTTAATCTAATAACTTCTTGAAGTAACCTATGTACTTTAAATGATTTGCCATTATTGGCAAGTATAATAAGTGAATACTTACGTAATTCTTGGATCGCACTAGATTTGATTGCAATGGGAACATCTCTAAATAATTCTAATTGTATATTATCTGGTTCAAGATAAGATGAGATATATAATATTCTCTTAGCCTGACTACTCAGTTTATCTAAGGAAATTATCGTAGTTTGCCACAATGACTTGATATATTGATTATTATCTTTTGGCGGTATATTTAAAAACTGCAGTTGGTTAGACTCATATAATTGTAGATAATCAACTATATTAGTATGTTGCTTTATATATCCCACAGCTTGACCTAACGCCAGAGGGAAATAATGTAATGCTTTTGTTAACTTAATAATATCTTGTTCATTTTCATTAGAAAGGTGCTTTTTTATAAACTCTTTAGCTTCTTGCTCCGCAAAAACATCTAGAATAAGAGCATCTTCTGTCCAATGTTGGCTTCTGGAGGTAATCAATACATGTAATTGAGTACTAATAGGGAACTGATTATGAAGCTCTGTTAAATATTGTTGAAAGTTCTTCTCTTGGGGCACATTATCGAAGATGAATAATATTTTGTTTACTTTATATTCATTTAATAATTTATTGTGTACAATTTTTCTCAGTTGTTCTGGTTGTAGTCCGTGAGAATTTATTGTTAGTTTACTAGCAAATGCATCATAAGAACTATTAATGCTATTTTGACTTTCTGCTGTAACCCATAGAATAATATCATACTCTCTATTTTCTATAGCCCTATAGGCATATTCTGTGGCTAATTGAGTTTTACCAATACCTCCAACGCCTGATATGGATTGTGTAATTATGCCAATATTGCTTTTATCAAGATTATTTTTAATTGTCTTAAAAATACCCTCTCGCCCAGTAAATTTATTATTTCTATATGGTAAATACCAAGCTTTAACTGCCCTTAGGTTTTTTGTATTTACGCTATGTATATCTACAAAACCGTTTGTATCTCTGTTATACCAGTAGTTAATACCTAATAACATACAAATAACCAAGGTGGATATTAAAAAATAATTAAATTTTGTTAGTTTATTCTTACTAGTATTGCTATTTGGCAAATTCTTAAAAAAATCATATTGAATATTGCTGGTAATATTGTCAATTGAAGCCGAGAAATTTTTGATTTCACTTATGTTAATTGAATCATGATAGTTTTTAAGTAAGTAGTCTACAAAAAATTTATAGAATTCTTTCTTATTATTTTTATCAAAAAATATAACATTATTTTCTCTTAATAATTGTTTACTATTAGGGGGGGCATCTAATACTAAAGACAGACTATTCTGTGTTAAAGTTTTAGCGGATTTTTCTATCTCGTTTATATTGCGATAAATAAATAAATGAAAATCGTTCTTATTTAGAACATCATTAATGGGTTGTGTATAATTATCCTGCTTAACATGAATGCCTGTAAGCTCAATTAACTCAATGATTTCGTTGATTATTTTATTATTAGCCGATTCAGAAGGTGTAATTAGAGGGCATGTTATACTTAAACCACTTAATCTATTTTTTATTTTTTTGGCCATTATTCGGAAATAGTAATCAATATATTGTGAATTAAAGCATACTTTTAACTTATTGAATTCTTTAGAGCTCTTGATAAATAATGGTATATCATCAATAGTTTGGATATTAGCTTTTCGTTTGATTTGGTTTAAATGAGCGTAAATAGTTCTAACAGAATTATTCAATATTTTTGCTATTATGCTCGGTTTAATATTATCTAAAGTAAAACATGCAAGTACTCTAATTTCAGCCCGGGTGAATTTAACATTTTTTACGACCATAAGATTTACAACATAAAAAAATACGTAATATAAGAATGTTTCTCTAATAACCCCTTAATATTCATAATTTTTTCCTAATAATAATGGATTAATCTCTGAATTAACGCATTTTTACTATAGTTTTAACATTTCATAGCTTGTATATTGCACATCACAGTGGATTTGATATCAATTAGCTAAAAAAAGTAGCATGTTTTTTGTGACAGATAATTGATATTAGATTGTAAATTTAATCTATTTTTAGGAATTTTATTATGAGAATTATATTTATTCTATTTTTTATCTTCAATAGCTTGGGGCTTTTACAGCAGGTATATGCAATAACGCTACCTTCTTCAGACAAAGCAAGTATTAGCAAAAATTTACAGAACTGGAATAATAAGCAGAAAATTACCTTATTGCCCCATCAGCTTGTACCTATTAATTACTTAGAGCAACATTCAGAAGTTAAGGGGCTGTTAATTTATCATTATTTAGGAACTGGCAAGACATATTTAGCTATTGGATATGCTAAACGTAATCCTGATAAGAAAATAGTTATTTTAGTGCCTAGATTTTTAAAAGGACAATGGCTAAAAAACATAAAAAATTACGGGATTAAAAATCTAGATAGATACAACATTATCACACATAAAGAAGTTAGTAAGTTAGTGAATTTAAATCTATCCAATACAATAGTTATAATAGATGAGTCACATAAAATAATATCAAAATTACATTCTACAGATTTAAAGCAAAATAATTTGTATAGCCAAGTTTATTTAAATATTCAGAAAGCGTACAAAGTTTTGTCTCTGACAGGAACTCCTATATTCACCGATATAACAGATATGGCTTACCAAGTTAATCTAGTTGCAGGCAAAGAAATGATACCTTATAACAAAAAGGATTTTGATGTAGAGTTTACCAAGATTGCTGAACATAAATCAGCCCTAAATGGATATATTGCTGAAAGTAAAGCAACTCCATTTGTTTTTGCTATGACTGGCTGGGGCATTGCTGGCACTCTATTTCCACCAGCTATACTTCCAGCAATAGCAGCTGGATATTTTCTACCTTCGGGAATTAAAGCCGTATTCCCAGTAAGAACTAATCCACTTAGAACTTTTAAAACAGATTGTCTAGATAAAATTAGCCGCAAATATATTACATATTACGGTATTACCAAAGAAAATAAGCAATTTTATCCTTCGAAAGAAATTCATTATACAAGCGTTACTTATAATGAATTTCAAACTGATTTTTTAATTAGATTTGCTGATAGTCAACTAAGTGTTCAGGAAATTGTACAATTACAGAAAGATCAAGATACTTCTTATGGTAAAGATTATATATCTTTAAACAGTACACTTCTTCAAGATGCAATGAAAAAGCAACCAGGCAATGGTTTAGCAATAGGCAATCTTTTACACAACGACCCAAATAATCAAGATAAAGTGGTTTACCCTAGTAAATTCAAAGAAAGTCTAACGACAATGTTAAGTGCTGATGGACCTGTAGTGTTGTATTCACACTTCTATCATAACGGAATTCTTTTATTTAAAAAATATCTAGATTCTCAAGGTTATAAAAACCAATATGAAATTCTGCATCCAGATTTATCCGCAACAAAATCAAATCAAATTGTTAAAAAATACAATGATGGTAAATTAAAATTTTTACTGCTGCATCCAGAAATTACCGAGGGTATTTCTTTAAAAGGCACTCAGCAATTACATATTTTAGAAACACCTTTTAATAAATCTGTACAAGAACAAGTTATTGGTAGAACTGTAAGATATAAGTCACATTCTCATTTACCTGAAAATAAGCGTCATGTAGACATATACATATGGAAACCAACTTTTTCAATGTTGAATATTCCTCATAATGTGGCGTTGCGTAATAATTGGCAACGTAACTTTCTAGAATTGAATTTCTACGGTGAGAGGACATTGGTTGACCCTAATAATGACATGAAATTTTTTACTCCAGATGATTTATCTCATAAAAATATGAGTGTGCAAGATGAAAACACGAGAGAGCTGGTCAAATTTTTACAAAATCATTCAATAGAAAAAACTTAAGGGGTATATAAAATGAAATTATTTTTTAAATTAGCAATTCAAATTGCCTTAATATCACTTGCTATAAAAGTTTCTGCTACGGAGGCAGAAAATGTAAAAAGCGCTAGAATTAATCCGTTTGCGCTCCCTACTTGGGGGCTTTCTTTTTCACAATTTAAACAGCAAAAAATATTAGATGTTACGGGGAAAGACAATAAAACCAATTCTACATCTAATAAAATTTTAACTCTTACTCTTGATAAGGCAATGTATAAAAAATACATAAGTTATGAATTGGGTTTTTCTGGACTCTATAATTCTGACAGAAATGAAACAACATCTAGTGAAGGCGAAGAAGTTAATTTGCCAACGTACATTGGCATCGACACTGTATTTGCTATTAGAGGAAGAGTTCCTTTTCAAATTGGATCTGCTGGAGATATAGCAATAACTGCTTCAGCTGGCGCAGGAATATCTGCTCTCCTGTTTGGGGAAGCTAGAGGTGATGAAGCGAACAACCAAGGAAAAATAATATGGTCTAGATTCGGTTTTGTAAAAACAATAAGCTATGGGGTACATTATTTCCCTATAAAATGGTTAGCTATAACAATTGAATTACAAAATAGGTTTTATAATTATTATAAAGATAATAAAAAAGATAAATCTGGCAGCATTGTAAATATAGAAGACAATTTAAGGTATAAAAAACCTTTTAGTTTTTCAACAGATAATGCTTTGGTTATTGGATTTAAAACTACTGCATAAAACCATTGAGGTACTAACTTAATATTACGCAAACCAAAAAAAGAAACTAAGGGGGAAATATACGCTTGGGAACAAGCAATTATAAGACTTAATATCATTCATAGTGTTGATTTAAAATCATCCGTCTACAGGTGAATTACTCGTCTTTAACTACAATTGCAGTAGAATTATTGAGTATTGTTATGTCTTCTCAATAAAAATCAATTGATAAATACCCTAAGAAAGTAGGAGTTTTTACCAAGCATCGCAAGAGCAGATTATCCAAAGTATATGATGGTCTGCTTAAGGAATACAAAACAATAGCTAAAGAGAACAAGATTAATCTAGGGAAATTCAAAGGTGAGGATTGCTTAAATAAATTAATACCTAACTATAAACAGTCATTACATAAAGATAAGCAAGATACATATATATAATATAAAATACAAGTAATATGCTCTTATTTTTGATAACATCTATTGCCTAGTTTTTGATTTTATAAGTTATTTTCTCTAGTAATTACTTTATGTGTATTTCCTCGATTTCTTACAATTATCTATAAATATATTTTTTTGCTTTTTCTGTAATTTTTTGGTAGTGATTTAATTGAACCTTTATTATTAAAGTAACGCTCAATAACATGTTGACGTTCTGGTGTAGTTTCTCTGTAGCTAAAATTAACTAAAGTGGTTCCGTCAAAATTCAGTTCTCTTTAGTCCGCTGGTACAAGTCTAAGAGGGTTGTTCCCTTGTAACACCAATAACCAGCACCTCTGACTTGTTGCCAGTTGTAATCCATATCAGAAAGTACGTTTAATGCTGAGCCAGATAGAGTGGTCAGTTCATCTCTAAAGAGAACTTGGCCATTCTCTCTAACTTCACAAGTCAAAGAATGGTCTTTTGAAAAAGTGAGAATTTCTCCGACATTAATTCCCAAAATGCCAAAATAATCTACTCTTTCTTTTTTCTTTTTCGCAGTATCAAGTGCCAGTTTGTCTTGCTCTGTTTCAAATACTATCTCTTTGGGAGTAACATCTTTTCCGCCCATTATTTCAGCAATTCTTAATGCTGATTTTGCGTGTTCTGGGGCGCAGGTGAAGAACTCTCTATTTTGACGAACTCTCTTGTCATCAAATGCTTCATGAAGAAGTTTTTCAATAACTTTTGCATTTTCAACCTCTAATGCATAAAAACACTCAAATGGGAGTGGGGTTGGGGTTCTATCTAATTCTCTAATTCTTCGGGATATGTTGTCAGTGATGCCAATTTTGATGATGTCAGGCATACTTTCATTTGTAAAAATATAAACAATTTGCATAAATTGATCCTGTTCATCTAATAAATATTTATTGCTCATATTTTATTATTAAAAATATATTGAGCAGAATAAACTCTGATAATATCGTAGCGTGCAATGTAATGTATATTATAATAATAAAAATATAAATTGGTATTGCAAAATTAATCATATTTTGTACCGCTATAAGATAGTTCATCGTTGGCAATGTATTTTTATCGTACTTTAATAACATTTTTTATCATGTAATCTAACAAAACTATTGTGATTCTTTCAATGCTGTAAATTAGGGTTTCGTTGCATATAGGGGCGGATTGTTACGTTTGTCCTGATAAATAATTAGCCATAAATTTATTCCTTCAAGTTAGAGTAATGGTAAGATACTTTGAAAAGACTGATAACTGCAATTATCAGTGTTATGCTTGTTGTGCAAAACTAAACTAAATCGCTTTAAAGATATTTATATAATTTTTTGTTATAATGACCTTCAATATACTTGGGAGAGATTAATATGAAAATTTTTAGATTATTTACACTTACTTTTGTCTTTTTAATTATTTCTGCTAATACATTTGCAGTAAAGTATCAAATATATGCGTCAAAACGTCCTGTTTCTGATATGCTTGTCCCACAATTTCAGTTTTTGAGTTCATTTGTAGACAAATTAGGCGCAGAACATATTTTTATGCAGAAAATTGAAAATAATAAAATTACTAGTTCTATTGGGTTTTTAATGAATAATCATGGCAAAGGAGAAGTAGTGATAAATGGAAATAAAGAAATGGCTCCTTGTCAAGAAAGTCATCTTGTATTTGAAACAAATGAAAAAGATATGTTAGATGCTGTCTGGAATATGGTGAAGGCAAATATTAACAATACGGCAAAAAAACCATATCATTTAACTAATTGGAATTGTGGAACTGCTGTAAAAAAGGCATGCGATGAATGCGGGTTAGCTTCTTATCCATTTGAAGATAGTAATCAAGGGCTTGGAACTAGTAAACAGATAACTTCGAATGAAGAAGAAGGCGTTCAGTGTAAACAAATGTAATATTCAAAATTATTTTTATACACCTCATATTATAAATTGATATGGGGTGTTACTTAACACAATTTACCACACACATGCATAATTTTAACTTACATCCATATTAACTAAGGTTTCTGTCTAAGCTTTATTACATCTCCAGAGTTTTTATTCTTGGCTAATCTTTCATACAATAGACCTATAACTTGTTTACGTAACTCTCTGACAGACCAATTACTCTTAATAGTTTCGATCTCATAGAATCCTCTTTTCTCGGCTGATGCTATATATTGATTAATTCTATATAATGACTCCATGATAATTTGTTACTAAATTCTGGGCACTTGAATTGTGCAGACACTGTCTGCACTTTCCTAACCTCGCTAATTTTTTGATATTTAATGTAAAATTTTCTGGCATCAAACAATGTTCTGGCACTAAATCCTCTACCATATTCCTTTTGCAGCCTCTTTGATACTTCTTTTATTATGCTCTTTCCATATTCTGCCCTATCTTCTCCCTCTTGCTCATGAATCACAAGATCTCTACCAATTAACCAATAAGCTTTGACCATTTCTGTATTAATGGATTTTACTATACTTATTTTGGCATTATTTACGTGCGTTTCTACTCTACGATACAAGATATCAATATTATTATTTAAGTCACTACTTTTACCGATCGCTAGATTGTTCTCAATTATTTTCTCTCCTAATGCCCATCTAATCCTTATATAGCAGAGCATATCACAAACCCCAACTTAAAAACCCCAGTAATTATCCATACTGGAAACTGCATAAATCTATTAGTAGCGGATTCAAGTCGTAACTGCAACTCATACCTTAAATTTTTTTATACTCCGTTATATACATATTCTGTTCCATTATGAGAAATACTATTTAACGCAGCAAACCTGTCAAATCTATCGATAAAACCATGAGTATTATCTAACCTGTTACTAATAAGATTTATTGATTCTAATAATGTTTTTGGATTATTGAACTCATTAGAATATATAAGATCGTATAACTTACCCATATCAGAGTTATTTGGTATAGGAGCAAACGCATTATTATATGGATTTATTGATTGCACTAGATGGTGATAAGTTACCATTATTGGTTTTTTGTCCGCTGCATTATTAATTCCCAGGCTATAAAAAGCTCTTGGTGGTTGTTTAGCTCCAAGAGCACTGTCAGGTAAAGTCGAAAAATCTTTATTAGAAGGATTATATACTCCTAAAGGAATTCGAATATTACGTGGTGACCATCTATTTGATCCGTCTACTTGATGAGTATAAACATCCTGCGGTGCTCCGCCAGCTATCGGGATTAAAGAAGTCCCATCAACTGGCATAACAAATACTTTAACGTAACTGTGTCTATCATATCCTGGCTGGGAATATGGGGCATTGAAATGCAGTTTAGGATGAAACCTTATTGTTGCAGGTTCATCTGCAGTAGGATTGCCAGTTTCGTCAAAATGTAAATCTTGAGCTAAATAAAAAATTTCTACGTCATTTAAACTCCCTCCTTCAGATATAATTTTGTCTTTAATCACTTGAGGAATATTTCCTATCACTGTTTTTGATAGTTTCATATTTATAGCAATTTTAGGAAGTCCCAACCTTCTATTTGCTGGGTCAGTTGCTATTAATGGTATTGGATGATAACGACCAGCCATGCCATATACTTGGCATATAATATTTCTAATGTTATCTGTGACTAATCCTTTATTCCCTCGATACATTAACACATTAATATTTCTTTCCCAGAAGTCAACATCTAAGTCTCTAGCAATCTCACCTACTGTAGTAATTAGTTGGTTATCTAAATTACCTTGTTGTAAAGACTGAATTAATGCATTTTGGGTTTTCGCAGTTGATTTTAATATCTTTTCTCCTTGAGTTTTAGATTTAAATAATTTACTAACCTTTTCTGTAGCTACTGTATTAACACCACCAGATGATTTTAATAATGGAATAAATTGTATCTCCTTAGTTGTAGGATTTATAGATAATACAACCATTTTATCAGTAGCATCAGAATGAATGTTTTTATCTATTACTTCACTCTCAAAAGAGTCCATATTTAAAAATAATGCATCTCCACTAAACTTTGCGTTCTTAAGGTTAGCTTGGTCTTCATCAGATAATACTAACGGCGAATAACCAGTAAAATTCTCCGTCGTGGTTTCTACTAGAACTGGCGTAGTGTTAGAAACAGCATCAATATCTCTAATCGTCATTTGAGTCATCTTATCTTGTATTGAATTTCTTGTAATTTTAGTGTTATTTTTTGCAAAAACCCAAGTAAACTTTATTCCTAAATAATTACTCCATTTTCTAACATTGTCATAATTTAATTCTCCTTGAATATCTAGTCTTTGATTATCTCTGCTGAATAAATATAATGTACTTCTAAATCTCCAACCACGGATAGATTCAGCCCCTTTCCTACCATTAAAATGATAATAGGCTACATGAGACTCAAATATATTAAATACGTTGCCCCCCATTTCTATATCAAATCCAGCTAAAGGAACTTCATATCTAGAACCAATACCTATCGTTTGGATTGTTTGACCAATTTGAGGGTCAAAATTTCTTGTGAAATTAACTACATCTAAATCTTCAACTAAGAAACGTTTATTTTGAGGTATATAACTATTAAACCTAGCTTCAAATTTTTCCCTCAAATATTCTACCCCAACTGTCGCTTGATGAATTTTTTTACTAACATTCTTAATTTTCCTTATATCCCAAAACCCATAAAAGCCAAATATGGAATAATCAGATAATTTCTGTCTTAGCCCAAGACCAAAGTTGCCCTCTACACTAGATTTACTATCATGCATTAAAAACATATTAGTAAAGAACAAACTATTTCTTGGTTCATACAAAGGGATTAACATGCCATATCTACCAATATGACGTTTATTGCCCCCTTTATATTCCATGTCTATCCTGGGAGAATAGCCATAACTTACTAATAATTGGAAAGATATTAATAAAACTAAGATTTTTGTGAAATTAAATTTTGTCATATTAAATATATAATAATTCAGCACAGTATTTTATCATATTTG
>PIVX01000308.1 GCA_003353785.1 Gammaproteobacteria bacterium | reverse complement strand
ATTCATCGCTTTCATTCCAAAATATGCGACGAAATGTTGCTGTAAATTCATATTGTTGCGAACTGAAATTTGTATAAAATAATAAAGACATTAAATGATAAATTGTTATTAATGCACCTCTTGGAATGCCATATAATCTCTCAGACCATGCTACTTTTTGCCTATCCATACAAACTAAATTCCAATCTGGGTCTTTTAACCAGGCCTCATATTTAATTTGTGCTTTACACTTTGTTTCGTCCCATTCATCGACGCCAAAGGCTGCTATTTCATTATTAAGCATTTCCTCTTTGAAGGAGCCATAAACTGCATCGATATGCCAATCACTTAAAACATAGCCTTCATTGCACTCAATTACGCCATTAATACCAACTTGGTAAACAACATTATATTTTGCCTCATTATCTTTGTAAAAAGGCCAATAAAAATATCTGATCCCTGCGGAATACTGAGATTGTAAATGTGTATAAATCATCACATTTTGTTTGCATATTTTATTAATTATTTGTGTTTGCGAATTAATAATATTTGATTGTGAATATTTATTATTTTCAATATCAATCTGTAATGAATCTGTATCATATTCTTCACAAACTATCATTTCATAAAATGAATAAAATAAATTTATATCAAATTGCAATTTTAATGTCTTTCCATATCCATACATTTCATTCAATAAATCATCCATAAAACATGATTCTTGCTCCAATTGCAATATTTTTATAAATGATAATTTATTTATTTTAGTGCTCGTATATTTATTTGTCGTCAGAAATTTGTTAAATTCATTCTGATTTCGATGCGATTCTCGATATCGCCATGAATTTCTTTGTGTGATACCAATAAATTCACTCAATTTTGTGGCTATGTCATCGCGACATAAATCTTTGATATTTGACTCATTTTCGTCGACGTTTAAATCTTTTGCAATAAATAATTGATTTAAATCTATTCGCAGATTATGATAATAATAACAATGAATACTATC
>PIVX01000307.1 GCA_003353785.1 Gammaproteobacteria bacterium | reverse complement strand
TATTGTGGTGGCAAAGCAGTGGGTTTTGGGGATGGAGAGAGAGAATATTTGCGCCACAGACGCAGTTTAATAATTATTGTGGTGGCAAAGCAGTGGGTTTTGGGGATGGAGAGAGAGAAATCCGTCACATATCACGGCGGTGGAAAGAGATACAAATCAGTATTGTAAACAAATTAGTTTTGTTGTTATGTGCAAATCATTCATTTTATTGTCTATTCTATTTTCTATTTTATTTCTATGAATATTGGTGTGTATGACATTGGGTGATGGATTTTGGTTTGCTTTGTGTTTTTTTTGTTCGAATGAGAATGTGTTTGTTGCCGGCATCGAATATTATGAAAGAGAATGGGAATGTGTTTGTTGCCGTGGTTTGCCGGCATCGAATATTAAATACATTGTATATGTACTCGTATCCTATCCAAATTACAGTAATATCTCATTGAATATTCAAATTATGCATTTCTAATTGAAAAACTTTAAAGTAATCAATATTGAAATTAATCAACGCCAATGTACACGAATTTTAGCGGTCAGCATATTTTTACACAATTATTTTTGTTCGTCGATGGATATTTAAGTTTAAGCGTTGGTGAGACTGATAAATTTATGTCAGAAAGCGACAATAATGCACATAATTACAAAGGAAGAACCGCATCAATTTCAAAAACTCAATGGAGAAAAAAACCAATTAAAAAATGGAAAAAAAGAAAAGTTTTTAATTTTTATCATAAAAATGAAAATAAATTTGAAACAATAGAAAATAAAGATTTTACAGTGTGGATTAATATATTAAAACAATATATTTCCGATTATTTACCATCTAAATATATTATCATTACAGCAATTAATAATGAAATATTAAATAAAGATAATATTTTAGACAAAAGATAAAAATCAATTCACGAATCATCAAAATTTGAAAAAGAAACACAAAAAAAAAAAAAAAAAAAAAAAAATAAAAAAAAATTCCCGAAACAAAAAAAATTAA
>PIVX01000306.1 GCA_003353785.1 Gammaproteobacteria bacterium | reverse complement strand
GCGTCTCTCTTGGCCCTTCAAGTGGTGGAGAACCTTCGGCATCGATTGGCAAGAAGCCTACTACCTGACCTCAAGTGCATGATGGACAAATACAAGATGACACAACAACGACCATACGGACAGACCAACGGCAACCAACAACAAGAAGCTCAAACAGGCTACACTATGACATGGATAGAATGGAAGGAACCCACATCCGAACAGAAACAAGAGACCGAACGAATACTGTCAGAATGGAAAGAAGAGGACAAACGTCGGAAAGAACAGGATGAACGTTGGAGGCAAGAACGGGAAGAAAGAGAAGAACGTTGGCAGCGACAGTGGAAGCAGATGATATTGGAGTGGAAACAAGGAAGAGATGAAGAAAGGAGACAAGAGAGAAGGAAGAAAGAATATGATGAGAGGAGGAAACGATGGAAGAAAGAAGATGAGGAGTGGATATTGCGAGAAGAGAGAAGAAAGAAACGACAGCAGCATTCAGTCAAAGTCCAAGAAGTGCACAGTTCAATGGAAAAAGAAGTAGAGGACAAGAAGGTCAAAGGTCGAGATGAGGTCAAGCCGAGTAAAGAATATGGTCAGCAATCAGAAGGTGGAAGAGAGGCGCATATACAAACAAAGCCCGTCGTGGCATATCAACCCATATCAAAGCCTGTTAAGGCATATCAACCCATATCAAAGCCCGTTGAGGCATATCATTCACGTAACAAGAATAAGAAGAAAGAACAATATGGCAAGAATAAACACAACATCGGAAGGGAAGGTTGGAAATCACCAAAGCCCAAAGGAACCAGCATCAAGAATAAGCCCTTACGGGCACATCAAGAATATTCAAAGCCAAAGATGGCATATCATTCATATGACAAGCCCGGAGTGGCATATCGACAGAAGAAGGTCCATGGAATCAGACGAGTGAAGAGGAAACGGCATCGGACGAATATGGACCAAGTCAGAAGGAGATGGATGGGTGGAAATCCCCAACGATCAAAGGAAC
>PIVX01000305.1 GCA_003353785.1 Gammaproteobacteria bacterium | reverse complement strand
ATTAGCATAAATTAGCATAAATTATGTACTGTTAAAATTTGATATCGATCGCATATTATTCGGGACAATATAACCTCTAATTTGATCTATATATCTTTATATAATATCAAGAATAAATCGAAAAAACACAACTAATTAGCAGTGACTGATTAACTGATTAGCATTAACTTGCAGTGACTGATTTGTTTGAGAGCCCAAGCAGAGCAGACGGAATGTCGAACTTGCAGTGACTCATTTGTTTGAGAGTCCAAGCAGAGCAGACGGAATGTCCAACTTGCAGTGACTCATTTGTTTGAGAGCACAAGCAGAGCAGACGGAATGTCCAACTTGCAGTGACTCATTTGTTTGAGAGCCCAAGCAGAGCAGACGGAATGTCCAACTTGCAGTGACTGATTTGTTTGAGATTTTTAATCGATTTTTATCGATAATCGAAGAATAATTTATTTCATTTTTTGATCGCGTTTGACTCAAAATCTTATTAGCTATCCATCGAAAAATGTTTGAACGATTTTCGTCAACCTTTCAAAAATATCTAAAATTATCGATTTTTAATAGATTTTTATCGATAATCGAACAATAATTTAAATCAAATTTTGATCGCGTTTGACTCGGAACCCTATCAGCTATTGATCGAAAAACGTTTGAATGGTTTTCATAAACGATTGGAAAATATCTAAAATTATCGATATTTAATCGATTTTTATCGATAATCGAACAATAATTTAAATCAAATTTTGATCGCGTTTGACTCGGAACCTTATTAGCTTTTGATCAAAAAAGGTTTGAACCATTTTGGTTAAAGTTTCAAAAATATCGAAAATTATCGATATTTAATCGATTTTTATCGATAATCGAACAATAATTTAAATCATATTTTGTTCGCGTTTGACTCGGAACCTTATTAGCTTTCTATGGAAAAAAGAATCAACGTTTATCATTAACAATTCAAAAATATCTAAAATTATCGATATTTAATCGATTTTTATCGATAATA
>PIVX01000304.1 GCA_003353785.1 Gammaproteobacteria bacterium | reverse complement strand
TGAAATCTTCTTATTTCCGATATCGATGTTATTTCTATCATAAAAGTTATTGAATGAATACAAATGTCCGTGGTAAGTAAACGTGGCCAATACAGGCGCATTAACTTCCATTTCTGAATTCGAATGGAAAAGTGTTGAAAATGTCTTTTTTAATTCCATATCATTCATAGATGCAGCAATACGAGAAATGCTTTTTATTTCTCCATAATTTGTCAACTTTAATTCATTCCAATTGTCAATATATTTTTTAATCTCTCCCAATGCTTTCAATTTATATTCATTCCTATTATCAAAAGACAAAAGAATATGAAAGCATACAATATCTGGTTTCAAATAATATTTTAATTTCATTGCTTCATATTCAAGCCACATTGTCTCAAATTGCTGCAAATGTCCATAAGCAGTCAATATTTGATGCCAACATAAATAATCATAATTTAATTGTTTCTGGCAATATTTTTTCATGTTTTCCACAAATTTATGCACCAAATCTTTATCATTGCTTTGATGCGATGCCAACAGAGCTAAACCAAAACAATTTGCGTCAATATCTTTTATATCGATTAAAAGAATTGATTTATTCCATATTTTCCCAATCAAAAAGGCTTTGTTCCATTTTTTGGGATGTTTTTGTGTGTTTTTTTCGTTCTTTTTAGTTCGTGCATGCAATATATAGAGACCTGATGGACGTTTGCTTGTGCTGCAGCTAATAATGTACCAACTAATAAAGTCTTCATGGTGTATTTATCTGTGAATTGAAGTGTTTGAGGATGGGTTGGAATAATAATGTGGTTTTTTTAGTCTATGCAAAAACCTGCTTTCAACTCCACAGCAAACTGAAATCGGTAAATATATTTAATCCCATGAAACAAGAGTTGTTGGTTTTATCTGCGTTAAATAAAGAATAGTATATTTGTCTGAAACTATCTGGTTCAGTATCTCAATTTGTCAGAGAGTGTGCCTATGACTGCGGTCATCCCAAACCCAACCACTT
>PIVX01000303.1 GCA_003353785.1 Gammaproteobacteria bacterium | reverse complement strand
TTATAACTTTAGTTGTAGTCCATCAAAGCCTTAGTTATAATAGTGTGTACCATACATAGTTCTTTTCTAGCTAACAGTGTTAGTTACCTATATAGGTAATAGTACTTGTCTTAATTCTGTTAAACTTTAATTAAAGTTGTATCTTTAACTATTGTTGGTTCTGCTGTTATAGTTCAGCTACAGGTACTTATTAGTTTTACACAGTTGCAGTAATCTCGAGCATCATTTTAACATTTAAACCATTGCAATTTTCAATTCTGGGAATTATCTGCTTTTGACCATTAAAAGAGTATATATACCATAATTTGGTATTCTGTTTGTCTGTGGGTGTGTCACGCTTTTTCTCGGCCGCCGAGCCAGCTGGCCCTTAGGGGTCTTTTGCGATGGATAGCCCTTGGGCCAAAACCCCAGGAAGTTTTATTGGTTTTCCCCCTTCGACCCCCCTCTTTTCGGGAGAGTCCCCTTTCCCCCCTGTGTTGTAGCATAGGAGGCGGGGCCTGTGGTCTCGAAGCTCTCAGGGGTGAACATCTAACTGTAGGCGGGAAATTCAAACTGCCTATTGATGCCAGTAATGTAAAAATTGTTTTTTTGTCCATTAACCTGTTGGTCGTGGGTCAATACTGCGACCCCAATTGGTGATCATGTTTTGCTATTTTCGTGTCAGGAAATATCGGGTTACTGTAGGGCGGGAAATTTGATTTGCCCATTGAGGCCAGGAAACAAAAACTGGGCCTATATGGTCCAGTAACTGGACAGGCGGGGACAGTTATGGCACATTACAGTTATGGCACAGGCCAGTTATGGCACGTGCCAGTTATGGCACGAGCCAGGTATGGCACGAGCCAGTTATGGCACAGGCCAGTTTTGGAGCTGGCCCGCTTTGGCACAGCCCCCGAGGCGCCCGCGCACGCGCTAGTATATATACCATAATTTTGGTATTCTGTTTGTCTGTCTGTCTGTCTTTTTGTTTGTCACGCTTTTTCTCGGCCGCCGAGC
>PIVX01000030.1 GCA_003353785.1 Gammaproteobacteria bacterium | reverse complement strand
GCACTGTCTCTTCCGAGTTGTCTATGTCCATTTTCATAAGCAGAAATATTAGATTGGCTTATCCCTGTTAATTCTGATAATTCACGCTGTGATAATTCTTGTAACTCTCTAATAATTTTTAATGTTTCTGCAGGAGTTAATTGATAGTTAATTTCTGCTTTTACAAATTCTTTTTTATTCATAATATCACCTAATATTTATGAGGGTTAATTTCTATAACCAACACTCTCAAGCATTCTTCTTCAATCTTATAAACAACCCTCCATTGATAGTTTAATCTCGAAGAACGCATCCCATCTAAATCTCCTCTTAATTTTTCATCCCTAAAACCTCTAATGAGTCGTAATCCATATGTTCCCTGAATTTCTACGATTCTTTTCCAGATTTCATATTTCTTAATTACTTCTATAGGAGCTTTTTTCAAAGACTTAGCAACTTCTTTCTTTTCAAAAATCTCCCACATATCATAAAGTATATATATCAAATATGATATTGTCAAGCCTTAGTGCATATTACCATCGGAAGCAGTTATCCGGAAATTCCGGATAACTGAATTTTGATCAAGTTCTTTATTTTTAAAGATGACAAATACGTTTAGCAAAACCATCAAAAATAATCTGCTGTACCAAAGTCATCAGAAAAACATTACTGAAAAAAATTAGATAGTAATTTTTTTGTATATTTGATTTTAACTCTACATTATAGAACTATTTTTTTCTATATCCTAATATCAGCATCATGCTGCTCTCAACATTCCTGTAGGTCTGCTCCATCCCCCTGCCACATTAAGTCCATGTTGCACGCTCATAACTTGACGAGTTTTGTAGCTAACAACCTATCATCATCAAGCAGCTGAAAATTCACATTGCAATTCACCCATAGTTTCTATCAACTTATATACGACACCCTCATTTAATGGCAGTCGTGGGCATTGAATTGTAGTAGAAACATGATTGACAGTAAAATAAGCCTTAACTAACTTATTATCTTTTTTTATCTGATCTTCAATCCAATCGGGGATTTGCTCTTCTTTTTGCGCGCTTACTGTTATTTTGAATTCAGAATGACTTTTCCCAGTTTTCATGTCTAAACTAGCAAGCTCAAATGAAGTTTGATATTTTGAATCATTTTGTATAACAACATCAGAATGAATAAATTCATTCTTTTTTTCTGAATACTCTTTGTGTTTGCTATAAATACCATAAATTACAGGAACACATGCAGCAGCAAATCCTATAAGTGCTACCGTAATTGTTATAATTTCCCCTCTAATTTTAGATTTCCCTATCATTTTACTTATCCAAATATAATGTTTACAGTTATAAATAACTTAATTGTCTTTAACTTTAGTATATGTAAATTTTAATATTAAAAATTTACTAATTTGTTAAAATATACATAATATATATAGTATTTGGTTTGTAAGAAAAATTGGCTCTCCAATTTTTAGTGTGGATTATCAGAGAGCGTTGGGACTGTTATTTTAGATCTGTACAATATGAAACAAAAAGAACAATCAGCTTAATTCTTTAAATTAGTTTTTGTTACGCTTTAAATCTCGGTAAAAATTTTCGTGAATTCCTAAAGCTAATAGAAGTCTCTGTGTATTATCCCATTCATAAGCAAGCAAAAATTCTTGATGATGAATTTTAAATTTATGCACAAATATATTTTTAAGATCCCCTTTTTTCTCTGTACCTATTTTAGGATCTTTAACAATATCTTCAATTTCTATGTTTACTAATTCTTTTACTTTAGGGTTTAATCTTTTATAAGTCTTTTTAAAAGCCGGCATTTGCTTTATCTGCACATCATTCATCATCAAAACTAAATGGTTCAGCTAAACTTCGATCCGTGTTTTTTGAAATCAATAATTTTTTCACAAACTCAATTGGTAAATCTGGATTTTCTAATGCGCATTTACCTACTCTTGCCCAAAATTCAATCTGGCTTGGGATAGTTCTAAACTCAGCCTTTGCCACTTTTTTAGCCTCATCATAGATCTCGTCATTTATTCGTATTGGAATACTCATATCACTACCTACTTTTGTATCAAACAGCTACATTTGTAGTATAGCTTATTTTTATGTGTTTATCAAGCTGCCCTAGCCATACCACTAGGCTTAGTCCATCCCCCTTCTCGCAACTTCATCAAAGCCACATTAAGTCCATGTTGCACACTCATAACTTGACGAGTTTTGTAGCTAATTTGCAGATTACCGAATCTGACCTGAAAAGCTATTTCATTAGCAATTCCAGCTATCTTGTCAGTATCATTTCCTGCTATCTCCCCTATGCTCTCTTTAAGCCAACTAACCTGTTTATCTGATAATTGCCTTTGTCCTTTACCCTCTAAATAATCGTCAAGCTTAATCTTCTCAACTCTCCTACTAATCTCCAAAATTTGCTTTAGCTCTAACTCCGTTTTGTTAATCTCCAACCTATTTTTCTCAATTTCATTCCCCTGTATTTGTTCCGAATACAGCTCAGAATCCACAATCATCAACAACTTTAACTTAGTATTTAAAAATTTCTGCTGTTGCAACCTAAGCTCTGCTTTAGATATTAACCCAGCATCAACTTGTGTTTTTATTTCAGTAAAAATACTTAGTTCATCAGAATATCTTAATGCTTGTAGTTCTTTTTCCAAATGCAGCATATTTTTACTGTAGAACTTAGCTTTTTCAGTGATGGATAAAGATTTCAACTGTTGTTTAAGAGGACTTAATTTCTGCTCTAACTCTTGTATTTGTTTTGAATTATCAAGATTTGAATCGTTGCTAGGGATAATCACATCCAATTGTTTTGGCTGGATAGGGGGATTAAATGATTTTTTTTCATCAGAAATAACAACAACAGGAGTTTTATTTTCTTTTGAAGATCTATCTATATCTCTATTGTTGTTAGTATATAATTTATTATGATTAATATTATTCTTAGATCCATCAGATCTGAGGATACCCTTACTGCATGATTGAGGATAGGACGGCTGAGGCTCTACAGCAGTATTTTGGCTAATATCAGGTTCTACGTGGAACATATTTGTACGATATTCAGTGGTATTATCAACTACGAGCTTCAAGGGTTTGGCTTTAGAATTTTTCTTTCGTTCTGGTGCAGCTTCTAATAATTGGAGTAGGGCAGGGGGCACGATAACAGTTATCTTAGATGGCAACCAAACACCTCTTATTCGAATATTTTGAATGGCAAGATATCCAACTTTCTTTAAATCTCTAAGATATCTTTCAATGCTGGATTTATCTTTATTAAGCTTACCAGCTAACTCAGCTTTAGAAATTTGGATACACCAATTTTTATCATAATAAGCCATCGTGAATAATAGAATCCAACACATTCTGGCTTCAGCACAAACGGAAGTGTCAGCTGTAATGTAGTTGGTAACTGCAAGAGGGAAGTTACGATATTCTTTTTCTTGCCAAAGATTTTGCAATTTCTCAGGACAAATTTTGTTTGAAATGACTTTTTCTGTCATGTTTATCTCCTTTTTTAAAGGCAAAAGTTGACTAATGCCTTAATCAGGATTAACATAAACATTGTGAAAGTTGGGTTAATTCCTAATTAAGAACTTTTGAAAGCCTCAGCTCAAACTGGGGCTTTTTTATTTGTTTATCATAAATTTTAAACCATGAATAATCTCCTCAGTTTCCCCGGGGAAACTGCATAACTCATTGAAAAATATATATAATTCAATGGTACGTTTCCTCATTAAAAGTCCTTATTAGTAATTTGATCTATCATAGATGCAAGTAAATTTTTAATTTCTTCTGTTTCTTTCTTCTGTTTTGGAGCCGGAAATTCTAAAAATAATATATTCTTTTTTTGTCTTAATATAATTCTCGATTTCTTTGAAGGAGTTTCATGGATTATAATATTTTCTTTATGGGTAATGGTTCCTTTACCAACTTGTAACAACTCTTTCAAAATAGATTTTACACTAGGCATTCTCTTTCTTTTTTTTAGGCTATTCATGTGTTGTTTAATTTTTGAGAAAGAGGTTTTATCTTTAAGTAAGACAGATAATTCGTATGCTGGCTTTATTGGTATTTGTGTAATACTCTCTAGATGATCAAAAATAAATTTATATTCTGATAATGTTGCAGCAGATAGCATTTTAGATAATGCTGATTTTTTTACGCCAAAAGACAATCCTAAAGAGTCTTGTGACTCAAAAACACTGGATTCTAGAAGGCTTTTATAGTTTGTTGCTCTTTCAAAATCTGAAATATCATCCCTTTCTTTATTTTCAATATGCATGAATACGGAGCATTCCCTGTTATTGGAATCAGTAAGGGTTATATCTAATTTTGTTCCTAAGTATTTACATGCAAACCATCTACGTGCACCAGCAATTATTTCATATTTTTCTTTTTCATTAGTATGAGTAATGGCTCTTGCCAATACAGGAATTTTTTGTCCGTTTAGTTTTATAGAAGCAATTAGATCAGAGCATTTTTTTTCTGTTAGCCAGGATTGATCTCTATCGTGAAAAGACCAAGGCTTACATTCTTCAGGAGATACAGAATAAACCATTTGTCTTTTAGTTGAAAACACAGAGTTATTTTTCTCGCTTAATTGGACTGTAGGTAATTTGACCATTTTATTTTTGGATGAAATCTCTACTGCTACTGCTGGAGAATTATTATCATTTAAAAGTGCTTCTGTGATCCTTCTTCTGCTCATACTGCTTCCTCTAAAACAAATTCGCCAAGCTCTGAAAGAATTTCTTTTTTACTAGGCCAGTTTTTCCAAACTTCTTTTTCGATATCAGAGCAGACTCTTTTTACTATATCTAAGGCTCTTTTTTGTGGCCTTGCTTCTTCTAAAATAGTTTGGAAATTACTAGAAGCATTTTCTATTTCAGCAGTTCTTAAAAACAAGGAAGAGAAAAGTTTTTCTCCAAAAACATCTTTCATGACAGATAAAAAATCTTGGTGAGTTATTTGCTGCAGATTTACTTTTGTCGCTAGGATTTTAATAAATAAATAATCTTTATCTGGCATGATAGCTTCTAGAACCTCACTTATCATTCTGAAAAATTGAATTGTGGAACTAAAATCATACATAGATGGTGGGGTAGGGACTATGATGGCATCAGCAGCACAAAGAATATTTATAGAGGCGATCCCTAATGCTGGTGGGCTATCTATGATAATCATATCATAATTATCTTTAATTGGTTCTAAACCGTTTTTTAATTCTTGAAACATTTCTTTTCTTTCATCCATTGTCATACTGCCCATTGCTTGGGAGAGCGCGTATTCAAGATGATAAATTTGTAGGTTTGAAGGTATTAAATCCAATTGATCCCAATATGTTTTTCTTATACAGTATTTTAGGTTGTCTTGTTTTCCTTCAAAATAGGGAAGGCAGGTATCCTCAAAACTAATGTCTCTATCTGGAATATACCCAAAAGTACTTGTTGTTGTTGCTTGTGAGTCAAGATCAACAAGTAATATTCTATAACCTTGTAAAGCGAAATATTGAGCTAAAGTTACCGCCGATACTGTTTTTCCTACGCCCCCCTTAAAGGATTGTATAGCTATGGTTAAGCAATCATCAGTTTTTTCGTCACGTTTAGGGAAAGTTTTAAAGTGTTTTCTTAATTGATTAATCTGTTTAAGAGAGTAGCCCAATATCCTCCCGGTTTTAGCGTTTCTTTCAATGGCCTCCATTAGCCCATTTTGTATTAATAATTTTTCTGCTCTTCCAATAGATTGATAACTTCTTTTGACCAAGTCTTCTGCCTGTTTACCAGAGAATTTATGATTTAATGATTTAGTTTGATTGGGAAGACGACCTAGAGCTTCGATTTTTTTTAATATATTCTCAGCTCTATTAATAATATCATTTATTTCAGTGGCAGCTTTTGACATATTCCCTCACATTCTTAAAATGTCATGTTTTTTATTAAAAAAATGCAAAAAACAATTCATTTGCATAATTGTTGGTAGTTATATAACAAAAACCATATACAAACAAATATATAGACACGCGAGAGCATAAACAGGCTATGTTTAGTGCTAAAAGAATAAATATAGAGCATATTGTGGTTGTTTTTAAGATGTAAGTGTTATTATTCGCTTAGGCAGCTAATTTCATATATCCCAATGCAGTATAATTCTCAAAATAATCTATCTTCTATAGAGTAATTGCAAGGAACTGTAGAAAGAGCAACTTTTCATTTAGTTGTTTGAAATTTGAATATATGGTACAGTGCTATAAGTGTTTTTCAATATATAGAGCTTACAGTATGTTACAAAGAAATCACTTCAAACAGCTTAATCCAATATTCCTCTTATTATGCTTAGTAATGACGGCTTTTGTCAGCTTAACCTGTTCTGCATCTCCACAACAGGTTTCTCAAGAACTGGTATATGTAAGGCATGGGCATAGAATAAGTTATTCTCAAAACAAGAAAATAAAAGAAAATTATAGGAAGACAACAAGACACAAAGAAAATCCTTTTGATGAACCATTAACTCAAAAAGGCAAAGAAGAAATTAAACAAACAGTAATAAAATTATTAGAAAAAATTGATATCAATAAATATGACTATATTTATTCTTCCCCAATGACTCGATGTTTAGACACCTCACAAATTATCTCTAATGAAATTTATAAAATAACAGGAAGAAAATTAAAAATAAGAGTAGAATATGGTCTAGCTGAATCTTCAATATATTATCGCCTTTTTATTCCAAATTTTTCTAAAGAAAATTTAACAATAAACTATCCAGGTGAATACTATGATGGTGCTATTTTTGACTCTGTTATAGATAAAAAATTGTATTTTGAAAATATTATTAAAAGATATAAAGATATTGACAAGAACTATATTTCTTACACAACTGACAATAAAATACATAAAGATGCAGATGATGTTGTACGTAGCTTAGTTGGTACGATAAAAAGGATTACAGGCGAAAATGGAAATATTCTAATTTCGGGACACGGTGCAGGCCCTTATCTCCATACGCATTTATATTTGACACAAGAAAAATATAGTCCTGTTAAACAAATAAAGTTGTCCATTTCATCTAGCGGCTCTAAAACAACCAGTTTTGTATCAATTTTTAGAAAAAAACCAAAGCAGGACTGGGAAAACATTTTCCCTCCAAAAAGACTGATTGAATCGAGTGTATCTGAGAAATTAAAAATTAATGAAAACTTCTAATATCCATTGCCAGCACTTTTGGGCTAATTATTGCCAGTCTTATTGATTTCTATGTAACAAACCGTCCCCTTATGTCATGCAACCCAATGATCGATTTCTCTTTTTCGGGCAAACCACTCTGTCTCTGGTTTAATCCAAAGCTTGCCAATTTCTTAGATTGACTATTTGCAGTTTTATTAAGCTCAGACATCGCCTCACTCAGGAGCACATCGACACCTGTCCAAGCCTTTTGAGCTTGAATTATGTCTAAGCTATTCTTATTTGGAAAAAAATAATTCAGGATAAGTAGATAAGTATTTTTATGGTATAATTGCATGTTTGATTAAAATTTTTCATGGAGGATTTTATATAAATTGTAGAAATATATGAATAAAATCCCGCTGGTTATATCTCTGATATTGTTTCTATTATCTTGCCCACTATCACATGCTTTTAAATATGACGACCAGGTTGAGATATTCTATAAAGCAGGAAAGAGACATATAGGTAGATTAAGTATGCTTCTACCTATAAAGCAAAGAAGTAATCAGCTGTTATTCGTAAATGCTATATTAATGCATGATAATAAATCAGTATCTGAAGGAAATTTAGGTATAGGCTATAGATTGTTATATAAAAATCAAATATTTGGCAGTTATTTGTATTATGATATTAGAAGAACTATTAATAGAAATTTAGTAAATCAACTAACTATTGGCTTTGAATATATACGAGAATTATTTGAATTTAGAGCTAATGGATATTTGCCCATATTCAAAAGAAAATTTGTATTAAATAAAAATGTTCTAAATAATGCATTAACCCATGATAATGCTAATATTTATTTAGAATCATCAGTAACTACAACAGTTGAAAGAGTATTTCACGGGGTTGATAGTGAAATTGGTATTACATCTAAAAGGATAAAGACAAATATATTTGCTGGCGGATATTTATTCAAGGCAGACTCTATAGCAATGCTTGGTGTACAAGCAAGGGTTGAATATAAACCTCTAGATTGGTTTATATTAAGCGGAGAAGTAAAAAGAGATAAGATAAGAAAAACAGAGTTTTATGGCGGGATTAGTGTAAGACTAAATATGGGGGGCTCTAATAATTCTCCATACACCTTACATAGCAAAATGACTCAAATGCCTATACGAGATATAGATATTATAGCGAATACAAAAGTAGAAAAAGATATCCAAGAGAAATCAGCTTTTAGATTAGTTAGAAATAAAGCGGATTTAGATAAAGCCATTAGAGACAAAGCCAAACATATAGCTGTTATTGAAGATATAGATTTTGCTGGAGCGACTGTTACTTATGGAGCTTATAATAAGCCTATTAAGGACACTAAAATTTTTGGGATGAGAATATTTACAGACTCTAATAATAATATTACAGGATTTAATTTTTCCCCACGAAAATTATCTAACTACGTTATTCCTGCTAGAAATTCTTCTGCTCCTAATATAACCATAAGAGGCTATGGATTAACTTCTATTGGATTAGGGTTGTTTCAAAAGATTGAAAACTGTGAAATCTCACATTTCATTATTGATTCATGGACATCTAATAATGACTATGCATCTGGCCTTATAGGACATGCTATTAAAAGTAAAATCAGTAATATTTCAAATTTAAAATCTATTTCAGGAGAAGAGAACTCAGGAGTTATTGTATATGCTACAAACAAAACGACAATTTCAAATTGTATTAACAAAGGAGATATTATTGGAGATTACTATAATGCTGGGATAATCCTAATATCTAGTGATAGTTTTATACTAGGAAATAAAAACTATGGGAGAATATTGTCAGAAAATTCTTCGGGAGTATTGCAGGGAGCTTATGGATATAATTATATCTTTGGGAATATTAATTATAGAATAATTAAACAATCTTATTGTGCAGGAGTCATTATAGATTTATATGGCAACTCAATTGCAAAAAATAATATTAATAAGGGAGATATTTATGGCAACAATAATGGAGGAGTTATAGGATATATTGCTAGAAAAGCTATTGCAGAAAACAATACTAACGAAGGAAATATTTATGGTTATAACAATGGAGGGGTTATTTATTCCAGCTCTGGAGAGTCTATTGTCATGAGATGTACAAATAAAGGGAATATTTATAAATTTAATAATGGTGGAATTATATATGCTTCATCTGGCACATCAATTATAAAAAATAATTTTAGTAAGGCAGATGTTTATGGAAATATGAATGGATTAATTTTTTATAAATCTAATGATTCTGCAGAAATAATTACAAATATTGGTGAAGGGATAATATTTGGTACTAGAAATGCTGGATGCGGAGTTTCTGTATCTTCTACTGGACAAGTATCAGGTAATAAATTTGAAGGTGAAATAGCTGGTAATAGAAACAGCTCCCTCTTAATTGAATTAATGGCTAATAATGGAATAGTTATTAATAATATTAGCAATGCTAAAATATCTGGGAAAGATCATAGAAGTACATGGTATCTAATAAATGCTTCCCCAGACTTTAACCCGACTACAACAGGAAATACTGCAAATCATGTTAATGCTAAACATAAATTACCAAACTATTTCAATAGAAAATTTTCTCTTTCAAGACAAATACAAATAGGAACGGAATCAGACATTGTTAATCAAAAAGTAGAGGCTATTTTAAATCCTAGTGGAATTACAGGAGGAGCATTACTAAATGGTGGGGTTAGCCCTATAGATGATGCTATTAGACAGAAGTTAAGTAATAGCACTAAACGTAAATTAAGAAGTTATAATATATCTGGAGGCATGGATAAAAAAGACTTTATTGTAACGAGAGGTGATCAAACAAAGGCAAAATGTATCATGTGGGGACAAGTATCAGGATATGATAATACCAATACAAATTTATCTGAAAATAGATTAAGATGGTTTGTTCAAGACGCTCTAAGATTTGCTGGGCAAAATAGAATATCCTCAATTGCTCTACCTGCAATTGGTACAGGTGGTGGTGGATATCCATTAAATACATCAGCTAGTATCATAGTTAATGAGGTAAACCAAGTGCAAACTAAATTTGGGTATGATATAGATGTAACATTAGTTGCTTTTAATAATGCTCAGAGGCTAGCATACCAAAACGCCATTGATTTGCTCTAGTACAATAGTAAAAAATTAATTATTCGCAGGTATTTTGTCGCAATCAGTTAAACATTTAATTTTTATGCAAAGGATTATCATCAAACTTACCTTGATAATGAGGCTCTTCCCAATAATTAATCCTACGACAGACAATAGGTGGGCATTCTTCTGCCGTAAAAGCAACAATAATTTTTTTCCCTAAGCTAGATATTTCACTTGGAGTAAGTAAGTACCTTTCACTAGATGATTGAGTAGTACCGCTTTGTTGTGAGGTATTTTGTGCAATTTGCCCTTGGTTTGATTGTTGAGACTCCCCTGATGACGCAGACTCAACATTGATGGTAGTTTTATGGATACGATCAGATACGTATATAGCTTCGTCAGCATCAGCACTGATAAAGATAACAAGGGAGCTTTTCATGAATGTACGCCAAGTATTAGGATAAGTAGTTTGAACTTTTTCCATTGATTGGAATACCCCAACTATTTTCATACCATATCCAGCACCGAGAGTTAATGCATTATCAACAAAACCTAAATACCCAAGAGCAGGTAGCTCATCTAATACCATCAAACGATCTTTTTTGCTATGTTTTTCAGATTTCTTAGAGTCCTCTTTTTCTGCTCTAATTGCGCTGAATATATAAGTAGTAAGAAACTGAGTTAATTTGTTGGGTTTATTATCAATGGTAATTTTAGTACAAATATAAAAATCGTTGGTATCAATACAAAAGTCCTCAAGTTTAATATTAGATTTAGATATGGCTTTTCTATTGTATGGTGATTTAGAAAAATTTACTGCACGTCTAGCAGTGTTAATAACACCTGAAACCTCATTGCCAGAGGTAGTTATTATGGTATTAGCAGCCCTAGCTAATGCGCCACCAGAAGCCTCGCTATTTGAGGCTGATTCTAACGCCTCAAGAAATTCTTTATTGCTCATGGTTAGCATATCATATAGTGTACCTAGGTGCATTTCGTCTTTTGGCACAATAGCGTTTATCATAAACAACAACATAAATTCAAGGCAGTTTCTACCGCCCTCAATAAAATGCATTGTGGCATCAGTAGCATTAGCAGGAGCAGGGCACAGCATTTCAGTTAAGTCAATTATTTGTTGATGGAGTACATCTTGATCGCTATGATCTAAAAAATCTAAGACATTAATATTGCAATTAGCGAGATTGCTTCTATTCTCTGGATCAAAAACAAATACTTTTTGCCCTTTGGATTCACGATGACGTTTGGTAATGTGAACTATCTCTGGCTTAGGATCTAATACCAGTACGCCACCATTATGATCTAATATATTTGGAATAATTACACCAGAACCCTTACCGACACGGCTAGCTGCGATCATGATAGTATGGACAATGGGCAATTTAATTAATTTGCCACATGCATTCTTAATCAATTTTAATTTTGATTTGTCTATATCATAGGTATCGACAGGGGATTTAGGCATTAATCCTATAACAAAACCGTCTTTGTCAGCAATTTTTTTAATATTTTTTGGGGTTGCTAGCGTTGCACTGCCATATGGGTTTTTGTGTTGGGGTTTTTTTCTAACTTTCTTTGTATCTATGCTAAAGGTAAAAGAATCTTTATTCTTAAATAGATAGATGACTCCACCAACAGCAGATGTTAAACAAAATATCCCAGAAAACAAGTACACCATAGAATTAACACTTTGGATGATAATAGCATCCCAGATATAGAACACATCACAAGTTTGAAAAATAGGCTTAAAAAACTCCCAAGCTTCTATAGTAATAAATGAACCATGATATACAAGATAAGAAATCATTAATATTATGGAAATAGAGCTACTAAGACCAAGGCCATGCAAGAACATGGATAGCCACATCAAAATGACTGGTGACATATACAATGTATATAGAAATAGATTCTCACCAAATTTTGAGCTTAACAAATTCCCCACAGGCTCAAAATTCAACAACGCTAATATTAATAATCCCCAGCAATACCAAGAACAATGTAACCCATACCTAAAAAACCTATTCATCTTTATTCTCCTCAGATGTAAGGTTTATGCAATGATAAAATTTATCATTATCAGTAAAGCATATATCTTTAAGATATGAAGAAATTTCTGATTTATGCTGATAAATAAAATTATTACAGATTTCTTTTATTTCTTTTGACTTAACATTACCAAAATTTGGCAAAATTAGTAGTAAGCAATCATTTTCATGATTATAGTCTTCTATCATAGTAAGAATATTATTTATTGCTTCTTCAAGTTCCTTTTCTAATTCTTCTTTAGATGATATAGATGACTTGGAATAATAAACCGGGTAATAAGTTATGTATAGGTTGCCTATTTTTGTATCTCTTCGCTCATTAAAGCAGAATTTGATATCAGAATTTAAAAAAAACTTATTATTATTCAGTAATATTTGCAAGGATATTATCCTTTTACAGAGAGTTCTATATTTTTTATACTCATATGGTAAATGCCTGATTTTGTTGTAATAAAATCGGACTATTTTTGCTTTTTCACAAAAAATTTCTCCGGATGTGATTTTCCCATTAAAAAAATTATCTAGCAATACAGGTAGAGCTAAATATATATCTTCATAATGTGAATTATTCTTATCACTAATTGAAAAGGTGTCCATTAACCACTCGTTAATATTTTCATTGTATGATTTAGTAGCTATTCTAAAATTATACCCTTCAAATGACGAATTAATTTTGTTGAGTTTTATTTTATCTTCGTAAACAAAATTTTTTATTTTTTCTAATGTTGCTATTTGTTTGTCATCAATAAGGTTAGTATGTAAAATGGCTGCCAGGCTGATTGTTTTATGTAGTCTTGCAATACTTCTTAGTCCTGGCTTACAAAATATTCTATATTCTTTTTCATATTTCCATTTACTAGATTTGTTTTTAAAATCGGTTATATTATCAAAATCACCTTTATCCCAATCAAACAATCTTTCAGGACATCCTGCGCTAGGTAATTTAATTGCTTGGATAGGGGAGAGATAATTTATTGCATGAATTTTGTTTTTATAATTAATACGGTATATTAAAGCTAATCCTCGTAAATTATCTGCATAATGGGCAAACATCAGTTGAGCTGCATCATCTTTAAATATACTAATGTCTGAGATGGAGAAAATCCCGACAGATGAAAAAGCTATATTTTGTAACAAGACAAACAAGTATTCTTGGGGGATTCTGTTATCTTCACTAAAATCAAATTCATTTAACCATAAAGAAAAAGTTTCTAAAAAACCTTGGCGACAATCATCATACATCTTTAAATGCTGATTAAGATAACATATATTTTTTGAGAGACAATAGAAACGTCTTATCAACGCAATGAATTGCTTTTTATCTTCTATTTTACAAAAATTTATTGGTGGAATATAATGGAGCTCATTAAAATCGTTAAATTCATATACAGTTGAAAATTTAATTTCCTGATTTATTAAACTAGAAATTGTATTTGCATTAAAAGGCACGAATTTAACAAAATATTTATTTCCATCATTATCTTCACTCATTCTTTCTCCTTAATGTCCATTTTATCCTTTATCTTACTTGCAATCCTAGGGTATCTCATATAAAATATCAATAGAATCAATAGCTTACTTCCAGTAAAATTTCTCACTAGAAATTGCTTTTATTAAAGAGGGCGGTTCGACTAATAATAGTAACGCCCAATAATAAAAATCTAATCGTACTTATCCAAAATTTCACTAATAATTCCTATTTTATTTAGTGCCTCTTGACTTTTTTTATCACTCAGCACTAGGTAATCTAATTAACATTTCGTTTCCTAAGCGGAAGGTTCTATTGTCTATGCCGCTAAACTCAACCGCTTTAATCGGTAAATCTGCATATTGTGGAAACTGCTCAGATATAAGATTGCTAACTATTTGTAGTGTGATTTTAATGCTCATTCAGTCCTTATTTCCTCAAAAAATTAATTCCTATAATAATTTTGTAATAGTGCTTGCTGGATTGTTCTTAATTTTTTCCGCAGCGAAATTTTGAACAAAAATAAGAAGTATACGGATGTTTAATGCGTTCATTAAAAAAATTATCAGTTTGTTCTTCATATTCTCTCCTCTTAGTATTGTACGAAGTATCTTTCCCGGACAGAAGGTTTTCTGCTTTCTTTATTTTTTCAGGGAAAAGGAGTGTTTTTTCTAGATTGATTTTTAACATTGTACAAGCATATAAATAATCGTTTATTAATTCGTGTAGATTATCATATATAGGAAGGATCTTATCATCTAAGAATATTTGTGTTTTGTATTTGTCTATGTCAATATTTTTTAAACATTCATTTAGATGCTGTTCATAATAGCCTTCCTTTATAGTTGCAGTAAATAATTTTTCGGCTTGTACTGCTTTATAGCCTTTCAAAGTTATAAGTTTTTCATCTATTGCTGCAAAAGCAATTTTAAGATTAGCATAAGCATCTATAAGTAAGTCGTGCCTCCTCATAACACGCCAGTTTGCGAAACCTAACGAGATAGTCATTAAAACACCAGCGAATGTACAGGCACTATTGATTAATGCTAACAATATAGTCTCGTTTAATTCAATCATTTTATCTCCTTAATGTTAATTTAATCTTTGAACATCGATTTAGTTCTTAGTTTATAAAGCTTTCATCATTAGCTCTATATTATCAACAACAATGTCATCTCTTTCTTGTGCAAATGTATACTCAATATATTCAATAAATAAATAATTTCCTTTCGGATATTTTCCATTTTAAGCAAAACATTCCCAAAATTACAGTTCTTATATTTTTCTTTAAGGATATCTTGGCGAGAAAGTGAACTATCGTTTTGTTTTACAAGATATTCTCTAAGGTTAGTTGGAGACATTAAATCATCGATTATTTTTTCATCAATATCTTTAATATCTTTTTTTTCTAAGAAAGCAAATATGGTTTTAATGATCTCTTTTTTATTATGCCTATAAATTTCAATAAAACTTTTTTTCAGAACGTGGTTTTTATGAAATGCTGGAATATAAACAATAATAACGTAAAAGATGCTCGATGTGATCACCGTCAATGATATTTGCTCTAATAAGTAATTATAATACTTGTCTTGGGCGTATATAAGGAGAGCTACTATATTTATTACAAGTACGACCGAAATTTCATACTCATATATATTTTTTATTAGCTTTTCATATTTCATAATTTATCCTTAATATTAATTTAGTCCTTATATAATACAGCGTTGACGCATGAGTTCAGAGCAGACAATATTTCAAAGAGTTAGATGATCGACAAAAATATTTCGTCGAGCTAAAATAGGTAGCTAAAGTTCAATTAATAAGCACAATCTGTACCAGGAGGTTTAATAATGCACGCAACGCCTACCACCAATAAAGTTCCTAGCTCATGGCCAATACATGGGCGCATAGAGGAATGTGAACAATTACTTCAACAGTACTGGGATAAAAATCCAGAGATTAAGCACATTGTAGAGCAGAAAAAAATCCAAGCTGCTGCTGAGAAATTATCTGAAGAAATTGCAGATGAAAATGCTAAAAACATCAATTCCTCATCAACTGCAGCTGAGACTAACTCACTGTTTGACACAGAATTGCGTGGTATTCTATTACGTGAAAAAATTCACACCAATCCCCAAATTATTAAGGAAAAAAGATCAGCGTTAAATGCTCCTGTCATTCCACGTACTCAAGCACATAACAGAAAATCAGAGCATACTACTGTTGAGGAAGAACGTAATGCCCGTTCAGATATGGTTGCTGCTCAAATTCAGGCATGGCGTAGTTTACTGCCAAGCCTTATTAAGAAACTATCAAAAATCCCAGAGCCTAGAAGAGTTAAAAGTGTAAAACATAAATTAACTGTGCTAATGATGTTTGGTTTGTTTGCTTTTATTTTTAGATTATCTTCACGTCGTGAAATGAACCGTGAACTCACAGGAGCATTAATTCATGAAAACTTGACTAAAATATTCCCAGAAATTGATACCATACCACATGCTGATACATTAGCAAGATTGCTTGAAACAATTAACCCTCAAGATATTGAGGCAGTTCATATTAATTTAATTAAGGATTTAATTAGAAAAAAGAAATTCAAAAAACTTTTGGTCGATGGCTGTCTTCCTATTACCATTGATGGCACACAAAAATTGTATCGGAATGGTTTATTAGAAGATTCTCAATGGTGTGAACGTATAGTAGGCAATCCAGAGGATGACAATAAACAGCAATATCTTTATACTATTGAAGCTAATATTACTTTGCAAATGGCTTAACCATTCCTCTTATGACAGAGTATTTACACCGTGAAAATAATGTATTAGAGCAACCTGAAGGTAAACAAGACAGTGAGACCACGTCCTTTGAAAGAATGGCAGAGAGATTAAAACAATACTTCCCAAGATTAAAAATAATATTTTTCATGGATGGAATGTATGCGACTCAACAAGTGATGGGAGTACTACACAAAAATAGCTGGGAATATATGATACAACTTCCTAAAAGAAAATTAACAGACTTTGCTAAACGCCTTAACAACAACAAATCAATGCAACAATCTATACCTGGACAAGCAGCTTATAGAAATAGAAAGCAATTATTTCATTGGAGCAATGATATTGTTTATGGTTATGAATGGCAATTGAATATTCATTTAGTAGCTTGCTCGGAACGATATAATAAAGTAGATAATAAAACTGGTGAGGTAATTAAATGCTTCTCTGAGCATGCATGGATTTCTAGTATTCGGATTAATATTCATAATGTGCATGAGTTATTAAATTTAGGCGCGCGCAAAAGTTGGCTGATAGAGGATAGTATTAACACAGAGAAGAACCGCGGTTATAATTATAAACATCTATTTTCACACAACTGGAATGCCATGCAAGGATTTCACTATTTAATGCGGTTAGGTCATGCAATCAATGCTCTTTGTGAATTCACCAAAAAACTCAAGCATTACATAAAAAGCCTTGGTTGCTCAGCTACATTAAAATTAATAAAAGAAACATTATTTAGTCCATGGCTATCGATGGAATGGTACGCTTCCCAACAATTGAAAACCACTCAGTTACGATTGCAATTAGAATAGTTAGCTCTCAGATAACTAAAAAACAAAGTAAAATTATATTAGCTACTATCGCTAAGAATTTTGAAACACTAAATGTCAAATTATGCAGAATAAAAATTAATTTCCATATACATTTTTATTAAAAAAATGCTTGAAACATGGATTATTTCATAAGTGAAGATGATCATTGCTAAAAATTAGAGATTACAGTGGCTGGTGCGTCACAGCTGTCGATTACACGCTTAAAGCAGGAAATAGACGAGATATATCAAGGCTTGGTGTATTAGTACCAGTAAAGGAAAATAAATCTGGACTGTTGTTCTCAAATATCTTTGGTTTGTATGATAGC
>PIVX01000302.1 GCA_003353785.1 Gammaproteobacteria bacterium | reverse complement strand
TCAAGCAGAGCACTGGATTAATCCAGAAGATACAGGTTCGAATCCTGTGGCGACAACCAATCATTTTATGGAATGGAGGAAAAATGGAATTTTATGGTGATACAACGCCACCAAACGGAGAGAAATTTGAATAGAAAAAGAAGGAAATATTTTGTGGTGATCCCACACCACCAAAACGCATGAAAATATAAATAGAAAAAAAGAGAATTTGGTGGTGATAGCCACTACCATTGAAACAAGGAAAAGAAAATAAAAAAAATGAAAAAAGTGAAAAAGAGAAGGGGGATTAAGTGGTGGTTTATACCACGCACTAAATAGAAAAAGTGAAAAAAAAGAAAGATATGGATGAATATGATGATGAGTTAGTGCATGACTCTTTTTTTTAATAATATTAATAGAAACGAAAATAAATGTTTTTTTTGACTGTGCAAGGATATATATCTGACAGTTAACTGTCAGATCAACAAAAACAAACACTAAAAATAAATTATAATTATAGTAATGATGGGCATAAACTAGCTCATCATCATATTCATTTTTTTCAATTTTTTTCAATTTTTTCCAAATTTCTTCAGTCATTTTACGGTGGTAATCACCACCTATTTCCTTTTTTCTTTTCCTTTTTTCCACTTTTTCTATTTAGTGCGTGGTATAAACCACCACTTAATCCCCGCTCTTTTTCAATTTTTTCATTTTTTTTATTTTCTTTTTCCCTGTTTCAATGGTAGTGGCTATCACCACCAAATTCTCTTTTTTTTCTATTCAAATTTCATCCGTTTGGTGGTGTGGGATCACCACAAAATTCTCTTTTTTTCTATTTATTTTCATGCGTTTTGGTGGTGTGGGTTCACCACGGTTCACCACAAAATATTTCCTTCTTTTTCTATTCAAATTTCGATGCGTTTGGTGGCGTTGTATCACCATAAAATTCCATTTTTCCTCCATTCCATAAAATGATTGGTTGTCGCCACAGGATTCGAACCTGTATCTTCTGGATTAATCC
>PIVX01000301.1 GCA_003353785.1 Gammaproteobacteria bacterium | reverse complement strand
TTTTTTTGAATTTTATCCCGAAGAGGACAATTTTTGGTTATTAAAAAAATTCATAATTTGAAAATTATCTTCGGAAACTACAAATTTTGAATTTTATAATTTTCATTTTTTTGAATTTTATCCTGCTGAGGACAAATTTATAAATTTGTCTTCGAAGGACAAATTTTGAATTTTACAAAATTTTATTTTTTGAATTTTTTTGAAAAACAGGGTTGGTTAAAGGATAATAACAAAGTGGGTGAAATATTTGAAGAAATGTTCCAACACACAAAAAAAAATAAGGAAGACACGTGGATGGATTTCTTCACGCGAAATGGTCAAACTATTAAAGAGACTTTGGAGCTTAAGGGAGTTCTTGTTTCCATTGGTAGTCATGTTCAAGCGGACAAATATCGTAAAATTTTTAAAAAAATGGACAGGTGTTTGCAAATCTTTAGTGGTAATTGGGATATTTTGAAGTGTAATATTAATTGGTTAAAAGGTGTTTTGGATAGAAAAGAAAGTAACGAGGATATTATTTCGAGTTTAAGATCATCAAAAAAGAAAGGAAAGAAAGAAAAGGAAGTTACTGCAGAACAAAACGAGGTTTTGGTTTTGTTAGATACTTTAAAAAGGTATGGTTTCGAACCTCCCAAAAAAATGGGTGTTTCTGCACTTCCTTTTTTAAAGAATGTTGTGAAGACATTGAGAGAAATGAAAAGGAGAATTGAATTATTACAGAATGAGCTGGAGGAGAGTGATAGTGAAGATAGTGAAGATAGTGATGAAAATGTTAGTGTGGCTGAGTTGCTAAAGAAGAAAAAAAAAAGAAAGGAAAATTTATTTTAAAATTTAAACAAAGTAATGGTAGGTGGAGTCCAAATAAAAACTAATGTAAATTGAATATTAGTAACTTAATTTTTTTTTTAAAATAACCTAGGTGGGTCGGGGACCCTTAAACCCTTGAGAAGAAGACGAATATGTTAGTTTCAGAAATATCGAATATCATGAAAATAACATGATAT
>PIVX01000300.1 GCA_003353785.1 Gammaproteobacteria bacterium | reverse complement strand
GCGACATTATTAGCTCTCGATCGATGTAGGTTTCAATGTCTGTCGACAATTATTCGAAAAATCGAAATTTGCATATTTGATTAGCACAATTAGCATTAATTATGAAATTTTTAATTTTTTTTTGATCGCATAAAATTCGGCACATTATTAGCTCTCGATCGATGTAGGTTTCAAGGTCTGTCGATAATTATTCGAAAAATCGATATTTGCATATTAATTAGCATAATTAGCATAAATTATGAATATTAAAAATTTTATTTTGCTCGCATAAAATTCGAGACATTATTAGCTTTCATTTGATGCAAAATTCGTTTTATTTTATTAGTTATTCGAAATATCGATAATTAAATAAATGAATTTTTTTTCGAGATATAAAAAGTCGAAACCCCCAAAAGGCACATCTACGGACAAATAGCTATCGATCGGTATATAGATCTTCGATATTCGTCGAGTCGTTTTTTCAGGAATCTCCGGAGATATGTAGATAAATACATACAAACTCGTCTCGCATTTATAAGTAGAGATAATACCTGCATTCGCCTAATTTAAATAGACAGCTAGTATCTAATTGATGCTTTATCGGCCAATCGTCTCAAATTGATAGTTTTGATGGGCACTTGTTGACTGAGAACTGTAGTATGTACCTCTTGTATGTCATTATTTAACCGTATTTCAACCTGTGATATTTCCAATTTCTCCATGTTTGGTAGCATTTCTGGGATTTCATCACAATACTTTAATACGTTTTGAAACATATACTTTACTTTGAGAGACATCAGATCCTGTTTGGACTTTTCTTTTAAAAAATAGCAAAACTTAACGAAATCTACAGTTTCATCCGCTTCGATCCAACCGTACATATACTTATCGCATTCCATTGTAACATGTTGCACTCCATTCTCGTATGTACTCCCATTAATAACTTCACAAACGTCTTCCAAAAAAGATTCTTCATGTAAATTTTTGAAAACCAATTTATTCAAAGGTTTTCCTGTAAGGGCACC
>PIVX01000299.1 GCA_003353785.1 Gammaproteobacteria bacterium | reverse complement strand
GGATTTGGATTTTTGGGTTTTGGGTCGTTGTACGGGATTGGTTCGAAGTTAATTCGTATCCTTTTTGTTTCTTTTATATAATTTATTAAATGTTTCCATATATTTAGTTGTTTGCCGATGTCCATCTTTTTTATTAAATATGGGAATAATACTATATCTGTATTAAATACATTATTCGGCGGTCTAAGTTTAATATCAATGCGGTAAAACCGCGCTCTAAATTTATTTCTCGCAATGGTATATTGGGGGCATTTCATAATGAAATGATCAATGTCTTCAATTTGGTTATTACAATGTATGCAGAAAGGGGATTGTAATTGGTCGAGGTCAATATGTGCACCCTTTTCCTCCGATAAGTCAGTCATTTTTGCATCATTATCATCGTCGTCGGAGGAATCTATCATTTTGATATCATTGTCATCGTCGTCGGAGGAGTTCATTTTTTGATCAATTAAAACTGTGTTATTATTGTGATGGGAGTGGTTTAATTGTGGGATTAGCGGCAATGTGATTGGTTCCAGTAATGGGACACCACGGATATTAATTAGGCAGTCATTGTTATTTAATTGGTTATTATCATTGAACACAATTTGATTGTTATGGTCCCTAATATCGGTTTGTCGTTCGACTGCTTTTATTGAATAATTTTTCCTGTGATAATAATTATTAAGTCCGACGTGTTCGGTGATTATTTGTATTATTATTGCTGCCTCATTTCGATTCAATAAGTCAAACAATTTATTTAGTTTTTTATTCCAGTTTGGATTATTTTTGTATAATAGGCATAATTTATTAGAGCGGTATTTCCATTTTATGAATTTATTATTGTTTATTAGTTTGTAGGTCAGTGCTAGGGCCATTGGATATTCTGTTTTATTTGCACTCATTTGAAGTAAGCCTCGATTCAATGTGGCATTATTTACTAAGCTATCGATATGTATGTTTCCTATATATTGGTCGTGTGCTTTTATTTTTAATAAAACGATTAATTTATCCGGTTTATTAATAGCT
>PIVX01000298.1 GCA_003353785.1 Gammaproteobacteria bacterium | reverse complement strand
GCATCCTCAGCATAAACGGAGAGAATAGAGGTTCGGATAGATCTACATTAGCCTCTTAGGTAATATATCTAGTCCTTTGTACGGCCTGAAGGTAAGGGTTCACGAAGGGCTACGATATTACACTGCTAAGGACAACTCAAACGGTATTCAGTCGTCTGCTATTTTGTCGAGGATGAATTCTGTAACTTATTTATCATTTAAAGTCCATGCAAAAATGATGCGGACTGGCGGTTTTTTGCGTTTTTCTATTTTTTAACGTGCTCGGATCAAAAAAGTTTCTGTACAAAAGTTGTTCCCCACACTGAGACCTACCTTGAGCTGAAGTCCGTTTTTGAAATTTCCAAAATGGGTACCCATTTTGCTGAAACCTCTCAGAAACGGGTTATCGGAAGTTGCTCAAAAGTGAAAGCGGAGTACGGCAATCGATTCCTCTCGTCAAGGCGATCATTTTTGATGTCTTGAAAGTTTTTCCAAAAATTCATCCCTAAGGAGCTACGATCGATTTTATATGGCTGGGTAGAGACAAAAAGCCCAAAAAGTGGTCAAAAAGGCCAAAAAACGGTTTTTCTGGGGCAAAACGGTTAAAAAGTGGTACAAAATGCTCAGAAACCCGCGCGTATATAGTAACTTTTCATTCTACGTCGAATGGCGCAAGTCCCGGGTCGATCAGACGCTCCGTTGCGGAGATATGGGGTCTCGAAACGCAGAGGGCCAAAATTTGGCACTTTGCCAAATAAACAAATTTTATGCTAAAAAGTACTTCCCTGGGTTAATTTTTGCCATAGAATTCATTTTTGATACTCTCGTGGTCCGTTGGACTACTTAAAAGGCTTAAATGAAAGACTCCATACATGGTACCACCACAAAATCCAATTATACAGGAAGATCCTATGTTTACGCTTTTTAAGTAGTCCAACGGACCACGAGAGTATCAAAAATGAATTCTATGGCAAAAATTAACCCAGGGAAGTACTTTTTAGCATAAAATTTGTTTATTTGGCAAAGTGCCAAA
>PIVX01000082.1 GCA_003353785.1 Gammaproteobacteria bacterium | reverse complement strand
ACTTTTCAATTGAATCTTGGATTTGTCATTAAAAATCAATACAAATCATTCAACACTTGTTTTGAATTTGTTTGAAATGATTGAATTCTATAAACTTGTTTGTTGCCATGACATATGTTTGACATTGTTTTGAGGTTCATAGTTTTTTAAGATTTACTCAAGAAACTTTGTTGATTTACATGGTTATACATTAAAATGCTAATAATTCAAGAATAAATCACAATAACTCAATTAAATCAATTTTCAGTCATTCTCCACACAGCCTTATCTATTAAAATGCGATTACTAGGACAACGTTTCCATAGTCCACAAACGCTTTTATTTTCACATTTTATCCAATGCTTTTTAGACGTTATATCAATGCAATGAATGCATTTACAATCCAAATAACGTCGATATATTAAAGTTGGCGATACAATATAATACTCAAAGTAATCATTAATATCTTTTATTGGCGAACAAACAACATCTTGATGGATATGATTAATTACATTACTGCCAATTGGTAAAAATTTGCGAGATTCTATATGTTCAGCAAATAATTTTGAATGTAAGAAACGAATAATAGTCATATCATACGTTTCAAACAACGGATCATACCATATATCGCCTGCATTGACTCCTCGATTAACCTCACATTTTATGGTGGAACCTTCTGAATCACACAGTGACTTTCCATGTTGTGGGCAAGTGAATGTCCAGAATAAATGTTTCAAGTTCAACCTTTGTTTAATAAATCCCAAACCAATAATAAAAGCAGAGCAGCTAAACTCTCCTCGATCACTATATCCATAAAAGTTATGCAACTCTGATTTTAATTCATTTTTAAAATATTTTTGCATATTTTTAATATGCTCTTCAACAACATACAAAGCAGCAGCCCAATCATGGTGTGGATCAGCTGAAAAATATGAAAAAGAGACTTCTTTTGTGTGTGAAGTTGACTCTTCATCACTTACAGCAAATCTATTAACAGTGCAACACAAAGAAATACCATCTCTATTGCTCCATTGCCCTGCTGTTTTGATCATGGATTGCAGTTTAATATTATTAATATAATCAAAGTGAGTTTGTGCAGTGTTTGGAGGAATATTTGTTTGTGTTTTATCTATCCAATCTCGCCTGGTACGATGGTTATATATATATGCTATGTGGTGCTTGGAAAATGTTCTATATTCAGTCAAATAATTGGCTTTCAAATCAGTCCAATTCACAGTGAGTTTATGCAGTCCGTCATCGGAATTATCGGAGATCGGATTTCTGTATTTTTTATGATAATTATATTTAAATAACTTATCATTGCTAACATTCAGTGCTGCACAAAAATTGCCGCCAATAACTTTCTGTAAATATTCTGCACCACAATTAATATTATCACACTCACTTCGAAAACATTTGGAATCTGGATATAATGGGTGATTATTTTTGCAAGATATTTTTTTTATAAATTTAGTGGGTGATAATTTAAATAAACCGTTTAAAATTGGACATTGACTGCAAACATGACATTCACATTTTTCCTGTTTAGCAATATTATTCGGACATTGTTTAGTTCCACAATGATGATATTTAGGCGACGTTATAATTTGTTTCATTACTTTGGATATATTATCCCAATTATGATGAACAGAACAGTGACTGAAATCTGTATCATCCACAGGATAAATAAATATTGGTCTTATGTTAAAAAACCACTGTTTGGATGGAATTGGTTTGTTATATTTATCACATATTAATTGTGTGGTTTCATGGGACTTCCAATCATCATAAACAGTGTCAAACGAAACATAACAAATATGTTGTGGATGGATGAATTTATTTTTATTTTTATCAGTTAATACTCGCGTTTTTTTTGTATTTGGATTTGGATGCGTCATTTCAAGCCAAAAATCTAAGGCCCACTGAAACAATTCAATTGGATATATTAATCTAACATTTTTTATATTATTGCATAAAGAACGAGTTTCACCGCCATTGAAACGTTTTTTTAATGTTTTAATTTTGGAATACTTTTGACGCTTAAAAGATTTGGGAGATAATGTTTTTATAATGTGCGGATTTGCAATGGAATTATCCGGATTTAAACAGCACAATGCAGCTAATAAATTCTCCTTTAATTTCAAATCAGAATGGGATGAATATTGCCGGATTGCCCTCAACACACGTGCTATTTCATTAATTGTAATTATTTGTTCACCAATTGGAAACTGTGATAATTTTTCATTTAAATTTTTATTTTTGGATATTACATTTAAAATATTAGTTAATGATTCTTCATTATTTTTATATAATAATAACTGGGCAATTTCATGTGCAATTTCTTTTTGTTTGGTTGCATTATTTATTTCATATTTTGGGGGAGTAAATGTTTTATCAGTGACTGCTTTTTGAATCTTACGATAAAATTCATTTTTCAGTTTCTTTTTATTCCAAGTACAATTCGTCCCAGACAAAAAAAACTCACACTCAGAGTATAAATCTTTGATTGCGACCTCATGTTTCCGATAAAATACAAAACGATACAATTGCTCTCTAAACCAACCATCATGGGAATATGCAGCTTGATGTTTAGTTCCATGGAAGTTCGCGGCTTTTTGTGGACTTTGACTAAAGCAGAAAAACAAAATTATAGTTTTTAGAGGAAAAAATTATTGAGAAAAATAAATAAAAAAAGAAACAAATTATTAATTAAAAATATATATTACTCAGTGTTAAGTTTTTGTTTTTTGACAGGCGGCTCTTCAGCAGCTGGTGAATTAATACATTGCGCATTATTTGTATTATCACTGTTATCATTGGCAGCATCTGAATCATCATCATTACCACCTAAATCTTTACGTTTTTTATTATTTGTTGGTTGCGAGACTTGCGGCCGTTGGGCTTCTTTCTTCTTTGCAGCTTGTCTTTGTTTCCAAGCCACAGAATCATATTTTTCATCCAATCTATCTTTAACATTATTATAAACGACTTGGACCGCTGGATCCATATCATACATTAATCCCAAATCCGCATAAAAATGTAGCAATTTACATTTTTTATCATCGGGGAAGCGCATAATATTTTTATCAATGCGATAATATCGGCCATCGCTAAAGCCTTTAAATATATAATTTTGCGCAAAGCACCGCCATAAATTCGATATTTTGGCCCAAATACGGCCATTCACCTTAGCTTTGATGGTGGTTTTGTTCGTTGACGGCTGCGGTTGGTCCATGACAAGGAACAACACATTCTATATATACAAATATTTATTATTTTAAAACGTTTTTGTGATTGGTTTCATTTGCAGTTGGTTTACATTGTGCAAACCAACATGTCAGAAATTATTATAAAAGTAACAAAAAACAAACCTCCGCCTCAGTTTTATTTAAACCAACTCGCGATAATGATTTTATATTGGCGGAGGTTGATGGTGGTTGCCGTGTACATGCGGCGGTTGTGTCTGTTGTTGTTGGTATGTCCGTTGCAGGCGTTGCGGCAACGATCGATGGTGGCAAACTACCCGCCAATGTGGACAATGATAACTGTCCTGGACTGGCCGCAACTGCGTTAATATTATCTGCAATAATATCCATATTATTAATGTCTTCAATGTCTGCAATGGCTGGCAACGGTGCAGGAGCTGGAAGTCTCTTTGTTGCAGCACCATATTTTATGCCAGCTTCAAAACCTGAATTAAATCCAACTCCATGACCTGACGCATAACCTGAATTAAATCCAGTTTCGTGTCCACGTTTATATCCATTATGGAATCCAGGTTGGACATAACCATTATTTTGAGGAGAATACGGCATCGGCGGTGCATATTGATTTGGCATTTGTTGATGAGAATACGGCATCGGCGGTTGGCTAATATGGCTTGGTATGCGTGGATCGATGGGACCATGTTTTTGCATTTGTGATGGGTGGTTTGCTTGATTCATCATTTAATGTTAATTTCTTTACGGCAGAAACGATTTGTAACGAGAAAAAGAGAGTTGTGAGTTTTGTAAAATGTTTAATCTAAAAAAACTTGTTAAATCTAACATATGTCATGGCAACAAACAAGTTTATAGAATTCAATCATTTCAAACAAATTCAAAACAAGTGTTGAATGATTTGTATTGATTTTTAATGACAAATCCAAGATTCAATTGAAAAGT
>PIVX01000297.1 GCA_003353785.1 Gammaproteobacteria bacterium | reverse complement strand
GAGGTTCTCGATAAAATGGTGAATGTTAAATCACTATCTGTTTCATTGCATATAGTTAAATCTTGATAGCTGCCCGCCTGTACCCCACTAATTAAAATAATGGATATAATTAAAAAAAAACTTTTTATTATTGTTGCATTCATTTTAGTTCCTAAATTAAGTATTTAATAACACTCTTGTCATATTCTAAATACCAAAAACAAGATAATTGGACTTGTATCCTCAATTTAGTAACCAGCGTGGTTTGATGACTGATAAACCATACAAGACACGCAAAAACAAATCAATCATTATCTTTCTCCAAAGCGCACGTTGCGCAGCAACGTATAAGTGTGCTTAGTTTGCTTTGCCAGCTAGAGCATAATTAACACGGGCGCTCAAATGGTTGTTTTTTGTTGGTTGTAGTTTGGGATATGGTTAAAAATAGGCGTCTACTGCTAGGTCAATTTTTTTATTTATTGCCTCTTTTTTATTCATGTCCTGTTATCACCATATGAACTATGAAAAACTATCTCGTGATGCTTTTGAAAAGGCTTTGGGACATTTCAATAATCTTGAAATATTGTCACTATATCAGTGTACTTATAATATTTTAACTTCAGACTTTAATATAAAAATTTTGCAGGATCAATAAAACAACCCTGCAAAATATATTATTTCATCAAAGATTTTTATTTTCAGAGTCCTGTATAGCTTTTCTAATAGCATTTATTGAATCTTTAAGCTCAGGAAGCACAATAACAGGATCAATATCAATTTTGTCCAATAATACGATCGCAGTAACTGCCTGAGTAAGCTTACTTAAATTATTTTCATCAAACAAATGATAAATATAAACAAATACCTTCTTTGATAGTTCAGGTGATTCTACTACTGTTTGTAATAGTCTATCAGGGCTCTGACACCAAGCAGAAAATAATTCACTATCATTACCAATATAATCTAATAGCTCAGACATAAATTTAGTGCGCACATCTGGCCCGAATCTCGCAACTATTTCAACTTCCCTAGATTTTGGAC
>PIVX01000296.1 GCA_003353785.1 Gammaproteobacteria bacterium | reverse complement strand
CATTCTGTCAAGGGTGTGGAAGGCCATTGCCTCCAACACCTAGTCATTAAGTGTACGAGTTTTAACAATTAAATGACTATAAATATTTGTACGTAATGTATTAGAAAATTTAGAAAAATATCAAAAACATTATAAAAATATAAAAACCGTAAAAATTCAAAAAGATATATATAAAAATACAAAAAGTGGCTTTGTTAAAATAGTGTAAATAATATCCGCGTCTTTATGATCTTTTTCGCGTGTATTGTAAATAATTGTTTTGATACAAAATTTTGAAACTACTAATTTTGGCGCGCGCGAAACTTTAATATGATACTAAAAGTTCCAAAAACTTTTTGAAAATTTCAAAATATACGGGTATTATCTTGGTAACGATGTAAAATTTTGTCTGTATATATGTGTGTTATGTCATTGTACATAAGTAAAGTTACCGACTTATCAGTAACTAAATTTACTTACAGTGTATCGGTGCGAGTGTGTAAAAACACCGTACCATGGTTTGATACACTTTGTGAGTATACCATATATGTAAACTGTGAGTCGATTGGAGAGCATATTAATCACCTCCAACCAACTATTGATTGTGATTTTATATAAGTACTTTGTACTTTACCTTGTTCTACTGTGATATGATGTATTGTATTTATTCGTATCTGTGTATTACTAACCAACATTATACGGGGTACACATAGAGCCATCTAGCGTGGCCGAGTGTGTACAATACTAACCCTAATCAAAAAACCTTTTATATACTATTCCACTTTCTTTTATAAGTACAATTATTGCAACTGTACTTGAGAATTTTCAATACCAACGAATATTCTAATTTGGTGTGCTTGATTTAAACAGCCACTCTATAAAATGTCCGAGAGTGTGTTTACACTATAAAAACCACTCTACCGAATGTTCCATCCACAGGAACATTCTCCAAAAACAGAGAGTGTGTTTACATAGTAAAAACCACTCTACCGAATGTTCCATCCACAGGAACATTCTCCAAAAACAGAGAGTGTGTTTACATA
>PIVX01000081.1 GCA_003353785.1 Gammaproteobacteria bacterium | reverse complement strand
TCAGAATAAGGGAAATGGGACCAGTTATACCAGCTTTTGTAACATATGATGAAACCGTCTTAATAATCAAAGGAGTGATGGATTGTGCCGATATCATTAAAGATCATATGTCAAATTTCATTGATGAACCAGACCTCTGGAAATATCATTGTGATGAAGTTTTGAATGAATTACAAAAAACCGTTTTGAACATCAATACCGTATATAAAAATGTACTAATATTAGTATCATTGACACAACCGATTTTACCATATACCAGTTATTTATGCAACAGAAGTGACATCGGGCATATGCGGATGGTTCAAACAATAGAAGACTATATGTATAAAAAAATCGATATTATGGCAAGACATTACAATGTCCCCATTAAATACATAATGTTAGGCTCTGCAATTGCGAGTGAAGCATTAGCATATCAATCAAACCATAATGTATCATTGCAATCCGCATTAGCGTATTTTGTCAATGGAATAAAACTAAATAAAACCGGAAGAAAAGTTCTTGCCAATGAAATCATACGTGAAACGATTGATGGATGGATATCATTCACAGTTGGAGAACACGCTCCCTTACAACCTGCAAAAAGACCAAGACCAAATTGACTAGACGTAAGTTTTAATAATACCACAGATAACAGTAAAGTAATTAATTATATTTCAGAAATACAACATCAATTAACATCAAAATCAACTATATCATCAACAATACCAAATTCAAATAAAAATAATGTAAGTTTCAATAATTTACCTAATAATAACTATCCTAACAATAATCTAATTTCAGACGATCACATTTCAAATGATGCCAGTTGCAATTCAAATTCAAATTCAAATCAAAATGACGTCCAGAATTCAAATTCAAACCAAAATGATGATGCTATAAGAAACAAAAATTACATTAATTATGATTTTCTATATACTAATGCATGTTCATTAAAATGTAAAATTGACAATATTAGTGATCATATGATAGAAATAAAACCTGATTTATTATGTTGTGTTGAAACTAGATACAAAAATGTATTGGATATACATAATTTTGATAATTATGACAGTTTCCATAAAATGCAAACTGGAAAATCAACGGGAGGAATAAGCATATGGGCAAAAAAGACCCTAAAAACGACGAAACTGGATATCGATAGTATGGAGGACGAAACCTCAACAAACTATTTATGGGTATTATGTCAAAATAAAGGTAATACAGCGATATGTGTAGTATATTTGAAAAACCAAAGCGACCCAAATGCTCGCACAATCAATACCACAATTTGTCAAAGACTACTACAACATATACAATGGTGCAGAATGCAAAAATACAATATATCTATTATCGGTGATTTTAATGCCCATTTGGGAAATGATGAAAACGGTATTAAAGAAAACCATGATGAAATTAATAATAATGGATTCATAGTACGAAATTTTATCAAAGAATCTCATTTTCAATTAGCAAACAAAAATATTTTAACAAAAGGAATATGGACATGGGGTAAACATAGGAAAAATACCAAACCACAAATCTTAGATCTACTATTACTATGTGAAAACTCAAAACTAGTTAATATGGAAATCGATGAAGATAATCTCAAATACGGAAATGGTAATAAGGACCATTGCTTCATATATGGTAACATTTCGGTGACAAAAAAACTAACAATACCTACACAATATACGAATAAACAAAAATGGAAAATAAATGACGATTCAAACTGGACTGCATATAAAAACAAAATGAATACCAATTTAGAAAACCTAGATTTAGACAATATGAATGAAAACGAAATAATAAAAATTATTGAAAAAACAGGAGAAGAAACTATAGGATATAAAAACAATAAAAAAATTAAAAAGAGACTATCAAAACGAATAAGAAAACTCAAAGATGATATCCGAATTCTACGAAAACAATTACGACAAGGATCTGAAACGATGCAAATTAAATTAAACGAATTATTCAAAAAAATCAACGAAATCAGACAAATAAATTCAAGGGCTGAAATGGCTAGAATCGAAAAAGCCCATAATAAATGGATTAATAATCCTAAAAGAAAATTTCATCAATTATATGATACAATGAAAAATCTAAAACGAGGTATAAGAGAAAATGTAACAATAATAAATGATAAAAAAGAAGCAATAATAGGAAATACTGAATCAAAAAAACATATGGCCGAATTTTGGGAAAGTATATTTACTTTAGGAATTTGGCCTGAATCAAATGATGAAATGAAACGAGTTGGATTAACAGATATCATCAACGGACCGGATAAATTAGACTTAAATAATGACATAACAAATGTAGAAATGCTCGATGCAATAAAAAAATTGAAAAACAATACATCAGCTGGAACTACTAATATACCACCTGAATTTATTAAAAATTGGCCTCAAAATATGATTGATACCGTACGAATACTGTTTAATAAATGGTATAATACCGGTTACTTTCCCGATATAGGTAAAACCCAAGAAGTCACACTATTACATAAAAAAGGTTCAAAGAGTAATATAAAAAATTATAGAACTCTATGCCTAGGTTGTAATTTATGCAAACTATACCTACTCATATTAACAAAAAGAATAGAAACAATAACTGAGAAGAAAAACATATTAGGATACATACAACATGGATTCCGAGCTAATAAAAGAATTGAAGACTGTATTCTAACAATAAACCATACAATTATGAAAGCCAGGAAAGGTCGGCAATCTAAAGGAGCTACAGTAGCACTTTTAGATATACAAAAAGCTTATGACCGAGTATGGAGAACGGGATTATGGAAAAAATTGAAAGACCTCGGTTTTCCAGATAAACTTATCGATGCCATTAAAAGTAGCTATCAAAACCCAGGAGCTACAATAACATTTCAAAACATAACGACTGATAGATTAGACATGCCGGTAGGATTAAGACAAGGATGTACAATGTCTCCCATATTATGGGCATTATACATTTCAGACCTCGGTAGAGAAATCGAAAAATGTAATCTTGGAATAGAAATCGGTACAAATGAAAATAGTAAAATAATATCGGGACTATTTTTTGCAGATGATATGCTATTATTTGCTAAAAATGAACGTAATATGGAGAAACTACTAAATATAGTAGGTAACTTTGCACAAAGATGGAAAATCGAATTTTCAGGACAAAAAAGTTTAATAATACCCCTAAAAAGAAAAATAGATCCAGATAAGAAATGGTCTTTAGGATATAAATACTTAAACGAAACTGAAAAATCAACCATATATATCAAAGAAGAAAACGAAAGTAAATATTTGGGAATTACGTTAAGTAAACATAAGTTAGACTTAACCACCCAACATAGAGTTCGATTGCGAGATGCCACAAAAAAAGAAGCTTATAGATGCTTCAAACCAGCTATGGCTACAGCAAGATCAATACTATATGGAAGTAAAATCTGGACTACATATGTGATACCAAAAATCCTACATGGAATAGCGGCATTAATATTTTCAACAAATACCTTTAAAGGAATAGAAATCCAACAACGAGAATATATCAGAACCGTATCTAGACTTCCTAGACATACAAACAATATGGTACTATATGGAGAAACCAATATTATACCTATGGAAATGGAAGCCGAAAAAAGAACTATAAATTATCTAGCACACATAAAAAAATTGAATAATGAAAATATTGTGAAATTAGCGTTGCTAGAACAAATGGAAATATATAAAAATAACGAAACAACAAAAACATGGTTACAACATGCATACAAAATATGTCAAAAATATAATATTGATCATAACAATATCCCAAAAAAAGATATCATTAAATCAATTATCCATAATCAATGGATTTATGAATATAACAATATCTTATCTCAATCAAGATCATTAGTGTTATACCAAGAGAAAACCATTCCAAAAATAAACTATAAATTAAACTTACAAACAGGAGGGGATTATTGGCTGAAGGCAAAAGCTGGAAGTTTATTAATAAATGAAAAATCAAATAGTCCATGCTCCAGATGTAATTTAAATATTTTAGAAACAATAAATCATTTATTATGGGAATGCCCAGAAAACATATATAACGAAAATTATGAAAATAATATTAAAACAATATGGAGCCATATTCCAAATAACATAAATGGACATTTAAAACCTAATTATAATTCATGCTCGGATATCGAGAGAAACCAATTTTTATTCCT
>PIVX01000029.1 GCA_003353785.1 Gammaproteobacteria bacterium | reverse complement strand
CTGGAGTTGCCGAGAAACTAACAAACGGGAGCAAAAAAGCCCATAATAAACTGTATTTTATAAAATTTTTCTTCATAGACACGGATCCCAAACAACATCGTCCGTGAATATTTAACTTATAGTGCAGTTATTGTATCAATTTTGAGCCATGAAGTCAATAAAAGATCATTCATTATCAAAAAAAAGCATTGTTTAACTATCTATTTTTGTATTAACTGCTAACCATATGATTTTAAATAGGTTTGCTCATAGAAAATATAGTCATTTTATTAAAAATGCGATAAATGGAGTCCTAGCTCAAAGACATTTTCTAACTGTGAAAACAAAAAACGAGTTATTTTGTCTGAGTATGACTATAAATGTGAAGCAAAATCGTTCTTTTAAGCGCGCTAAATCATCATTTAGCTACTTTCTTGCTTAATCTGCCATTAATTAATAGGTAGTATTTATAATCTAACAAATAATGAATTTTAGATTGCAGTTAGCCCATTGCAGGAACAGAATGCCAAATCTTTATTGTAAAAAGAGAAAATCGGCATGATTATCTAAAAATATTTTTATCAATATTAATTTTCATTGTGAGCAACAATATTTAGCTAGTACAAAATATAAATATTTTGGTAATTATTCGGTATAAAATAGACAAATCGTATTCAGTATAGATAGAGTTTCAGAACAACATAGATTAATTAGTCCAGCTTTATAGCGCAGCTCAAGCCCGATTTCTCTATGGAAAATGCACTAGATGCTTCATTAGTAGGCTGGAAAAATGCAAGATTAACATATTCAATATTCTTATAAAGAATATGGATGAACAATTCATGTTCAAAGGTATGTTTTTAGCCAACAACATGCAGTTCCCCCTATAACCTATGATTTGTCAGAGTCTAGACTGTAAATTTTATTATAGAAAACAATGGAAAATTATCGGCATCCAAATTTATGATAATCAGCATGACCACAAAAGATACTTTAAAGTAAAAATTTGTTATTTTATTTAAGGAGCCTTTACATGCTTGTCATAAAACTATGCCATTTATTGTAGAGATATAAGATGTAACTTAATGACTGACATTGACGATACTAATAACAACAGATAGTATTGTATTATTAAAATGAAAGGGAAAAAGATAACTGGAAAGTAACACTCTAGGATATTTGAGTAGTTATTAGATGCTTACAATAAAAAGTTTTAAACAAACTGGAGTCACCATTAGTTTGTATGGATAAGAGCATCAAAACTAAGTTTAATAAAAAATCGGTATGGCCTCTACTAACAAACCAACAGGAGAATTATCACTAAAGACCATAGCCATGCCCGCTAATACTAATGCAAATGGTGATATCTTTGGAGGGTGGTTAGTATCACAAATGGATATAGCTGCTTGTATATTAGCTAAACAAATTGCCTCAGGTAGAGTTGTTACCGTTGCTATTAACTCAATGTCTTTTCATTACCCAGTTCAAGTAGGAGATGTTGTAAGCTGCTATTGTGATTTAATCAAAATTGGCAATTCATCGATGCATATAAAAGTAGAAACTTGGATCAAGAATCATAATACTAATAATTTTAGAGCAGTAACAGAAGGACTATTTGTTATAGTTGCAATAGATAATACTGGCAAACCTAGAAAAATTAATAAAGAAAGTTAGCTTGAAGCAGATATGTTTGCATTGAGACATTATGCTCATCCTGTTTGCGGGCAGATAGTGATACTAGCTGTATTAATTTAAAATTATTTTTTTCTATTAATTCCAATATATAATTTTCGTTATGAGTAAACCTACCTGTTTCCTCTAGTTTGAAAGGATATTCAATGGAATCTTCTACAGAAAATAAAAAATATCCTTTAGCTGTTATTGCTTTATTTACAAATTTGAAAATTTCTTCTAGATCACCAAAATATCCAAAAACATCAGCTGATAACACTAAATTATATTGTCTGGTACATTTTGATAAAAATTCTAAGATATCCATACAAAATAATTTACCATACACATCCCGCTTCTTAGCAAACCTTAACATATTTTTTGATAAGTCGACTCCATGTAATTTATTTGCATATTGTTTTACATACTCTCCTACTAATCCTGTACCACATCCTAAATCTAAAATATCTATTTGTTGTGTAATGGGAATTTTTTCTTTTATTAAATTTTGAAATTTAGATGGCAAACAATAAGATAATTTTTCAATCATATGCTTATCATAGTACTCAGCATAGTTATCAAATAAACCTGTTACATATTTTTTGGGAGCTCTATCAAATTTTTCTGTATTTGTTATAGATGCTAACATATAATTTACAACCTGATCTTCCTTATTTATTGCTAAGGCATTTTCAAAATATTCAATGGCCTTATTATTAGCGTTTTTACGCATGTAAATAGCTCCTAAATTAGCATAAGCATCAAAATTTTTATTATCATTAATTAATACTTTCTCGAATGATTCCATAGCATGTTCAAGGTGCCCAAGTGACATATATGCAACACCTGCGTTATAAAATGCTTCCGTATTATTTGGTTCTAAACGTAATAGTTCTCGATAATGTTTCAAAGCATTCTCATATAAATTATTTTTCATGAATAATGCCGCCATATTATTTCGCGCATCAAGGTTATCTATATCTAGAGCTAATACTCTAGTAAAATAATCAATAGCCTGTTGTTGATTATCCTCTTTTATACAAATTACCCCCATATTATTTAAGGTTTCTAAATGCTCCTCCTCATATTTTAATACCCTTTGATAAGATTTCTTAGATAAATCTAAATTATCTTCTAATAAATAGATATTACCTAAATGATGATGCGCTTGGATCACTTGATCATTTATTGATACTACATTATTAAATTGTATCTTTGCAGATGTTAAATCTTTTTTATATAGAAATATTAGACCCAGATTATAATGAGCTTCTAAATGGCTTGGGTTTTTTTGCAATAATTTATGAAATAATTGGATAGATTTTTCGAGTTTACCTTGGTTGTAATAAATAGAGGCTAAATTATTATATGCTTCAACATAGTCTTGATCTATTAAGATAGCATTTTTATAACTTCCTTGTGCTAGATCAATCTTGCCTTGCTTAAGATAAACATTACCCAGATTATTATGATATTGTGGTTTATCATTAGTGTTCTTAATTGCTTTTCTAATATTTTCTTGCGCTAATTCCAACTGACCAAAATCTACAAATAATAGCCCAAGCAAATGTAAAACTTCTGCATTATCTGGTTCTTCTTGCAAAATCTGCTCGTAGAGCTTCTTGGCATTATTAAATTCGCCTTGCTGATGTAATTCAGTTGCCTTATTAAAAATACTCTGTAATGATTTTGTTGTGATCATAATAGATAGCATCCAATAAATAAAATTGCATCTTCTAGAACAGCATAGGCTAGAATCATATATCTGTAACCAAAAATATAACTAATGTTTAAAATATGCCATTAACTATTAACACCATTAGTCAATTAATAATTCAACCATCCCATATTTAGCGCATTTATATTAGAATTGTGTATTTTTTCTCGGATTCTTCAAGATGCATACTATAAAAGTATCTGCGCATTCTCTATATAAAATTTGTGTAATTACCTACAAACGAACAACTGCTCTATGGAAAGGAGTTGATAGACAAATCGTCAAAGATCACGCCACGGAAACCTATTATAATTGTGGTGGAGATGATACTTAGCACACAAACTCAGTTTATTGGTAAAAACTATTGTCTCATTACTTTATTTATTATGTCCATCGGCATCGGAAAAATGATAGTTGAACTATTATTAACTGCGATATTTGATAATGTTTGTAAATACCTCAATTGAATAGATTCAGGTTGTGAAGATAGAACCTTTGCAGCATCCAATAATTTATGGGAAGCCTGTAATTCACCTTCAGCATGAATGATTTTAGCCCGTCTTTCTCTTTCAGCTTCTGCTTGTTTTGCAATAGCCCTAATCATGGTTTCATTAATATCTACATGTTTTATTTCAACATTAGATACCTTGATCCCCCAACAATCGGTTTGAGCATCTAGAATTTGCTGTATGTCCTGATTAATTTTCTTGCGCTCAGATAGAATCTCATCAAGTTCTCTTTGACCTAATACAGATCTAAGGGTTGTCTGCGCAAGTTGACTAGTAGCCTCATAATAATTTTCAACTTGAATAATTGCTTTATCAGGACCTAATACTCTAAAATAAACTACAGCATTAACTTTAACTGAGACATTGTCTTTAGAAATAACATCTTGACTTGGGACATCCATTACTACAGTTCTAAGATCAACTCGTATCATCTGCTGAATTCCGGGGATAATAATTATTAACCCAGGACCTTTCACTTTCCAAAAACGCCCAAGTGTAAATATAACTCCTCGTTCATACTCCCTTAAAATCTTGATCATAGATAATAAAAGAAATAATAGGCCTGCCAGTAAAAATGCTGCTATTGGTCCCATATTGTTACTCCTTTTTTATTTTTATTGTTAATAATAACCCGTCCCTATCTGTCACTTCCACTTGTTGTCCTTTATAAATTTCATCTACAGATTGAGCATTCCATATTTCACCATTTATTATTATTGAACATCTACCGTTATTAACATCTGTTAAAGCTATCCCTGCCGTTTTAAGCATAGAATCAAGTCCTACAAAGATCTTTTTCCTATGTGATTGAATAGCAAAATATATAATTCCTACTAAAATAACTAGATTTATGCCTATTACACCTGAAATAAGCGGATACCCTAAGTGAAATGCATCAGCACTTTCATCATATAAGAATATTGAACCTAATATCAAGGCAATAATACCACCGACTCCCAGAATTCCATAGCTTGTCACATATACTTCAGCAACAATTAACATTACTCCTAGTAATAATAATGCTAGGCCTGCGTAACTTATTGGCAGAGAATTCATCGCGTACAGAGATACTATCATCGCAATTCCACCCAGCACACCAGGTACAATTAATCCTGGGTTAGTAAATTCAAAAAATAACCCATATATCCCTGCTAAGAATAACATATATGCAATAGATGGATCAGTAATAGTTAATAAAAATTTTGTTTTAAAATCTACTACAAACATTTCAAATATAGGATTTTTTACATCTATCTTATATTTATTTCCTTTGAGATCTACTATTCTCCCATTCGCCTGAATAACTAAAGCTCTTTGATCCTTAGCAATAAAATCGATAACCTTCCTTTTAAAAGCAAGCTGTGCAGATATTGAATCGGCTTCAGTTACTGCTTTTTCTGCCCAAGCTACATTTCTGTTACGTAATTCAGCAAGACTTCTAATATATGCCTTTGAATCATTTTTTACTTTTTTCATAAGAATATTATTGCCTGGCTTATTTTTCTTTTTACCATCATTCTCATTAGTATCAGTTACTGGCATAATACTTATAGGTGTAGCAGCTCCCAAATTTGTTCCTGGCGACATAGCTGCCAAATGACTAGCGTATAGAATGTAGGTGCCTGCACTAGCAGCCCTAGATCCGCTGGGATAAACATAACTTACAATTGGAATATCTGAACCCAAAATTGACTTAATAATATTACGCATAGCAATATCAAGCCCTCCTGGAGTATCTATTGAAAGAATTATTAGTTTAGCTCTTTTATCATGAGCCATTTTTATACCCTTAGCAACATATTGACTAGTTGCAGGACCAATAGCACCTTTAATTGGTATTTGATAGACTAAATCAGTGATATTAGTAGAATGTAAAGAACTTGAAGCCATATAAATTAATATACCGCACAAAATTTTTGTAATTTGCTCTCTCATAATTTATATGTAATCATTATTTTAATTATAATTATGGCCTTATATATAAAAAAATCAATTTAATTTATGTTAGATTTGGAGTAATTAGATGGGTACAAATAGTTGGGGAATTGAGCAATTTTTTATTCTGGCTTTATGCATATTTTTAGTATGGATTTTAGTTCGTTATATTAAAAGAGAACCTCAAGCACTTTCAAAACAGAATCTAGAAAAAAGTTTTTACACTATGGGTTTATTAGCATTAGTTTTAATAGCTTTCGTTGCTTTTGGTGTATTTGTGTTAAGAATTTGAAAAATTATTAACACAACTCAACGTATAATTTTCCCTGATTGTAGATCTATAATAGTAGAAGGAGTTTCATACTTGCCCCTTTCAAATGGCAAAATATAACCGACGTCATTTAAAGAAAAATTACTATACACATCATGTAATGACTTACAAGGTTGTCGTCCGCTAATATTTGCACTAGTAGAAACTATTGGTCCATCAAAATATTCACAAATTTTTCTTGCAAGAGCATGATCTGGAATTCTAATAGCAACAGTTGCATGTTCTCCACTGATCCAATCAGGAACTAATTCACTTTTTTGGAAAAGCCATGTCATATTACCAGGCCAATTTTCTATTACCCGAGCATACTGCTCTTGAGAAATTGGCTTTACTAATTTCTCAACTTGAGACCACGAACTTGCTATTAGAATCAATCCTTGTGACTCTGTACGTTTTTTAATACTCAATAAAATATTTACAGCTTTTCTATTAAAAGGATCGCATCCTAAGCCAAACATTGACTCAGTAGGATAAATAATTATCTTACCATCTTTCAAAGTATCTACAGAAGAGATTATTAGATTCTTGCAGTCTTTTGATAGCACTTGTTACCCTAAGATAAGAACTTGGCATCCTCAACTTCCAAAAGAAAGGCGGATCTTAACAAAGACCTTACGATCTTTTTTGTTACTGTTTCACCATGGTGCTATCCACAGACTTAACATTCCGACTGCCTATAGCTGGTTATTGCGCAAACAGAAACTATGCTAATGTAGATCATTCTGATTGTCAAATCTTCAGCTCTACCACCAGGCAGAACTTACAGCATAAATGATAAATAATATCTACAAGCAAAAGCCGACGTAGTATCGGCATTTTTGCTCAATATTATTACAAGTAGCTACCAGCTAATTTGTCTAAGCTACTTCTTTTTCTTTTTAACTGCTCTTTTTTTCTTAGCAGCTGGTTTCTTTCTTTTAGCAGCTGGCTTTCTTTTAGCAGCTGGCTTTCTTTTAGCAGCTGGCTTTCTTTTAGCAGCCGGCTTTCTTTTAGCAGCTGGTTTCTTTCTTTTAGCAGCTGGTTTCTTTCTTTTAGCAGCTGGTTTCTTTCTTTTAGCAGCTGGTTTCTTTCTTTTAGCAGCTGGCTTTCTTTTAGCAGCTGGCTTCTTCTTAACTACCGCTCTATTAATTTTAGCTGTAGCAGCTTTTACTTCTTTAGCAACACTACTAGCAGATTTCTTTTCTTTCGCAAGTTCTGCTTGTAATTTTTTTACCATCATCTCTAAGGACTTTATTTTCTTAGATAATGATTTTTTCAAAGCAACACTCTGACTCTTAGCTTTCTGTAAGCTTACCTTTAGCTTTCTTTCAGCAAGATTCATTGATGGCTTCTTCTTAGCCTTTGTTTTCTTTTTTGTGGCCATAACATTCTCCTTGTTGTCATATCTATGTACACACTTGGCTAACTATAGTGTAATTTAGAAAAATTTCCATAGTTTTTTTATTTTTTATAAATTTTATTCTCAAATTTTTACTATTAAAGACCAATATTGTAGCTTTTTGAACAAAGAAAATTTGCATTCTAATTTATTTGGCTAATATGAAATCCGTTATTCATTTATTTTTCTAAGATCAAACATACTATACCGATAATTATTTTGTAAAAATATATTATTCACGCATCAAAATGTAAGAATTGAACAACTAGTTTATTGAGATTTATCTTACTAAATGAAATTGGAGCTTAGCTTAGCTTATTTTTATGAGTATACTTGATAGTGTTAGTCTTATTTATTACAACTGAGTACAGAAATATTTTATTGATATTACAAACATTTATTCTTTTATAACAATTAGCTTCTAAATTTATATGCTGTGTCTCCAGAATAACTATCTAAATTCCCCAGGATAGAAGGTAATATTGGCTTTTTTATCAGAATATTTTATAGATGTAGAAGTTACCCAGATACTGCTTTTAACCGTATTGTACAAGACAGTGACCACTGATACATTGCTAAATACAGATATTAATTAAACAGAATAAATTTGTTTTTCTTATAATCATTATATATTCCATCATTAACCGCTAGATAATTATAGCGAACAGCCCAAAACTAGCTAAAACAAATGCCGAAAGATATCTAATCATATTTTTCCATGTTTGAGATAAACTACCTCTTAGCATACAAATCATCGATCCTAATACTAACCACCATGTCATAGAACCAAAGAAAATCCCAAGCACTAGTATTAATGCAATCCCAGGTTTAACAACTTCATTACTCAAACTAGAGAATATAGCAATAAAAGTCAAAATTGTCATAGGATTGGTAAGAGTAAGTAAAAAAACCTTTAGATCAAAAATCATATTTTTTCTACCATTTTCTATCTTTAATTCCTTAACTGTACGGCTAGATATTTCTTTAAATGCTAAATATATCAAAAATACACCGCCAATAAGTTTAATCAAATATTTTTGCTCTATAAAAAAATGTGAAATTGCAGTAAACCCACTAGCAGCAATAACCCCATATACACTATCAGCCAATGCTGCTCCTAACCCAACGGAAATAGCTCCAATAAAACCCTTATCCAAAGTTCTGCGAATACATAATACCCCAATGGGTCCAATAGGTGCTGCAACAGCAACACCTATTAACCATGCTTTAAAAAAACTAAGAAATACCATCACAATATATTGCCTCTAGAAAGTAACTTAAATATGGCAAGCCTATCAACAATACCAAAAAATTTAACAAACTTCGAGTAAAATCCCGTTAATTTGCTATGAGTTAAACAACATCTTTTTTGCAAATTCTTTAGACTTACTAAATATTAATATCAGATACAGTAGTCTTAAAGCTCGTATCGACAGCAGTATTATAATTTGACAATCAGAGCAATTTAGATTACAATGGGCTTTGTTTTAGATAAGAACCTACCAGCAAACAGCTTGGATGTAAAATCATTCGAAAATTAGCACCAAGCAGAGTCATAAGATCTAATTATAAAAAGCCCCCATGTTTTTAGAGTTAGACAAACAATAATTTTATTCTTAAAACCACCCATGAAAACTAAGCTAAAGTTAGCAAAATTAATCCTATTAACTACCAATTTATTTATAGCAAATAATGTTTTCTGTTATTCATCTAGAATGGATCTGCATTATAAAGGTGGCAATATCCGTCATATTGGCAGATATGGCATTTTAATTCCAATCTATGGACAACAGGATAATTTACTTTTTACCAATATGTTTTTCATGCATGATAGTAAATATAATCTTGAGGGAAATTTTGGCCTTGGCTTTAGAAAAAAATATCAAGAAAATTTTATCATTGGCACCTACGGTTTTTGGGATATCAGAAAGATAAAGAATACTACTAAAAAAATCCATCAAGCAACTTTTGGTATTGAATATATGACTAATAGATTTGAAGCAAGAATTAATGGCTATATTCCACAAAATAAAAATTTTCTTACATTCTCAGGGAAAAGGCTAAACAGTCACTTTAACAATTCAATCACGACTCACAGTATATCAAATTATCAAAATTACGCAGCACCATTAAACGGTTTTGATATAGAAATAGGTAGCCACCCATTAATAGACCGAGTCCAATTATCAGTCACCTATTTTAATTTTTTTGGTAAAAAACAAATAAAATCAATAAGAGGCATAAGGTTCAGAACAAATATTAAGCTCAATCAGTTAATTGCAGCTACTGGAGAATTATCCTCTGGGACAAATAACATGCATTATTATTTAGGGATCAAGATCAGCTTGAATTTAAACCAGAAAAATATAGCTAAATATTGTAGTCTTAATATTTTACCAACAACGATAGATTATAAAATGAATCAAATGATAGTAAGAGATCTAGATATTATTGCAGCCAATTTTGAAACAAGCCAAAATATATATACTGAACATTTGTCAAACTATGTCCCTGTAATTTTAGACGAACAAAGCAAAAATAAGCTTGGGATCACCGATGTTACAGGTAATGCAGCTTTCCAAAATAAAGAATCAGCCAAACTTATCATAGAAATCCAAAAAAATGGGTTAAGCAATATTACTATTATAGAAGAGAGCTCCCTTCACAATTATAAATTTTCTCCGCTTATTATTAATGCTTCACAAATTGATGAGAATGTTGCTACTAAAATAGAAACCATTTTTGTTGATGAATATGATGCTCTTAAATTTGTGTTTTCAAATAAGAACATTGCCAATACAATTATTCAACATAAAAATACTTATGGAAAGTTATCTAATACAACTAATAGTATTTGGCAAAAAATAAGTAGCAATTCAAGACTAGAAAGACTAAAACAAGCTCTTTACAGCTCTTCATTCACCTCCAGCACAAAAGCTAATTTAACAAATAGGCCAGTTAAAACTTACTATAATGGTACAGTACAAAATGTAGCAGCTTTAGTTCATTATATAAATATAGACGATAGCAAATCATATTATTTATTTGGGGAAAAAAGAGGTAGTAGTAAAAAATGGGCTTTCCCAGGAGGAGGAGTAGATGGAGCCGATGTACTAACCCATCATTCAGTAGATGCCAGCTACGAAGAAGCCATGTTCCGTGAATTGCACGAAGAAACAAACATTGATGGCAAAAAATATGTTACTAAAGGAGCAACCGTCAAACACATATTTTCCACAAAAGTAGATAGTAGAGACTACCGAGACAATATCATAAAACCACATGAAACCCATTTCTATATTTTAGAACTAGGGATTTTAAATAGTTCAGATATTAATAAATTACATAACAATACAAAAGCAGCTAGTGATCTTACACAGGTGAAATTTATTTCTCGAGACATGATTGATAGTTCAGGAACTGATAAAAAGATAAATATTCCTGGCAAAGGATGGACCAGCTTGGTATATCCTAGCAATGTTAACTTAGTTAATATCAACGAAAAATTGTTCCCCTAACCTCAAAATCTGTATATCATCAAAAATATTATTACTGTGCAAAATATCTATAAGCGATTTATTTAGTTCTTCCACTCCTTCATAATTTTCCTTAACAAGCTATGGTAGACGGTTCTGTAAAAATTAAGTCCTTCTCCAGCTATAGCAATTCTATTCTAGAATTTTTAGATATTTTGTATGCTGACTATTAAATTGTTGGAATTTAGACGTAACAATTTTGCGTTTCTCAGCACTAGTCTCGTGGACCATCGTGCCCACTCTCCGTCATAAATGACGAAACTTCCAACTTCTTCGACATCAAGGTTAGTCTTAGGCAAGCCTCCATTGGCAGAGACAGACAGAGCTTTGGCCTTTAACTTTAGTATATGCTGCATATTTATATCCAAATCGTGATGTGCATTACAATTTGGACAATGCCAATCACAAACATCACTTAAATAGACATCAATAAGATCACCTTCTTTATCAATCTACCTTCAACTTTAATATAGATGGCATCAACACGCTATTTTTTATCAGATTTACCTTTACGATTTGTCCGTAATTTCAATCCTCAATAATTCACTTAACTATTTGATTATATTGATAAATTTCTATATTTTAATATTCTTTAAAAATTTAATTTATTGATTTTTAAATCCCTAGCACTTCTTACCTTGATGATTTTGAGGCTGACACCTAACTCATTTTCAATACTATCCCTTACTAATTTACTGTTTATTTATGAAACGCTATTTATTTTTATTAAACAATATGATATAATATTGTACATCATGGGGTCAAACATTAATCTTTGTACAAAAATTTTATCAAATTACAAAAGCTTATATGTAATAGTCATTGCATTATTTGCCGTTCAAGCATGTCATTCAGAAAACCAACCCAAAAAATATTTTAGCAAGCATATTTTTACAGCTGGCTTTCAGCCTGGCAATTTAAGTGTACGCAGCATGACTAAATATAACAATGTACGAGTATTCTTTAGAGGAGCAATAATAACAAATAAAGGGTGTACTTTAAGCTATGAAAAGTTAGTGTATTCTCCTAATAATTTTTTTACAATAAATGTGGGCGGAGGAATTGCCACATGGGGACGTGATCATGAACGTCTTTACTTGTTACGCGTATACCCAAATCTTCGATTATGGCTCTACAATAAAAAATATTTTGGTTTCTATTTAAATGTTTGTGCTGGGGCTCCGACTATCCTAAGTAAGCAATATCTATATAAAAGACATTTAGGTAGTCACTTTACCTTTAATGACTTTATTGGTATTGGAGCTAGATTTGGAGAAAAGCAAGCTATAGAAGTTTCACTTACTTTTCACCATTATTCGAATGCTTCTATATTTAGACCTAATCCAGGCTTTGATGTTCCAGCGGTTATTAGCATTTCCTACGCCATATAGAAACAAACGTTAGTAGGTATTCCGCACCACAACTAATAAACCCAATCCTTGACACCATCACTTTGCAAAAGAAAAGCAGATCTTTAAAAGATTTCACGGCCTTATTTAGGCCATTGTTCGATACTAATATTAAGTATCACACTTGAATAACAATTTTCCACTACCCTTCTTAACTAAAGACCACTCACAATCAAATTCTATTATACAATAATTGCAAGTTGCTAAACTAATATCTCGCACTGCAGATATCTCATTAGAGCAATCAGTAAATCCTGGATTGTGACCCACTAATATTACAGAATCATATTGATCATCTATTTTGTTTATTACACCAAATATCTTTGATAAATTTGCATTATATAAATTATCTTCAATTATAACTTTTTCCTTTGGGTAATTTAGCTGAGATGCTACAACATAGGCTGTTTCACAAGCCCTTCTTGCAGAACTTGTTATAATTAAATTAATAGCTGGATTTTTTAACAGAATTTGACTACCAACTAGTTTAGCTTCTTCTACACCTCCAGGTAATAGAGCTCTATCATGATCACTAACATTATGTGCTGGATTTTCGGTGTCCCCATGTCTTAAGAAAACAATTTTTCTCATACTATATAACTCCTATTAGTTATTTAACTCTAGAAACATACTCTCCTATACGAGTATCAACTTTAATTATTTCATCAATTTGCACAAAAAGAGGAACTTTAACAACTGCTCCTGTTTCTAATGTTGCAGGCTTTGTTCCCCCAGATGAGGTATCTCCCCTAACTCCTGGATCCGTATCTACAATCTTTAAATTAACAAAGTTTGGAGGGCTTACTACAATGGGCTCATTATTCCACAGAGTCACATTACAAATATCTTGCTCGCTTATCCACATTACAGCATCTTTAACCGCATTGCTTCCTGCTGAAAGTTGCTCATATGTTTCTGTATTCATGAAATGCCAATTTTCGCCATCATTGTATAAATATTGAAGCTCTAATTCAATAACATCAGCTGCTTCAACAGTTTCTCCAGATTTAAAAGTTTTCTCAATCACTTTCCCATTTTGTAAATTTTTCAATTTTACTCTATTGAATGCTTGTCCCTTACCAGGCTTAACAAATTCATTTTCAATTATCACACATGGAGAACCATCTTGAATAATCTTTAAACCACCTTTAAATTGATTTGTCGAATATGCTGCCATAGTTCTTCTCCTATACAACTATTTTACTTTAGATAAATACCAAGATAAAATACTATCCTCATTTAAAAAAATACAAAATAATGAACTATTCTAGCTGGCAAAACATCTTAGCTAATTCTACTACTAACATTCAAGATATTTTAAATAAATTTAGTCTAAATGTTGGAGATTTCTATGATCAACCTTTAGAAATTGATAATTTTCCAATCAAAATACCTCCAGGATTTTTGAAAAAAATAATTTCTGGAGATCCAAATGACCCTATCCTCAAACAAATTCTACCATCAGCAAGCGAAATAATTAAACTTAAGAACTATTCCTATGATCCACTATTAGAGAATCAATCAAACCCTACACATGGAATATTACATAAATTTAAAGGCCGAGCTTTGGTCACTATGACTGGTAATTGCGCTATTCATTGTAGATATTGTTTCCGTAAACATTTTGATTATCAAGCAAATACACCATCAAAAAAACACTGGAGTAAGATCAAAGAATATTTAATTAACCATTCAGATATTTTTGAAATAATTTTAAGCGGGGGAGATCCATTAATTAATAACGATCATTATCTAGGAGATTTCATTCAAATGATATCATCAATTCCAAATATAACTACTTTAAGAATACATTCTAGAGTTCCAATAGTATTACCAGAAAGAATTACCCCTAGTTTATTAGATATCATTGCAAATACCAAACTCATGAAAGTAATGGTAGTCCACACAAACCACCCACAAGAATTAGATCAACAAATTAATTCCAAAATTAGACTGCTAAAAAATGCAGGATTAACTATTTTTAACCAATCTGTATTACTAGCTGGCGTCAATAATAAAGCAAATATCTTAATAGATCTTAGTAAACTCCTATTCTCCTACGGTATTATACCATATTATTTAAATATGTTAGATCAAGTTACTGGTAGTCAAAAATTTTATGTAAAGCAAAAAGATGCCCTAAATATCTACCAAATATTATTAAGCAGCCTACCAGGTTATTTAGTACCAAAATTAGTTCAGGAACACCCTAATTTACCCTATAAAAAGCCTCTATTTACCCACTAAATACAGCTAAAACCTCTTTTACTCGATTACGAGTGTGGCCTTGGCAACTAATATTTCTTTGAACAGATAAATTAGTTATTTTTGCTGCACTATATAAATTAAGGATAAAGTCTGTACGATGATTTGAAATCACTACCTTTACTCCTCTTTTAGACAAACTCTGTGCTCTTTCAGCTAATTCTATTTGATCAAATTTATCAAACCCAAATGGTCCATACTGAGTGAAATTTGCAGTTTTCGATAAAGGAACATATGGTGGATCACAATAAACCACGTCTCCTTTTCTGGTATATTGCAAAGTTTTCCGGTAGTCCCAACATTTAATCACAACTTTCTGTAAACGTTCATGAAAATATAACATTTCTTTATAAGGAAAATACGGCGATTTATAAAATCCATATGGAACATTATATTCACCATTCATGTTATAACGACATAATCCATTATAACCATGACGATTAAGATAAATAAAAAGAGCTGCTTTTAATTCTAGATCATTTATTGTATTGAATAACTTTCTATTCTTATAATACTTATTCTGTGTATTATATTTTGGGTTAAATATTTCTTTTGAAAAATCAATAAAATCCTTACCGTGATTACGTAAATTTTCGTATAGATTAATCAAATCTGCGTTCTTTTCAGCAATAAAATAATTTGGGAAAGTTGTATTTAAAAAAACTGATCCTGAACCAACAAAAGGCTCTACTAATCTCTTTCCTTCAGGTAAAACTTTAGAAATATGTTGAATAATTCTATACTTATTCCCTGGCCATTTTAAAAATGGTTTCATTAAATTAATATCCTACAAAATACTTGTCACTACAGAAAGTTATTGATAACATGTTTATCTATATTAACTAAATAACGGATTATATGATTATTAAAAAATCTTTACTACTATCTTATTTACTAATATTTGCTTTTCATTGTTGTTATGCTAGATGGGGGAATACAAATGATGCTCCCATTGAAGTAAAATCATATGATCGTAACATATATGTTAATAAAGATGGAACAGCTAAAGAAATTATCGAAACACGTATTAAATTGCTAAATCATATTGGTCGTGACCACTACTCAAACTATAGAATGACCTATAATTATAATAATTCTAAAATAAAAATAATTGAAGCAAAAACGATCATTAACGGGAAAGAATATTCTGTTAACAAGAAAAGTATTGAGGATAAATCACTTGCTAGTACACCAGAAGGTTTTGATGATACACACCAAATCCTGATTGTTTTTCCAAATGTTGATATAGGAGCAGAGCTATTATTAAAATATGAACAAAAACTAACTCATCCACCATTAGAAAATTTTTTTGAAACTGCTTTTATTTACGGTCTTGATGGATTATGGACTAACAGTAATATACAACTATCATCTGAAATACCTTTTTTCATCCACATAAACGATCCCCAAGGAATTTTGAATATTAAACAATATAGTGATAACAATTTATATCACCTTGAGATCAACCAGAAAAAATCTATATTTACTCAGTTATTTAATGAAACTAATGCACGAATTAATCCTAAGTACCTTACTATTGTTCATCTTTCAACTATTAAAACATGGAAAGAATTTGCAGCACGTATGAAACCGCTCTATCTAAATATACTCCAACAGCAACTACCTAGTTCATATAAAGAGATAGCAGAAAAAGCTGCTGCACCAAAAACTTTGATAGACAAAATCAATAAAATCACCTCCATGCTAGCAGAAAAAATTAGATATATGGGTGATTGGCGATCTACAGATGGTCGTTTTGTGCCTAGAGATTTGGATGTTGTTAATAATACCCAGTATGGAGATTGTAAAGATTTAGCGACAGCAACAGCTGTAATTTTAAAATCAATAGGTATTGAAGCTGATTTAGCCTTAATCACTAGAGGATCATGGGTATATGAGTACCCCAGCCACTTAGCAGGATTTAGGAAGTTTAATCACGTAATAGTCAGAGTTAAAGATCGTGATAAATATTTATGGATTGATCCAACAAATGTTGGCAGTATGGCTGGTAAAATATTTTTTGATATATCTAACCGTAAATCCCTGGTGCTTACTAACGAAATACCTACAATGGATGTTGTCCCAATTGTAAAACCACAAAGTTATCTTGTTGAGATCACAGAGGTTATTGATCTTAAAAATAAAGATTATTACAAAATATCAGGTGAATTGTATTATCGTAAGAAGGCTGCCTACCCTCTAACTGCAAGTGCATTATTTGCTTCTAAGGAAAATATTGAACACCATATTTTAAACCAACTAGGTGATACTACACGCATGTCCAATAAAAAATTAACAGTTCCTAAGTTAACTTCTAGAATTGTTAAAGACCTAAAAATTACTTATGAATTTAATGAGAGAAGCTCAGAAATAGCCACTAATGCCGGTCAAGGAATTATGCTAAGCACACACGGATTAGGTGAATATCTATCAGATCCAACTAGAATATCTGATTTATTTTTAGGTCAACCAAATACATTAAAAACTTATAGAACATTTAGGAATATTCAAGCATCTAAATATGATTTAAATAATGTAAAAATAAATTCTCCCTGGTTAGATATACAGAGAAAAATTAACTATGGTGATAATTTTATCAAAGCTTTAGATATAATAACTGTAAAGAAACCGCTAATTACTCAAGCAGAATTACAAAGCGAAGAGTATTTAAAAATGCATAAGATTTTAGAAAAATATTTTGCTAATGGAACAGCTATTATATTTAAAAGATCTCATGAAAAACTTTCTTAACTTGCATTCTTTATAAAAGTAGTTTCAGCACTTAATCCATTATTAAAAAACACTTTTTGTCTTATCAAATCGACTCAATTTAGATTCATTTATCTAAATAATACTTAGAGAATTAATTAAAATAATGTAAGATATCTGATTTGGAATATGTAAATCTAGCAAAGATTCATATCAACAACACTATTTTTCTAGAGAAGAATATTAACTAATATGTAGGAGAACAGTTAAATATTAAATAAAACCATGGTTTAATGTACTAATACTCTACTATATTTTATAAATCTAACATTCTCCTGCATATTCTCACAAGCTTGCTTTGCCTCTCTATATAACTAAAGTTAAATATAAAGACATAAATTTTTGTGTCATGTTTAACATGAAGTGATAGAAATATAATGGAAATAACTTTTAGCAATGGATTGTTAAATTATTTTCTGAGCAACAAAAATAAAAGAAAATTTTTGTTAAAACAAGTGCTGGTGATAATTTTCTTAGTACCAGTTCTTGTCTATGCAGAATCAGGGAATCGTAAATACAGTCCAAGACTTCAAACTGAAGGTAAAATCGGAAATCGTAGAAGTATAGTACGGCCAGCTATACTCATTCCTCTATACCAACAACCAAACTCTCTCGTCC
>PIVX01000295.1 GCA_003353785.1 Gammaproteobacteria bacterium | reverse complement strand
ACGACATATGGATTATTGTCATTTTCGAAAATTATCCGAAATTGTCATTTTCGAAAATTATTGTCATTTTTTTTCCTAAAGGATTTCCCTAAGGATTTTGTATAGTAATTTTGAAAAAAATTTCATTCGTCCAGTCGATCGTTTAATTTTTTTTTCGAAAATTTTTATGTGTTGCTGAATTTTTCTCATTTTTCATGGATTATTCTCATTTTTCATGGATTTTCTCATTTTTCATGGATTATTCTCATTTTTCATCGATTATTGTTATTTTTCAATGGATTATTCTCATTTTCATGGATTATTGCCATTTTCGTGAATTAGTGTCATTTTCATGGATTATTGTCATTTTCATGGATTATTCTTATTTTTCATCGATTTTCTCATTTTTCATAGATTATTTGTCATTTTCATGGATTATTGTCATTTTCATGGATTATTCTCATTTTTCATCGATTTTCTCATTTTCATGGATTTTTCTCATTTTTCATAGATTATTCTCATTTTTCATAGATTATTCTCATTTTCATGGATTATTGTCATTTTCATAGATTATTATCATTTTCGTGGATTATTCTCATTTTCGTGGATTATTGTCATTTTCATGGATTAGTGTCATTTTCATGGTGATTTTCATGGATTATTGTCATTTTCATGGATTCTGATTTTTCGAAAACGTTTTCGACTAGTTTAGGTTAGAAATATTTTCGGTTTTTTTCGAAAACGTTTCTGACTAGTTTAGGTTAGAAAAGTTTTTGACCAAAATCGTCAAGAATCACCGACATCATCAAGCATCACCATCCTTTCGTTCCAAGTCATCACCATCCTTTCGTTCCAAGTCATCACATTTCAGAAAACTTTCGGAAGACGTTTCGTCTATCTCCTCTCTTCTAAACGTCAAGGTTTGTTTCTTTTTCTTGCATTTTTGTAGATCTCTTGGTTTCAAACCATGGTTTCAAACCAAGAAATCTACAAAAATAAAAAAATATACCGAACCCTTGCATTTTTTTTCTGGTGCAAGGATAAATTCC
>PIVX01000294.1 GCA_003353785.1 Gammaproteobacteria bacterium | reverse complement strand
AGTTAAGAGAAAAGTCGTCCATAGGAAGACACAGTATTACCTATTTGAAAAATATTAGCACAATTTAAGATTGAATTATAGTAATTATTGAAGATTTTATATTTTAATAATACAAAAAAACCTTAATTTCATAACATTGAGTGCGCATGATGCACTGGAGCAAGTTAGGTTGAATGTAAGCAAAGAGAAGTTGGGTAATAGATCTAGATATCAAAGGATTCTTTGATAATATGGACCATGAATTACTAAAACAAGCTCTGGATCTTCATGTGGAGGAAAAATGGGTAAAAGATGTATATAACCAGATGGCTAGAGGTGCCAATAGCATTAATAGATGGTACTGTGTAGGAGAATACGGGGAAAGGAGTACCCCAAGGAGTGGTATTTAGTCCATTATTATCTAATCTATTCTATTCTTGCATTACGCACTAGATAAATGGTTGAAACAGAAATATCCAGAGGTGGTCTTGGTAAGATACTCAGATGAAGGTATAGTTCATTGTAATACAAAGAATGAGGCGAAAAAAATGCTAATAGCAATAGCTAATAGAATGAGGGTATGTAAATTGAATTTACATCCTACTAAGACGAAATAATTGGATGATAAGAGCTCAGTGACGGGAGACCGTCACGCTGAGTTGTGTGAGAGATTTGGGGTGAAATTCCCCTTATCTACTCGACTACGATAATTTTTTCTCTAGTACTATTCCAATAATCCCAAAAATACTAGAGAGCAGGATAAATAGCAATTTTCAAATAATCAAAAATACTCTTGAATTGGAATAAGTATATCTATTTGAATAGTGTGTACTTTTGCTCCATACTCATAAGGTTTCTTCTCCTTGCCTCTAATTATTGTACGAATATAATCTTTGTCTATACTTAATATCTTATTTGGAACTTTTCTGCCATCAAATATAACACATTGTTGATCTAGTATTTTCCTTATTACTGATATGCGTTTTTTTCTTTTATTTTTAATGGTTGACTTATAAGTTGAAAAACTCATTAAATCACGATGCTCTAATAG
>PIVX01000080.1 GCA_003353785.1 Gammaproteobacteria bacterium | reverse complement strand
TATGGTAGATGAGTTAGAGTTGAGCTTGTGATGAATAATGCTGCATTTAAATCATATTAAATGCCCATTGTGTTTGCATTTTGTTCCACACCAACAACATTGAGATGACCTGCTTTTTTGACCTCATTACTTTTTATTAGAGTGTCAACAAATAGTTGGGTTTGGGTATTTGGGGTATTTGGGGTGTTTTTAGCTATTTGGGTTTGGGTTTGGGTTTTTCCACCCAAATACCCAAATAGATTAAAATTGGTACTTTTGCTCGATTTTTAGAACTTTTTGACCCGACTATGGAAACCGTGTAAATTTTCGGGAAAGAAAGCGTTCTTTTTCGAAACCCTTTGTAATTAGAAATCGGTATCTGACTGCTAGATAACATTATATTTCATCGCAAGACAAAATTCTATACCAATATAGGGAAAAAAATGTGGAAAAACGTCATTTTTTTAGCGAAATTGCACTATTTGGGTTTGGGTTTGGGTATTTGTATATTTGGGTGTTGAATATTTGGGTTTGGGTTTTGGGTATTTGGGTTTTTACTATTTGTTGGAACTCTACTTTTTATACACTTTCAGATGGTATGCAAGAGGGGAATATACATAACATATATGGTGGATGAGTGGAATATTATTTTATCATCTTGTATGTTGTTTATAATCCTTGCAATACAACATACATATGTATACTGTACCACCAAAAAAATTGAAATTTCGGACTGTGTCTGTCTATGCGACAATGAATGAACAACTAAATCAATTGATTGAGGTAAATCTTGGGTTGTTTTATAAATATATACATAATACTAATAGAACAGTTTTGATCATTGGAGTGAAGTACATGCATTATGTAATGCATAATATCTGTTTAACATAGGTGTGGTTGGTCGGTCGGCCTGGGGGGTGGACCTTGAGCAGGTAGTCGATGATTGGGGGGGGGTGAAAGTCGAAAAAATGGCCAAAATTTGGTAGGGGTCGGTTTTTTGGCCTATTTTCGCCTAAAATGCGTTTTTAAGTCCATTTTTGGACTTTTGGAGCATTTGCAGTCATTAGAGCCATTCTTTATCGAAAATAAAGCAATTTATACAATTATATGGAGAAAAATAGTCCAAAAATCGTCATTTTCCGAAAATTTTCGCTGCGCGGCAGGGGGGGTTGGTCGGACCTTGAGCAGGTTGGGCTATTTCTTGAGCGGATTGGCCGATTTGGGGGGTAATCCCCCCATCCCCCCTACCACACCTATGCTGTTTAAACAGTGCATACCTACTACCGTAAATCTATTACAACAGCATAGGTGTAGTTGGGGGGGGGTGGGGGGGTTACCCCCCCCGAACATGGTCAATCCCATACCCATCGGGGGCCAGACCCCCCTCCCCCCAGGGCAAGGCTGGTCGGGCCGGATGGCGTCTACGCTTCTTATTACAGTATATCGAAATTTAACTATAAAAATCACTTTAGAGGCCAAAAAACGAAAAATAGTCATTTTAGCCCCCCCCCATCGATTTTTTTGGCCAATCGGGCAGACATTGAGGGCAACCGGGCAAGGCTTAGGCCCTCAAGCAAGTCGACCAACTACAACTATGTACAACAGGCAATCGTATGTATTTCATTTCATTTAGTTTCATATTGTGTACAATTTTAGTGTCAGTTTGAGTCCAGACGAGGACAATCCATTAGTCGACGGTGACCAAATTGTTGTTGGTGGTCAATCTGTTGATGAGATAAAGGAAAGGTATTTATTTTACATATTGTACGTAGGTATTATATAATATAAATATATAGTAACGAGAACAGGTAGAAAGAACAGAACTGAAACAAAGTGCTGAAAAAAATCGCTAACTGATACAAAAGAAACGAAACATTATTCAGCACAATAGTAGATTTTTGCCAACTTTAATCGAAAGTTTTGAAATAATATGACAATTGTTTGGATTTGGAAACCGAAACAAAGCGCTGAAAAAATCGCTAACTGATACAAAAGAGACGAAACATTATTCAGCACAAATTAATAGATTTGTGCTGAATATATAGAAACAGGCAGAAAATATGAATTAACGGCAATGTACATGGTTTTTGTTATTTTAGTGCCACGTTGAGTCCAGAAGAGGATAATCAATTAGTCGTATTAAAGGACCAAACAAGGTATTTACATACGTAGGTAGTATATAAATATATGCATACTGTACTATCTGTTTAAACAGTGCATACTACCGTAATCTATTACAGGCAATCGTATGAACCCAGTTTTTTAGTTTATTGCGCTAGGCATGCATGTGTTTAGTGATAGTGCTCATTTTCAAATTTTGTTAAAAATCATCGCAAAAACGTAAAAACCAAAGAATTATGGTGTTAACATGTCACTGTAGTAGAAGATTGAGAACTAAAATAAATGGCTCAGATATGATAAAACAACAATAACGTTAAACTGAGTTAACTGGGTTGGATTTAGATGTGTTTTTGGATTTATTCATTCCAAGCATATTATGCACTTGTGCTCTCTGAGCACTTTTCACTGGTAGAAACATAACAATATAGTTATTTATTGTATTAATTACTAAATTACCGTTACCCATGTCAGCATAATCAACTTTCACTCCTGCCTGTCGATACTTTCATGTTAAATTTGAAACATTAATTGTCAATTTTCGTATAGTTTTTAATTTTGTTTCTAGATTGGCAACTCCCAACAAATCAGAATTCAATAGTGATGAGACAAATCACAGCAATTCGGAGTTTGGTAGCGATGAGTTTAGTCACAACAAAGCTAATGATGGGCGCAAAACAATAGAGAGGTATAGTTATTTATTGTATTAATTACTAAATTACCGTTACCCATGTCAGCATAATCAACTTTCACTCCTGCATGTAGATACTTTCATGTTAAATTTGAAACATTAATCATCAATTCACAATATCGTGTTTAACTAGTATGCAATATTTTCAGTTTAATCATCGAGACAGGTGTCCAAGTTGAGAAGACGACGAAAGAAGTAGAAGATGAATGGTATACTCCATCCAAAAAGAAAATGCGCCTTGCTGTGTCCATGTAAGTTGCTAAACATCATCATTTAAAGATAATACATTTATCTACAATAGGTACATTTTAAATTTTAGAGCACCAGATAGTACAACAAACACCGCTGGTTCTGTCCGATCAACATTGGGAAGTGACATCAAATCACGAGAAAGGTATGTAATATATAAATATGTTGAACATTTCTTAAAGGGTATGTTGCGTAGATTAGTAATTAACTAGACTTTTTCGATGCAGAAAGTTACGACCTTAAAGGCTATGTTGCGTAGATTTATAAATAGCTGAACTTGTTTGTCAGCCAATTTGAGTATACATTCCAAAGTGCCAAACATTCCTGTCTTGGTCATGTTTCATGATTAGAGTAAATAAGTATAATTTTGGGCTTGAAGGCAGCAATGTTTTAGATCTAGTCACAACCAAACATTATACATAAATTGTGTACAGTATAACACCAGTAGATCTTTGCAGCAACCTAGATATATTTTTTGGAGTGGTCAAATTGATTGGCCATAAGTGTTTAGTAGTGAGAACCAGCCTAGGTAACTAATTTGTGATGAATAATGTTGCATTCTAAAGATAAACACAAAGCGACATTAGTTATTGTCAATAATGACAATGCGAACTTATGTTATGTGACAATGTGACCTTAAGAGTAGACGCTTACTATTGTTCAGTTATTTTCTCTACAAAAGTTAATAACTGTCGCCAAAGTTGGTATGTTGTGGACCAAGGGAGAGTTATCGCGCAAATGTGGCTGCTACATTATTGTCATTAATACTATATTAATTTTAGAGCAGAAAGAACCCACAAATGTTGACAAGGATGAAGACAGTGATGATGACTTCAAAGAAATGTCAGCTATGCAAGATTTGCTGTCTCCTACAAAAATGCAATTTGATCTCTCCCATGACAACTAATGTACGACATTAAAATTCAGGTATTTAATTGTGTTTAAGACGTATTTACTGTAATATACAGTATTGTACCGTAATCCTGTCTTTCACTTAATAAGTCATTGTGAGACGTGTTTACTGTAATACAGTATTGTACCGTAATCCTGTCTTTCACTTAATATGTCGTTGTGAGACGTGTTTACTGTAATATACAGTATTGTACCGTAATCCTGTCTTTCACTTAATAAGTCATTGTGAGACGTGTTTACTGTAATATACAGTATTGTACC
>PIVX01000293.1 GCA_003353785.1 Gammaproteobacteria bacterium | reverse complement strand
GATCGATGTACCTGTCGAAGTCAATGATTAACGTTTCAAAAATATCGAAATTTATCGATTTTTAATCGATAATCGATCGATAATTTATTTGATTTTCTGACCGCGTTTGACTCGTACATTATTAGCTTTCGATCGATGTAGCTATCGAAGTCGATGATTAACGTTTCAAAAATATCGCAATTTATCGATTTTTAATCGATAATCGATCGATAATTTATTTGATTTTCTGATCGCGTTTGATTCGCGACATTATTAGCTCTCGATCGATGCAGGTTTCAAACTCTGTCGACAATTATTCCAAAAATCGAAATTTGCATATTTGATTAGCATAATTAGCTAAAATTATGAAATTTTTAATTTTTATTTTAATCGCATAAAATTCGGCACATTATTAGCTCTCGATCGATGCAGCTTTCAAAGTCTGTCGACAATTATTCGAAAAATCGAAATTTGCATATTTGATTAGCATAATTAGCTAAAATTATGAAATTTTTAATTTTTATTTTGATCGCATAAAATTCGGCACATTATTAGCTCTCGATCGATGCAGGTTTCAAAGTCTGTCGACAATTATTCGAAAAATCGAAATTTGCATATTTGATTAGCATAGTTAGCTAAAATTATGAAATTTTTAATTTTTATTTTCATCGCATAAAATTCGGCACATTATTAGCTCTCGATCGATGCAGGTTTCAAAGTCTGTCGACAATTATTCGGAAAAACGAAATTTAAAAAATATTTAATTTTAATTTATTTTTATTTTAACATTTTTATTTTTAATTTTTTTTTGGCCTATGCAGATATTCGGACCATAAGCTATCGATCGGTATATCGAACGTCGAAAACCGTCGGGCCGTTTTTTCTGGAAAGGAGCGTTACATACATACATCCATCCATACAAACACTTCTCGCATTTATAAGTAGACTAGACAACCCGTTCTGGCTTCGCCAGAACAAATAGATTCTAAGCAATAAATCCCAAAGACCCCCGTTTCAATATGTCTCTGTTTCTAACAAATTATTATTTCTAACCA
>PIVX01000028.1 GCA_003353785.1 Gammaproteobacteria bacterium | reverse complement strand
ATACTTTTGTTAGCCTCATTGTGTGAAACAGCTTTTCTATTCGCCTCTAGAAGACCAATAAGTAATGTTACCTTATCTGATGATTTCAAATTTTTATCATTTGCAATAATCTTTGCATGCCTCTCAACAAGCTTCATAGTCTTTTTTCTGCTTTTATTTATTGCAAACTTACTAGCCTCAGCTTCTATTTCATATTTAGTATGCTCACCAGCTACTGCATTCATAACACTCTTGAAGAGTATTGCATTATGTTTATCAGGCTCCTTTTTATACTCTTGTTGTTGCTGCTCCTCTTTTGATAAAACATTTATAGGATCATTTGTAATTTCGTCATCAAAAGTATTGCTAACTATTGGTATGTTCGTTGCTTCATACTCTACATTAATTGCATGAGAGTCAAAACTAAGTTCTGTTTCCTGTAGAGTAGAATCATATCCAGAGTTATCATCAACGAAAGAGTTTTCATACTCCTCATCGATATAAGAAGATTGTTGGCTTTGCATCATTTGATCCAGATTTGGTGTATAGTTTTTTTCCCTTTGCCATGTTTCACGTTGCTTCGTATCATAACTTATTGCATCATTAGTTAAGTCTTTCAGCATTTCTGGAATTTTTTCTTTAACATTTTCATACATGATTTCTATGGTTTCTATTTGATCTGGAGAAAAATCTTTTTGGACCCGCAGACTCATTAATAGTTGGTTATATTCTTTCAATATACCATCAATTCGGTCACTGTCATAATCAAGGTCACGAGGACGAATCATAGTTAAACTACGAAATTCGTTCACAATTTCATCGATATATTTTACTGTCTCTTTTAGGTTTTGTTTAAACTTCCTCATATCGGCCATCATTTCATAAATTTTATTCTGATTATTGCTAAACGTGCTTTTAGATTGAGTCTTAAACTCTTTTTTTAGAATATTAAATTTTTCTGATAAAATTTTATTCTTCGCTTCGACTTTAAACTGTTGTATTTTACCAAACTCAAGATCATCTGATGATTTTATTATTGTTAATTTCTGTTTATATTCAACTAATTCTTTATTAAGTAAATCTAATCTTATATCTAGGTCTTGCATCTGGTTAGGTACATTACTACTTTTTTTGCTTGTGTTTTTCCTAGCAATCTGCTTAATTTCCCTTTGAATTTCTTCAACTAATCTAGTGCCTTTTCTAATTTCTTGTGTTTTGAGTTGTTGTATTTTTGAACTTCTACGGTTAACTTCATTAATTGAATTCTTTACTTGAACCATTGCTTGTTCTATCGATTTTTGTTCTAAAGGCTCTGCTTCCCGTAGTTTATTTAATTTTTGTATATTGTCTCTTAATAAAGTTTGTTGGCTCAGTAAACTACTTGAAATATCTTTTGGCAAAAACCATGAGAGATCGTTGTCTTCACCAATATATTGATTTAAATCTAGAATTCTATTAATTTCAGTTACAGCCTTTTTAGCTTTTGATAGTGAATCAGTTGAGCCTATATCTAATTCTTTCTGCAATTGCTGTTTGCTAGTATAATCATTAATATCTCGCAATAGTGGCTTATTTAGATTTTTTAATTCTACACTCTCTTGTATCAAAGACTCCAGGGTGGCTGAATCCGAATCCTTTAAATTCCAATCTGTTATTTTTTGCTGATTTTTTTTGATTTTTTGCTGTTGCTTCTCTAACCTAAGTTTAAGATTGTTAGATAATTTAATATTCCTGGTCGTATTGTCAATATCGCTGGTTACTGATTTTAACATTGTCAGAGCATTAGATCGTTTCTTTTTTATTTGGTTAACAGCTGATCTAGATGCTGATTCAGCTCTTTCCTTTAGTTCATTAAAGTCATCAGTTCTAAGTTTTATTCTTTTTGTTGGATCCCCGTTCCAGCTTTTTACTTCCTCGAGATCATTGTTCAGCTTAACTAGCTTCCTATTTATCTCAACGAATTCTTGTCGGATCTTTTCATCTAGTTGCATTGTAGAGCCGCTAAAAAAACTCTCAGATATTCCTCTGTATGTCATTATGACCTTAGCGTTGTTTATTAGCACATTTATTTCTTCTAGCTGTATATCTGTTACCATAAAATAATCCGATTTAATACAATCTTATATAGAAGTATAGTATAATTTATGGGCGATATTGATGTTTCCAATACACATCTACCTACCTATGACTGAAGGTAGTTATCCTAACCACTTGTATTTCAGGAAAAAGCTCGCTTCATGGCAACTTAACGACGATATCGCATACTAGGAATATAAATACAAAGGCTTAGCGCCATGTTTTGATGATTCTTTTTAAAAAATATAAGCATAAAATAGTCTAGTTATCCTGATTGCTATCGTTGAACCTACTTAATTTTAGCTTTGGCTTAACAGCCAATTTAATCTACTATCTCCACTAAATAGCAAACCATTACTTTTATTTGTGATGTATTCTGGTTATTTTTTGCCGTAATTAGCAGTTACTCAAGCTCATCCCCATTCATCCCTTTTAATGTATTCTCAACGATAATGTTCATCTATCTGTTACATTGGCTCATCCTAGAACAAATCATGTTGTTAACGTCCTTAGTTAGCTCAAAGATATTCGCTGATGTTTGCCACTAATAACTAACGTTAAAAGAGTCAAGATAATTATAAAGAAAAACTCTTTCCTACTGCGAAAAAATCACGATACGCATTATAAATATTATTAGCATCAATAACATTTTTACCAGGAAATTGACAGTGTTTAACCCTGATTACACCATTACCAGTACTAATATCTAAACCTCTAGGAGACAAATTTTGTATTACACCAATCTCTGTTTCAGTTTCTTTAATAATTTCTGTCTCATATAGTTTGATCCTAAGATCATTAAATTCAGTATATGCTACAGGATTAGGGTTAAGGGCTCTAACCACCCTATTAATTCGTTCTGCAGACTCTCGCCAATTTATCCTTGCCATTGACTTTTTGATCTTAGGAGCATAAGTTGCTTTTTGATCATCCTGCGCAATAGGTTTTATGGAAAAATAATTATTTATAATATCTATTAATAAACTGCCACCTAGTTTAGCTAATCTATTAGAAATAGTTAAGGTCGTATCATTATCTCGTATATTTAGTTCCTGCTGTTGTAAAATATCGCCACTGTCTAATCCTTCTTCCATTTTCATGATGGTAATACCGGTAGTTTTCAATCCAGTTAAAATTGCATATTGAATAGGTGCCGCACCTCTTAGTGCTGGCAATATAGATGCGTGAACATTGATACAACTAATTTTAGGATATTCTAAAACATACTTAGGTAAAATCAATCCATAGGCTACAACTACAATTAAATCAGGAGAATATTTACTAAAAATATCTCGAGCTTCTTGGCTTGTTAAAGTAAGTGGTTGATGGAGCGGAATATCATGCTCTATTGCTATTTTTTTTATGGGGCTGCTTGATAGTTTCTTACCCCTACCTTTTGGCCTATCAGGTTGAGTTAGTACTGCTTGAACATTATGATTTGAATAAATTAATGATTTCAAGCTAGCAACAGCAAATTCTGGGGTTCCAGCAAAAATAATATCCATAGTATTTATTTATTTTTTTGTAGATATTTCTTCATCCGATTCAAAGCCCTTTTTCTCCTTAAGGAAGATAATTTATCAATAAACAATATTCCATCTAGATGATCAATTTCATGCTGAACACATTCTGCTAACAAACCTTCTACTTTCATCTCATATGGCTTACCGTTACGATCTTGAGCACGAAAACGTACCCACTCAGCCCTTTGAATTTCTTCATATGCCCCTGGTAACGACAAACAAGCTTCTAAACCTTTAAATAGACCACCAGACTCTAAAATTTCCGGATTAATTAAGCAAAGCGGATCATTTCCTTTTTCAGAAGTATCGATCACTGTTATTCTATGATGCCGACCAACTTGAGGAGCTGCAAGGCCACAATTATTGCTATCAGAATATAGGGTTTCAAACAAATCACCTACCAAAACTGTAATATCTTCATCGATATTACTAACTGGTAAACTTTTATGTCTAAGTTTAGGATCAGGATAAATTAAAATTTTTAAAATCATAAATAATTTAAGGACAAAACTTATCTAACCAAATTATATCATAATCAAACATAAAGTTCAATATTTAAACTTATGCGTAATTGACGATAATATATTTTTTATCATTAGGATATCTCCATAATACTAAAATAAGCAATATAATTATCGCATTAGAAAATTACTTATGTATAATGTCCATTATTTTTATAATTCATAAGCAAAATTTATGATAGAACTTTTTAACGTATTGCTACATTTATACCAAAACTACATGGACAGCGGTCATAAGCGCCTGATTAAATTTGAAAAGTGGCTTTTACAAAATCTACTATATTCTGAAATACAACCTTCTAAAGATATTATAAACCACCATTTTACTACTGAGAATATACAGATAGACAAATTATCGACAAACACATTTAGGATCTACAGCACACAAGAAATTCATAAGCTTAATACAAAATGCCGAGGTTACTTGCTAAGACTAGAACTAGAAAACGTCATTTCTCCATCAACAAGAGAGAAAATTATTCATGAAGCACTAGGTATAAACAAATTTTTGGAATTAAATGATATTGAATATCTAACTAAAGATATTCTAATAGAAGAATTTGGCAACAGCCAAGATAAAATATATTCAAATAAAATAGTTGATGAAAGCCAAAATCAGATACTACACTAAGAATAAAAGTTAGGTAGTTTTATGGAAAAGAAAAATCTAGTAATTGTTGAATCCCCAGCTAAAGCCAAAACTATTGGTAAATATCTTGGGAAAAATTTTATTGTGTTAGCTTCATATGGACATGTACGTGATCTCTTGCCTAAAAAGGGATCTGTTGATCCAGATAATGATTTTCATCTAACATATAGCCCAATTGAAAAAAATAAAAAATATTTTGATAAAATATCTCAAGCAGTTGACAAAGTAGATAGCATATTACTAGCAACTGATCCAGATAGAGAAGGCGAAGCAATTTCTTGGCATATTGCAGAATTATTACAAGAAAATTCATTACTTAATGAAAAAACTATTCGCAGAGTAGTTTTCCATGAAATAACTAAAAATGCTATTAAAGCAGCTATTGACAACCCAAGAGACATATCTTCGGATTTAGTAAACGCACAACAAGCAAGACGGGCTCTAGACTATTTAGTAGGATTTAATTTATCACCATTACTATGGAAAAAAATACGCCAAGGTCTCTCAGCAGGTAGAGTACAAAGCCCTGCTCTCAGAATGATAGTTGAGCGTGAAACTGAAATTAAAGCATTTAAAAGTCAGGAATATTGGACAATTGAATCAGATTTAATTCACAAGCGCAAAAATTTTAAAGCTAAACTAAACGTTTATGAGCAAACAAAACTAAAACAGTTTTCTATTAATAACGAAAAACAAGCTCTACAGACCAAAGAGTCTTTGATTAAAGAAGCTAATGGCGAATTAATTGTTGAAAAAGTAACCAAAAAACAAAGGAAACGTAACCCTACTGCCCCATTTATCACTTCAACTCTTCAACAAGAAGCATCTAGAAAGTTGGGATTTGGAGCCCAAAGAACAATGAGTATAGCTCAACAATTGTACGAAGGTATTGATGTTGGCAATGGTTCAGAAGGTTTAATTACCTATATGAGAACTGATTCTGTACATTTATCCAAAGAAGCTGTAGAAGAAATCAGAAACTACATTAAAAATCAATATGGAGAAGATCATCTACCAAAAGATATTCAAGTCTATAAGACAAAATCTAAAAATGCACAAGAAGCACATGAAGGCATAAGACCAACCAATGCTGAGTACGCACCAGAGAGCATAAAAGAATTTTTATCAAAAGATCAGCTAAAATTATATGATCTAATATGGAAAAGATCCATCGCCTGTCAAATGATTCATGCAACTATAGACACAGTGAGTATTGATTTTAGTTGTGGAAAAGATAATAACTTTCACGCAACAGGTTCCACTATAGCAAAACCAGGATTTATGGCAGTTTACTTAGAGGGCTCTGATGATGACAAAGCTATAGATGATAAAAAAGAGAAAATTTTGCCTCCACTCCAAGAAGGAGATAAAGTAAAATTAAAGGAAATAAAAGCTGAACAACATTTTACTGAGCCTCCTCCAAGATTTACTGAGGCTTCCCTAGTTAAATCCTTAGAAGAACACGATATTGGCAGACCTTCCACTTACGCATCAATTATTTCAACATTACAAAATAGGAAATATGTTATCTTAGAAAAGAAACGTTTTTCTCCTACAGATGTTGGAGAAGTAGTTGCAAAATTCCTAACTGAATATTTTAACCAATATGTAGACTATGACTTTACCGCTGGTCTTGAGGATAAATTAGATGCTATAGCAAGAGGAGAAAAAAAATGGATCCCGTTATTGAGAGAATTTTGGCAACCCTTTATTGAGTTGATAGATAAGATTGAGAAAACTGTAGATAGAAACAAAGTAACTACCGAAAAACTTGATGAAAAGTGCCCAAAATGTAATAACCAGATCTCTATTAGACTTGGCAGACATGGGAAATTTATAGGTTGTGATGGCTATCCAGAATGTGATTATACCCGAAACTTAGATGGTTCCGAAAATTCAAGCAATGAACCTGAAGTAATAGATAAAAAATGTCCGAAATGCTCTTCAGATCTAGTTATCAAAGCTGGAAGATATGGGAAATTTATAGGTTGTAGCGGCTATCCAGATTGTAAGCACATGGAACCATTAGAAAAACCCAAAGAGACTGAAGTCGATTGCCCAGAGTGTAAAAAAGGTAAAATTTTACAAAGGAAATCTAGATATGGAAAAATTTTCTATTCATGTGCTAACTATCCCAAATGTAAATACGCTATTTGGAATGAGCCTGTCAATGAGCAATGTCCAGAATGCTCCTGGCCAATCCTAAGTATAAAAGTTACCAAAAGAAAAGGGACCGAAAAAATATGTCCTCAAAAAGAATGTAAGTATAGTGAACAAGTAGAACTAGCAGAATAATTCTATACTCTTATAAAATTTATATAAGTTTTTAATAAAGTCAACTTGTTAATCCTATAATGAATATATATAATTGTTAGTATTAATTGAAAAAAATCAGCAATTGAAGATCCTAGGCATTGATCTTCCAATGCTACAGTTGTTTTATAACAAAGCAGAAAAAATATAATTACCTTTAGTAATATTTGAGATATTTAATGAATAAATTGCATTGCTTTAAAGCTTATGACGTGCGTGGAAAAATAGGAGAAGAACTGAATGATGATATAGCTTACGCTATAGGACGTGCATTTGCTCAATTTACTAAAGCCAAAAATATAGTTATCGGAAAAGATGTGCGCCTTACTAGTGAGCCTCTAAAGCAGGCGATCTCTCAAGGAATAATGGACTCAGGAGCAAATGTTATAGATCTTGGTATGACTGGTACAGAAGAAGTTTACTTTGCTTCTTTTTTTCTTGATGTTGACGGCGGTATAGAAGTCACAGCTAGCCACAACCCCATAGATTATAATGGAATAAAATTCGTTGGTAAAAATGCCAAACCCATAAATGAGGATGATTTAAAAAAAATACAAGAAATTGTTGAGAGACAAGATTTTAAACCGATAAAATCAAGAGGCTCTCTAACAAAATCTTCAGTTCTGGATAATTATATTGACCACATATTATCCTATATAAAATTAGATCTATTAAGACCTCTTAGGTTAGTTGTTAATTCTGGCAACGGACCATCAGGTCATGTTATCGATGCTATTGAAGAACGTTTTCATAATCGCAAAATACCAATTGAATTTATAAAAATACACCACCATCCAGATCCAACTTTCCCAAATGGGATCCCTAACCCACTTTTACCTGAGAACCGTAAAGACACAACAGACGCCATAATAAGTCACAACGCTGACATGGGCATTGCATGGGACGGAGATTTTGACCGCTGTTTTTTATTTGATGAAAATGGTAGATTCATCGATGGATATTATATCGTTGGACTATTAGCAAGTTCTTTTTTAGCAAAGCATAAAGGTGAAAATATTATTCACGATACTAGGTTAATATGGAATACTATTGATATAGCGAAACAATCAGGAGGAACTCCAATTAAAAGCAAAGCCGGACACACTTTCTTTAAAGAGAGTATGCGAGCCAATAATGCAATTTATGGTGGGGAAATAAGTGCACATCATTATTTTCGCGATTTTGCTTATTGCGATAGTGGAATGATTCCGTGGTTACTTGTGGCTGAAATAATAAGCATAGATGACAAACCATTATCAAAATTAGTTGATGATAGAAGAGCTAGTTATCCATGTAGCGAAGAAATTAATTACCCTATTTGTGATACTTACGATAGAATAAAGCATAAAATATCTAAACATTTTCATAATGACTGTCTTTTACAAGATGAAATGGATGGGTTAAGTATGGAATTTGCTAACTGGCGCTTCAATTTAAGAATATCAAATACTGAACCGCTCATGCGATTAAACATAGAAACAAAAACAAACTTGCAAGACATCAAAAAATATATTAATGAAATTGAATATGCTATTGGGCTAGTTAGTTAACTACATTATTGAATAAATCATGAGCACATCCCGTTAGTTTAGTTTAATATTTATCCAGAATAATGCTTATTAATATATTTCTATAACACATTGAAATATTACAAATAAATATCTTAAGTATTATTTTTATTGTTTTATGTGTACAATAGATAGCTAAAAACAGTTTCATATAATCAAATTAGTAGAAATAGTAATTTTAAACATGTTCAATAAAAAACTTTCTAACGCTAGCCAAGAAATCATCGATAGCTTAATTGCATGGAGGGTTTGGCTTACTCTTGGATATGTAGATATTCAAATTCAGTATAGAAGATCAGTTTTAGGCCCATTTTGGATCACTATCAGTATGGGAGTAATGATATACACTATGGGGTTCCTATACGGAAACCTTTTTAAAATGGATATGTATACATACTTCCCCTTTCTAGCAACTGGATTTCTAACTTGGAACTTAATATCAGTTATGATCATAGAATCTACCAATAGTTTTGTAGAGGCATCTGGATTTATTAAGCAAGAAAGAAGACCATATCCAATATACGCTTTTAGAATAGTTGTTAGAAACAGTATCATCTTCTTACATAATCTTTTAGCAATTTTACCAATCCTGATTTTTACTAACAAACAATTTGGAATGACCCATTTGTTGCTCTTATTATTAGGTATTATCATAATTATACTATGCAGTATGTCATTTGGATTAGTACTAGGGATGCTAGGAGCAAGATTTAGAGATCTACATCAGATCATAAATAGTATAGTAACATTAATCTTTTTCATTACACCAATCATTTGGCAACCTTCAATGCTACCAACACACAGAGCATGGCTGGCACATTTTAATCCATTAACTCATATTATTAGTTTAATTAGAGATCCCCTGTCTGGTAATATCACTAAGATAATTAGTTTACAGATCTCCGTATCTATTTGCGTCTTTGGAATTGTTTTAGCTTTTTTATGTTTAGCAAGAATGAGACATCGGATAGCTTTTTGGGTTTAATATTATGGCTCACATTAAATTAACATCACTGGATCTTGAGTTCCCAATATTTGGAAATAATTCCAGATCCTTGAAACATCGTTTTCTAAATATCTCATCCGGGGGCGCAATTAAAAAAAATGCCTCTATTACCACTATCAAAGCATTAGATAATATTAATCTTGAAATGAATGACGGAGATAAAGTAGGCCTAATTGGCCATAATGGCTCTGGCAAAAGCACCCTTTTAAGAGTAATTGCTAGGATCTATGAGCCTATTGTTGGTTCTATTAGTATCGATGGTGATATCTCATCTTTGATAGATTTTACTATGGGATTAACGCAAGAACTAAGCGGAATAGAAAATATTAAACTGATCAGCAAACTCAAAGGGCTCAAACCACAAAAAATTAAAGAAAACATAAATGAGATCATTGAATTTACTGGACTGGGTGATTTTATTTATTTACCTATTAGAACTTACTCAAGTGGTATGCAACTTAGGCTAGCTTTCTCCATAGCAACCCAATGTAAGCCTGAAATTTTTCTATTAGATGAGGTCGTTGGAGTTGGAGATATCTCTTTCATTGAACAAGCACAAAAAAGAATAAATGCTATAGTACAGAATTCTAATATTATTGTCATAGCATCACATGATTCCAAGATCCTAAGCAAGATATGCAATAAGGTTATATGGCTAGATAAAGGAAAAATTGTTTTAAGTGGTGAGTCTGATGATGTATTAGATAAATATCGACAGCAACATGGAAACACCTAACTTACCAAGCTCATCAAGAAAAATTTAGCAAAGAGAAAATAAGAAATAATCTCCAGCTAAATTTTCAGATAGAGCCCACTATTATCTATCTTGTAAATTCAAAACCTACCACCTGTGGTTATTAGATTTTTTCATATGCATTTTGCAATTTCTTTTTTACCCGATAAATAGAGCGATTATCCATTATCCATTTTCTTGCTTTCCGGCCCATATTTTTTGCTTTTTCGGGGTTTTCTAATAAATACTCTAGTACATCTGCTAAACTATCAATATTATTCGCTTCAAATTCTATCGCTGTTTTTTTGTTTATACTAGTCTCTTTAAGCACAGGAAGATCCGAATGAACTACAGCACACTCCATTGCCATAGCTTCCATTATTTTTAATGGAGGAATCAATTCAGTAACAGGATATCTCTTGCGCGGGAAAGGGGCAATATCTATTCGAGAATAGTAAGGGGCAACCTCTTCCGGCGGAATTTTCCCAATAAAGTGTACTAGATCCTCGATTTTGTAATTATTCACAAACTTTTTTAAATTTTCTGCTACGGCACCATCACCTATTAATAAAACTCTAAAATTAGCATACCCTCTTTGTTTTAATTCATTGGTAGCATGTATTAAGATGTCTAATCCTTCATACTCTACAAAAGAACCTACATAGCCAATGACAGAAATATTTTTTGGGAATTCAATCATTGTTGCTAATTCTATATCTACTTTTTTAGGATCAAATACATCCGTATCTACACTATTTGGAACACAAATCATTTTTTTTCGACTAATTCCACGATCAATAAAATATTTTTTCAAAGACTCAGAAATTACTATTACTTTATCAGCACTATTAACTGCTTGCAATTCCATTCTTTCTTCCATAGCATATTTTATACTCTCAGAATATTTATCATCTACTGTAAGCTTAGTAAGATACCAAAGACCACGCACTTCGTATATACAAGGGATCCCTAATTTACGGCTTGCTATTATAGATGCCATGCCATTTAAATAATTAGAAGCTGAATGAATTATTTCTATTTCTTCTTTTTCCACAATATCTATTAATCGATCAGCATATATATTAATATATTCACCTAATGCGCGTCGATTTAACCCTCCTGCTGGATCAGTTAGAGCATAAAAATTGGTGTCATCAACTAATTCCATCGTTACTATTTTAGTATCCCTATATTTTGAAAGTTCATGAGGAAAAGCAAGTCGTGTCACACCAGTGGGATTATACTTTTGTAAATGTAACATCTTTAGAATAAATGAAGTCCTTCTAGTATAACCATTATTAATAATTGGAGCCCTCATATGAACAACATACAGAGTATTTTTAAAATTCTCACTGTTCTTTCTTTTAGGTAAAGTAATTTTATCTGGCAATTTTATGTCAAACTTAGAATGTTTGACTATAGATATTACTCTGGCAAATGTTTTTTTTATAACAGGTATTTTATTATATTGCCAATTTACATTATTATAAATATATAGCAACCCATCTAACTCATTATCGTTAGTAAAAAATTTATTAGCTACCTTAACTTGGTGTTTTGATAGTAAACTTATGATAATGGGGATATATCGAGATATATTCACCCCAGTATTGCCCAAATTATACTTGTTAATTAATTTCTTGATAAGCCACCAATATTTTCTTCCTCCGAAAACAAGCTTGAATAAATTTCTTATATCTAGTTTTTCAAGTGTTTCAATATATGAACTTATTCTTGATTTTTTATTTACCTTCTGAGTTTTTTTTACATTTTGATTATTAAATTTAGCTTGAACTAATAACTTTCGTAGTACATCATCTCCTTCTGAAGCAGTAAAATATTTATTTGCATAATATTCAGCTAATTTTTGAAATTCTTGTTTATCCTTCGCAATCGTAAAAATAATTTTATATACTAGTAAATCTAAATTTAAATTTAAATTTTCCGTCCCTAACAATGTTAATAAAAAATTTTTGGTATATGTTTCTATATTATCATCTTGAGATAATATTTCTTCACTATTTTCTATAGATATGTATCGAACTATTTTATCTTCATAAAAAGAATTAGAAGGTTCGTTCTTAAACATCTCTACAGCTAACTGTTTTGCTTTCTCAAATAACATTAGCCGCTCAAGCCTAAGTAATAAAACGCGGACAAACCCAACATCTATAGTCTCTCTTTGACTATTGTAATAATCGAGTCCATAATTAATTGCTAAACTTGTATGAGAATCTTTTAAAATTGAGAAAACTAATCTATTAAAGCGAGCTTTGTCATCAAATTCTTCACTATTTTCATCTAAAAACTGTTGGAGCCTTTGCTGAGATATTTCTTCATTATCAGATAATGCTAATAGGTTTCTTTTAAATTTATTTATACTTATTTTATTATTCTCGTCCAAATCTAAAGAATATTCATTGTAATGCTCTTGTGGACTTATCTTGGTAATTTCATCTAATAAAAATTTATATTTTGCTATGTTACCAATATCTTTATGAACCTTAGCTAAAATTTTCATGAACAGAGGATCTTTTTCAACCAACTGAATTTTATCTCCAATTATTACGGCTTCATGCGGATAACTAGTTTTTATGATAGAAAATAATATTCTGTTTAATTCTATTTCAGAATAAAATTTACCATACTTGCTATTAAACCAAAAAGAAATATCTTTAATACCTTCTTTTTTAATATGCTTATGAACCTTGCGAGAAACTATTTCCTTTATAGATTTTTTGAACAAATTACGTGATTTTAAGTATATTTTATTCATGATATTAAATAATACTATTTAAATATAAAACATCTTTTATAAATCAACAATCCACCCCAATCAAACTGACAATTTTAAAAAACATTGTATCATAATCGAATTTTTATTTGAGCAAAATTTATAGAGATTCTTTAGAAAAAAGACTTTCTACTACCAAACCCTAATATTGATTATAAACCAATCAATAAACTACCACCAAGAAAAGGTCACTTCGTAACTACTTGGTTATTATTACACATTTAACGATAAAATAATAAACAAATTACTGGCAAATCATACAATCATCTGTTGATATATTAGGCTTTTTCCCTATTGTGAACTATTTAACAAACTAAAAAATAATTATGATACATTTTTTCTTTGATTTTAAATTCCTCATTTGCAAAATTCTGCTACACTAGAAACATCATTTTACTACTACAACTTTAAAATACTATGTTTCCATCACATATTTCAGTCTTTTTTGGGCATATGGCTAGCAACATTGGCGACCTTGCCATAAACCAAGGACAAATGTCTCTTCTTAGTAGAGCTTTTCCCAATGCCCAAATAAACATAGTTATTCTTAGTTCTAAGTCACGAAATTATTTTTCAGAGTGCTTATTATCTCTAGGGAATAAATTTTTCAGCATAACTGTCTTTGAAGATTCAAAAAAAAAATTAGAAAATTATATATTCAATCCATCTCTATTTCTCAAAGATTGTAATGCTGAAAACTCTGAATTAATTATCTTGGCTTCTGGAGAGTTTTTATTCTCTTATAATGATAATAAAAATATTAAGAATTTATTTTGGCGTACTTTACCAATAATAGCAGCAAAAACAACAAATAAACAAAGCATTCTACTTCCATCTACATTTGGTCCATTTGAAGGAGACTCTACTAAATTTATTGTAAAGACATTAGAACTTACTAATTATATTGCTTTTAGAGATATTATTTCAACACAGTATTTCTCCGAGTTAACATCAGTAAAAACTCTCACTCTATTAGATCCAGCATTCTTTCTTGAACAAGATAAAAAAGCAGTAAACAACCAAATAAATACTATTGAATTACCAGAAAATCATTTAGCCATTGCAATGAGATCTGAAGGCTGGGGTATAAGATTATCAAAGAATAAAAAAAACATGGATACTAAGTCATTTAAACTTAATAAATATTGTAATAGTAAAGCATATACATTTACAAAATTTCTATGCGAACAATATTTAACACAAGAAAATTCAAAGATTGTAATATATATTCAAACTACTGCAGATCAAGAACTAGCAGATTTTATTTATTCAGCTATTATAAAAAATAATGCGGATTATCAAAAGCGTCTCTTTTTATATAGACCTACTTCTGTAGAAGACTATTTGAATAAACTATCTTATGCACAGTGCATGATTGCATCACGGTTCCATGCAATTATTTTATCACTAACAGTTAATAAACCAGTTTATGGCGTATACTTTGATTCTCATGGACATAAAATACCAGGACTATTTAACTTTATTGGCATCCCCAAGAAATGTTTTAATTTATCCAAACTATTTCACGAATATACTGTAGATAAAATTTTAGATGATCTAGCCAATAACTCAAATCTTATAGACCCTCTTTTGAGTCATATTCAAGAATTACGCAAAAAAACTATTGATTGGCTCAAGTCAATTACTGACAAACAACAAGCATCAGAAAATCAATTAGATAATTTAAAAATATATATGAATTTTATATCAAAATATTTTACAGAAATATAGTTTAACTTGTACATCAATTATAATAGTGCTCTAAAAAATATAGATCTTTTTAAAATTGACTTTTTAGGGAAGAATCAAAAATAGCCTTTTCGTATACTATAGCTTTTCCTTGTATATATGTTATAATTTAGTGGTAAAATAGTCTACGAATATTTATTTGATAATTTGAGAGGTAGTGTTGCCTATTAATATCAGTCACTTTTTTTTATTATTGATCCTTTTTTCTAGCATAACTATTAATGTAGAAACATTTGCAATTTCAAAAACAATCACAAAAGAAGATATTTATCTTAGAACAACCTTCAGTGCCAAAAAACAACGTGAAGAAGGTTTTACTCCTCGTGCTAATGTAAAACCATGGCCACTTAAGATACCTTTGGATTGGGGTGCTGACCCTTACAATGATAGAAATTGGAGATATCAACTTAATGCCTGGAGGATGACAGATCCTATTCTAAATGAGTATTTTAAAACAAAAGATCCTGCTTTGATTGAGGAAGCACTAGAATTTGCTGAAGACTGGTATCACTATCACTTTATTGAGAAAAAATCACATCCTTTTTCTTGGTACGATATGGCAGCAGGAATTCGTGCCATACGCATTGCTTTTTTTCTTGACATGATTCAAAGAGGAATCATTCATATTAACGAAGAACGTAAGAAGAATATTATTTCCTTAGCGGATATTCATATAAGTAAATTAAAAGAAGATAAATTCATCAATATAAGTAATCACGGACTATTTCAAGTAGCAGGGCTTAATTTATTATGTCAAATAGCCTCTTCACGTCCTGCTTGTGCTAATACAAAGGATTTTATAGAAAGAAAATTTAAAGAAATCATATCTGGCCAATTTACCGAACAAGGTGTGCATACTGAAAACTCACCTTCTTACCATTTTTTCGTTCTTGAAGACATATTAATTCAACTTAAGGCACTGGAAGGAATATCTAACGTAGAAAGTATAATAAAAAAGGCAAAATCTATATCTCCTTGGCTAGTCTTTCCTAATAAAAAAGTAGTTAGGGTAGGAGACAGCGGAGGCAATAAAAAAGACATTTCTGCTTTTTCTACCGATGCAAAAAAAACCTGCATGAACTCAGGTAAGTGTTTCTTAGTTGGCGATCTTACTGCTTCAGGTTATGCGATTATCCGTTCTATTCCAGATGCCAAAAATCAATCAATGATATTCGTCACTGGAATGGCACATAATCTAGGACATAAACACGCTGACGAGCTTAGTTTTGAACTATTTGAATTCAATAGGTTTATTTTTGTTGATTCAGGAAAATATGGTTATCAAAAAGATGATATGAGAAACTATATTGTAAGCCCGGCAGCACATAATACTATATCCCTGCAAAATAAAGTAGTTCCAGTAAAATCAATAAAATTGATAGGCTCATATTTAAAACCGATCCAAGAGACACAAGATGGGTTTCAAATTCGTGGTACAGTAAGTAAGCAACCATTTTTTACTCAAGAGAGAAGCATATTCTATAATCCTGGTAAAAAACTTCGTATAGAAGACATTGTTTTATCTACTAATGAGCATACTTACATTTCTAGTCTTCATTTAGCTCCAGATCTTGATCCTATAGTTAAAGATAATGGATTTAGAGTTAACTTTAAAGGTGGATTCTTAGAGGCAAAATTAATCTCTAACGATTGTGCAATATCTAAGATACGTGGCCAACAGGATCCCATTATTGGTTGGGTTTCTGTTGGCTATTTAAAAATGACTCCTACTACCGTAATACGAGCTAGTTGCCCAGGGCATAATCGTAAAATCATATGGGATATTGAATTTAAAAATAATTAAAGAATACAATGATTTTTTATACCTACATATTGCTTTTTTTGTTTAGTAATTTATGTTTTGGAAAAACGATTTCTAATACATTTAAGGAGACTCCAGATAAAAATTTAGTTCCTCATGAAAAACAAGCTACTCCAAAAAATTCTCAAGCGATTCTTAAATTTATCAATAAACGTGCTTCAAAAAAAATAATTGTCGAGGTAGAAGAAGTTAAAGCATTAAAAGGGGAAAGAATGGAGTTCTTAGAGCATGTTTTCAATTTTAATGACTGGCGTGCAACACAAGATATTATTGCATCTTCAACTCGGAAAAGACAAATTTTTATGTCTCGAGATTGTGGTAAGACATGGGAAAAAGTATGGCCAAATAAAAGAGTTAAAAAAAATGAATTAGGCTTGGAAGAAAATGAAAAAAAAGGTATTTTTAGACGTTGTTTTACAACATCCTCTGGACGCCACTTATTACAACTAAGCAGAACTAATAGTAATCTTGGAACCATCTACATTTTTGACAAAGATTGGAATTTTATTGGCAAACGTAGTACTGGGAACTATAACTGGCATGGCTCGTGGAGTATTGGAGAGTATAAAGGTGTAATTATGTTTTCCGAATATGCAACAGGTTCTGAGAAGTTACATGTTTGGCGTTCTCGTGACGATGGCAATAGTTGGGAGATAGTATTTAAACAAATATCTCATCTTACTAATTCATCTCAAGGAGATATACGCCATTTTCATACTTGTTTTCCTTGGCCTTCTTCCATGAACAAAACCAATGAAAATGGTGCTTGGTTAGTTTCTTCTGGAGATACTACTAAACAGTCTAAAGTATGGATAAGTTATGATCATGGTAATAGCTGGAAAAATATCACAGATATATCTTTTGGAATAGCCAAAGCAAATTTCAATAGATCTATACATAGATATACTTCGCTACAATATCGTGAGGACGGCTCAATTTTATGGGGAACAGATGATTATAAGAATATAAACCGTTCTGCTCAATTAATACAAGCACGACTTAATGATAATAGCAACCTGCTTAAACTGGATATCTTAACGCCATTATGGTCCAATAATACTAGAGTGATGATAAGTTTTGATTCTCATTACTTATTGATCAGTGAAGCAAAGCAACCAGATCCAGAAAAAGTATACTTACAAGTTTTAAACAAACAAGAACCATCCTATATAGAATGGGCTGGAACTATAAAAGTAAAACACCCAACTGGTTTTACATATACTCGTAGTAGCATTATGGCTTATGATAATATAGCTTTTTCATATGGTATGTTACGTTGGAAATTAAGGGAAGAAGATAATGAAGTGCTCATTAAGTAATATAAATAAATTTACCAATAAAGTTCTTGAAAAAATTTCAAAAGGAATATGCTCTTCAAATGGTACATGCTTGGAGTATTAGGTTGAGTAAAAACAGATAACAAAGCTAATTGAAATTACTGTCATATCTAACTTTTGCCCACATGCGCTTACTAATTTAAATCTCCCTTAACTCACCTATAGTTTACATTACTTAAAAATTTAGTTATACAGTAGACATTAATTATGAATAGCAGTATATTAGCTCATGAATAGGTTTTTTAGAGCCTTAAAAATTAACTATATAAGGTAAATAACT
>PIVX01000292.1 GCA_003353785.1 Gammaproteobacteria bacterium | reverse complement strand
AAGTAAATTTTACTGAAGAGAAAGGTAATGAGATCGGAAGTCCCTTTTCTTAGGATGAATTGCCCCAATGGGATTAATTCATCCCGAAGAGGAGAATATTTTCACTCTAGAAAATTTACTTCATCCTTTGATTAAAGGACCTAAATCCACAGACGAACTAGTGAGTTCGGCTAACATTTAAAGTCAACTAGATAGTTGGAAATCGACCACTCGAAACTTTCGAGATCGGTTAGTACAATTGGGACATTCTCCTTCTGAGCTGTCGCCGGAGCTGAAACCTAACTATGCTTATCTGGACTTACAAATGGAAGCAGATTATTTATGAATTAGGGTTCCGATATTGCTATCCTAAGACCCCATTAGAAAACATGGGAGAAATGGTCGAAACTTGGACTAAAAGACTAAGAATGCTTCGACGATATATTTGTCAGCTAGTCCTACAATACCCGACTACCAGCAAGTCTATAGAGACCTCTAGACTACCGCTATATGATAAGATCGCTACTTATCCTTTGACCACTACTAGAATATTTCCTATAGAAATGATGGAGAAGTTCGAGTCGCAAGACCCTACTTCAGATCCAGCTTTTCTTATTCCTGATGGCGCAATCCATAATTGTCCTCTTATATCCAATATAGGAGCTGGCCCATTGGATTGTTTCCCCAGAGTGACCTTTTTATAGTTATTATTAAGTAGAGAGAAACAATGGTCTGAACTAGCTTTGGCAGTTGACCATCCTCACTTAAAGATTCATACTAAATTGGTCCAGACCCATACTATAACCATTCCCCAATGGTTTCTATGTTTGGAAATATCTCTTTCATGCTTCAGAAAAGTTCCGCACTTCTGAAAGCAGTTGACCAAGATCCTAGATTTAGTTCGTTGTGTATACTTCGATTTAAGCAAATGGATCGACTATACAAGAAAGTGATTAGAATTGTCTTGTCTAGCTTACCAGACGATGCCGAGAAACTGTATCCGGTAATAGAGACAATTCATAAATCACAAGATGATCGGTCTCGACCTCTTCCCGCTTCAAT
>PIVX01000291.1 GCA_003353785.1 Gammaproteobacteria bacterium | reverse complement strand
ACAAACAGCTCTCTCATTTGTAAGTAGACTAGACAACCCGTTCTGGCTTCGCCAGAACAAGACCGAAATAATACAAATAATATATTATTTTTATTTTATATGTCTTATTTATACGTCTTGTCAGATGGAATGATCAAATTGCAGAGACCAAATTGTTTGCGAGTCGAACCAGGGCAGAGCAGACTGAATATCCAACTTGCAGTGACTGAATTGTTTGAGAGCCCAAGCAGAGCAGACGGAATGTCGAACTTGCACTGACTGATTTGTTTGAGATTTGTATCGATAATCGAACATTAAATTAAATCAAATTTTTATCGCGTTTGACTCGGAACGTTATTAGCTTTCGATCTAAAAGGGTTTGAAGCAATTTGGTTAAAGTTTCTAAAATAACTAAAATTATCGATATTTAATCGATTTTTATCGATAATCGAACAATAACATAAATCATATTTTGTTCGCGTTAGACTCGGGACGTTATTAGGTTTCGATCTAAAAAGGTTTGAACCATTTTCGTTAACTTTTCAAAAATAACTAAAATTATCGATTTTTAATCGATTTTATCGATAATAGAACAATAACTTAAATCAAATTTTGACCGAGTTTGACACTGAACCTTATTAGATTTCGATCTAAAAAGGTTTGAACCATTTTCGTTAAAGTTTCAAAAATAACTAAAATTATCGATTGTTAATCGATTTTTATCGATAATCGAACAATAATTTAAATCAAATTTTGATGGCGTTTGACTCGGAACGTTATTAGCTATTGATCGAAAAAAGAATCAACGTTTATCATTAACAATTCAAAAATAACTAAAATTATCGATATTTAATCGATTTTTATCGATAATCGAACAATAATTTAAATCAAATTTTGACCGAGTTTGACTCGGAACGTTATTAGCTTTCGATCTAAAAAGGTATGAACCATTTTCGTTAAAGTTTCAAAAATAACTAAAATTATCGATTTTTAATCGATTTTTATCGATAATCGAACAATAATTTAAATCAAATTTTGATCGCGTTTGACTCGGAACGTTAT
>PIVX01000290.1 GCA_003353785.1 Gammaproteobacteria bacterium | reverse complement strand
TGGATGGGTGGAAATCCCCAACGATCAAAGGAACCAATCACTAAAGGATGGGAACATTGTTATTTCACTCAAGAAGGGGAGAACGGTTGGCAGACACCCCAATGTCATTTATGGCGACGACACCAAGATTGGAAACGTCGAGATTGGAAAGTCAAATACAACTCAGAAAAATCACATCATCAGAGCATGGCGAGACCATCACGAATTCAAATGTTAGCCGGACGTCGACCAAAGATCAAACGTTCAAGACAGAAGGTCGATTCAGAACATCCAGGAAACGCCACTCAAAAGGGGGGAGTGAAGGAGCCGCCCCTGTGATATGTGATCTATGACAAATATGTAGTTATGCGCATTCCTAGTACGGCATTTCCGGTAGGTATATAAGCCGCCTGTTGTTAGTATTTTACATTGTTGTCCTTTGTAGCGCCTAGTAAAGGTTGCTTTCTACAAACGCGTCTCTCTTGGCCCTTCAAGTGGTGGAGAACCTTCGGCATCGATTGGCAAGAAGCCTACTACCTGACCTCAAGTGCATGATGGATAAGTACAAGATGACACAGCAACGACCATACGGACAGACCAACGGCAACCAACAACAAGAAGCTCGAACAGGTTACACTATGACATGGATAGAATGGAAAGAACCCACACCCGAACAGAAACAAGAGACCGAACGAATACTGTCAGAGTGGAAGCAGCGATGGAAAGAGGAGTACGAACGTCAGGACGAAGAACGGAAAGAAAGAGAAGAACGTTGGAGGAAAGAAGATGAGCAGATGATGTTGGAGCGAAAACAAAGAAGAGATGAAGAAAGGAGACAAGAAGAAGAAGAGGAGAAACGACGAGTGGATAGACAGAAGCGACAGCGAGTCAAGAAGGAACAATCAATCAAGAAAGAACGAGCAGTCAAGGTCCAAGAAGTGCACAGTCCAATGGAGAAAGAAGTAGAAGACAAGAAGGTCAAAGGTCGAGATGAGGTCAAGCCGAGTAAAGAATATGGTCAGCAATCAGAAGGTGGAAGAGAGGCGCACATACGAACAAAGCC
>PIVX01000289.1 GCA_003353785.1 Gammaproteobacteria bacterium | reverse complement strand
GAATCGTTGAAACCTTTTTCTGTCGAAAGCTTATTGTCTCACGAGTCAAGTACGGTCAAAATTTGATTTAAATTATTGCTCTATTATCGATAAAAATCGATCATTTTAGATATTTTTTAAACAATAACGATTAACCTTCAAACTTTTTTCGTTCGAAAGCTAATAAGGTTCTGATTCAAACGCGAGCAAAATTTGATTTAAATTATTGTTCGATTATCGATAAACATCGATTAAAAATCGATAATTTTCGATATTTTCGAAACGTTAACGAAAATCGTTGAAACCTTTTTCTTTCGACAGTTTATTGTCTCACGACGAGTCAAGTGCGATCAAAATTTGATTTAAATTATTGCTCATTATCGATAAAAATCGATAATTTTAGTTATTTTTAAACAATAACGATAAACCATGAAACTTTTTTCGTTCGAAAGCTAATAAGGTTTGACGCGAGCATAATTTTATCTAAAATATTGTTCGATTATCGATAAAAATCGATGAAAAATCCATAATTTTATATATTTTTTAAACGTTAACGTTTAACGTTGAAATTTTTTTCGATTGAAAGCTAATAAGGTTCTGAGTCAAACCCGATCAAAATTTGATTTAAATTATTGTTCGATTATCGATAAAAATCGATTAAAAATCGATAATTTTAGATATTTTCGAAACGTTAACGAAAATCGTTCAAACCTTTTTCGATCGATAGCTAATAAGGTTCCGAGTCAAACGCGATCAAAATTTGATTTAAATTATTGTTCGATTATCGATAAAAATCGATAATTTTAGTTATTTTCGAAACGTTAACGAAAATCGTTCAAACCTTTTTCGATCGAAAGCTTATTGTCTCGCGAGTCAAACGCGATCAAAATTTAATTTAAATGTCGCTAATTAATTATTAAATATCGACTTTGCAATAATTTATATTATATAGCGATATATACATCAAACGATAGCTAATAGCATGAATTATATGTTTTTATATAATTATATATATTTTTTTTTAATATTATTATTATTATTTTTTATATATATTTTTTTTTTTAG
>PIVX01000288.1 GCA_003353785.1 Gammaproteobacteria bacterium | reverse complement strand
TTTTTGGCCAATTAAAAACTCGAAAAATGAGGGTGTTTTGTCCCTAAATATATAAGCGTTTTTCTGTTAATGTTCCATGTTTAGAGGTTGAGGGTTGGCCATACGAGGTCGATCAGGACCGGGTAAAAGACTAACAATGTTTGGGTCGATCCAAATTTACATATTCGCAAGAAATTTTTGACCTAATTTAATGACCATAGACATTTTTGGCCAATTAAAAACTCGAAAAATGAGCGTGTTTTAGGCCTATACTTTGTACACTATATGTGACATCACAGATATGACTGAAAGCCCTATGGTTAATATGCTAATTAGGATGCCTATACTTTGCGTGTAATCTATGACGTCATAATGAAGATTGAAAAAACTATGGTTAATATGCTAATTAGGGCGGCGCGGCGTCCCGAATGAGCTCTCCTAACATGGAAAAATGGCAAAAACGACTGCAGTCGTTGTCAAAAGGATAAAAGAATAGGGTATGCGGGTGCGATTTGCTGCAAAGTTTGTTTAACTAAAAACGTGTTTATTGACGTCACCAGTACAAGCATATTTCCTTTGATAAAACTCTGTAGAAATAACAAAAATGAAGAGTCGAAAAAGAGGGTGTTTTAGGCCTATACTTTGTACACGATCTGTGACGTCACAGTGGCGAGTGCCAATCCTATGCTTAATATGCTAATGAGGCAGCCGCGGATGTTCCGTGTTCAGTGTTTGAGGGTTGGCCATACGAGGTCGATAAGGATCGGGTAAAGAGCTAATATTGTTTTCGTCGATCCATATTTTACATGTTCGTGAGAAATTTTGCTCAAATTAAAGACGATACACTTTTATGGCCGTTTTAAAAGTCGAAAAAATAGGGTGTTTTGTCCCTGTGTTGTAGGATAGGACGCGCCGCCCCTAAAGCCAGACGATCGATATTTACGAAAACTCCCCATGTCTGGGGACCAAATAGAGGCCATTATCGGATAGATTGCGACAGAATAAAAAGTAAATAATGTTTTGGCCGACCCATATATTATGTATTCCTAATAAATTTACTCAAACT
>PIVX01000287.1 GCA_003353785.1 Gammaproteobacteria bacterium | reverse complement strand
AATATTTGGGCGGCTTCGGCGTGGGTGGGATATGGGAGGCTTTCGTCGGGATCGGGGTGGATTTGGGCTCGGTGGGTGGTGTCATCGGCTGGTTCTATCGATATGTCGACGAGATTTGGTATCGGTTGAGTGAGGGTATCGGGATGTCCGGTCGGGGTGTCCGTGGGTGGGTCGGGGAAAATCTGATTTCGGAGCCTTTCAATGGTTTGTGTCATTTGGGCGATCTGTATACTTTGTTGGTGCATCACGGCGGTTCTGCTTACGCGGTTGGGTCGGTTGGGGCAGCATTTGTAGCAAATGAGGATGGTGGCCAAGACGAACGCGACGGCCATCAATATGGTGACGGCGCCTCCGGTACCGGTGTTGAGGAAGTTGGGCTGGGATTTTGGCGAGATCGATGCCGGTTTGTAGGTCGGTCGTCTAGTCGATTGCGGCGGGTTGGTCGATGTTGATTGACAGGGCACGAAACATTCGCGCCTGCTCACGCTGTCCGCGCACGCTTCGGGACTGACGGCTCGAATCCTGTACGATTGGGATGGGGTTTCGCATCGATGACCGCCGTTCAGGCAGGAGCTCCATTCGGACCATTGGTCGGCGTGACAGGCTGCTCGATCCGGGTTTGCTAAAAATATATATATATATGGCTCTTATGTATTACAATTTGTTAACTCTGTCAATAAAACGATTACCATAAATTGTTTTTGAGTCGGACCGTAAATTGATTTTGGGTCGGACCGTAAATTGATTTTGGATCGGACCGTAAATTGATTTTGGGTCGGACCGTCAATTGATTTTGGGTCGGACCGTAAATTGATTTTGGGTCGGACCGTGAATTGATTTTGGGTCGGACCGTCAATTGATTTTGGGTCGGACCGTCAATTGACGCCCCCTTATTACGGTGTTAGCTTACCGCCAGTTTGTCGATCGGCGAGGTTGTTGACCAGTTCGGGTGCGGGTCCGGGGGTTTGCGGTTGATGGACTAAAATAAATATAGTTATTTTTTTAGTTACATTTTGAATCCGTCTCACTTTTTTCCTGAGGTGTCG
>PIVX01000027.1 GCA_003353785.1 Gammaproteobacteria bacterium | reverse complement strand
ACAAATTTACAGATAATGCTTGTTGTTTCACCACAAGCACAGTGCCTTCAGACAATCGATTGCCAAACTGTGATTCAGCTAGGGAATCTAATCCGTTATAGCATTCATTAATTGTATGCTTCATATTATATATTTTGTGTATCCCAGAGTTATATCCAAGCATTACCTACTCTAATGTATTATTACAGGCCTCCAGTTTTTTCTTTGAATGATATCGTAATCCACTTATTCGCAGTTCTTCAAAATCATCTATAGCCTCATTATTCACATCCTCATCATCTACGACGTTCTCATCTAGCATGTCTGTTTTTATGCTTAATTCATTTAGTATTCCACTTAAAAGCTGTACTTCCTTTGACAATATATCTATCATGCGTTGTTGAATATTCATAGCACATTCATTTAGATAATTTTCAATCCCTTCTTTAGTTTTTGCCTTTGTTTCAGTACTCAATAAACGATTTTGCTCCGAAACTAAATCTGCAATAAGTTGTTCTATTCCCTCACTGTTATCAACAGCATAGTTATAATATATATCCTTACCTTGCATAGAATCTAAAAATACTTGCGTATAAGCTACTAACTCAATGATTCTACGTTTTTGAGAACGTGATGGTAATGGCATAATAATAAATTTAAATTTAAAATTAAAATTAAAATTAAAATTAAAATTATTAATATTATAGTAAATTATATTAGGGTTATTATATTATTCTAAATTTCCTTACTTCATCATCAAAATCAGCTTGATTCTCAGCTTCTAATCTCTAATTTGTTCAACCGGAATGTCTGTAACTTTGCTAGTTATTTCAAAATCAATTTCTTCCTTATAATTAGCGTGTTATCAGGAATGCTTGCTGCGAATTTTCTGTAATTTGTTCCGTGAGACAGTTCAGTAATACTTATTATAGAAATCTGAGTATATTCTGGACTTACAAACCATCCTTTTTTCCTATCTTGACCGTATCCATTCATTACTCCTTTAATAAACATGTACATCATGACATAAATTGATAAATTTATATAAGTATTCTACAATATATTTTAATGTGAATTACTCATATGTACTATTAAACACAGAGTTAAAAGCATTCGAATACTGAAAAACTAATAGCCCAATAATAAAAATTATCTAGCATATTTATTTCCTTATAAGTTATTCATCCTTGTCATTAAACAGCTTGTGCTATATCACCAGTTGTTACCATTTTCTTCTTAGTTTTTTTCTTACTAGCTTCCTTCTTCTTTCCATTGTTCAGCTACTGAATAATGTTTTTAATTTCTAAATACAAAAATTCAGGCGACAAATATGCTCCATTTCCACAACATATCGTCCCAATATCATCACTAACTGAGACCGTTTTGAAAACTATAAATCCTCCAAAGGTTCAAATATACCCTGTAATGGAATTAGTTTTGACACGTCAACATTTCCACAAACTCCATCTTCAAAAAAGATCTTTAGGTTATATTTTTCTCATACTTCAACCTTAATAACATCCTGCAAACTGCTCTAATTTTGACAGTTGTTCTGAATCGGACTTTATCCTAAATTCGTAGGCTTTCCTAAACTTCATGGATATATTATCCTACTAATTAATTAGCAACTTCAATTTATCTGCTAACAGAGATATTCTAAAACATTTTATGCCTTATATCCCCACCTGAAGAAAATAGTTTTACGGCACGGATGATAAAATATCAATGGGTTATAATATATGCTAATTGAGTCATTAATGGTGAAATCAGACATATCCTAATAAAACACACCAAATTAAAAATGGCATATTTTCATGGATTTATATTCAATATTAACACATTTAGTATATATAAAAGCTTTGTATTTTAATATTGACTTTAAAGGTAAAATAATATACAATACGTATTATTTGAAAAAATCTGGGAAAAAACCATGAAAAGATTACTATTAGTTTTATCAACTTTATTAATTTCAACTGTATATGCTAACACGATTACACTTACATCTCCGGTGGATCTTAGGTATGAAGAAATACAACCAGAACAAGAGATAGAATTAATTACTTCTAATATTCTGTATGGAGGCGTTAATCAAGTTCGTATTCAACCACTAGAAAGTAAAAATATGAAATATATATCGATATCACCAATTGGTAATTCAAAGGTAACTAGAAATGAAGATCATTTCGTATTATTTGCTAAACAGCCAGTAGCTAAAAATACTTATAGAGTAGGAAAATTTATGATTAAAAACAACTCTAAAAAAGCTATTAAATATGGTTTGATTGCTAAAAAAATTGATGACCCAAATGATGCTTTAACAAGTGTTAATAAAATTGTTAAAGATGCAACAAGACCATTTACTTATGCGGTTGTTCGTTTTGCTCAACTTGTAGCATATACTAGTTCATATTTATGGGACTGTGTTAAATCAATGACCATTAGGGTTTGACATCCTCATCTACCTAATGGAAAGAAGCACTTTTATAATAAGTCAACAACTTCATTACTACATGCTTTTAAAGGCTTGTTTGGCCAAGAATGAAATTTGGCAAAAGTGACCCAATAAATGCGTATGTTTTTATTCCTGCTATATTAAGTTTTTTAAGAGTATCCTATATAAATTTCAAGGTACTTTAAGATAACTTAATCAGTTGAATAACAATAATGATTATTATACAATACATCTAGATAGCTAAAAAATTGAACACTTCCTGGTACCTATTTTATAGGCATCGGACTTTATATAAATAAGGAGTCTCGTATGTTAAAAAAAAGTTGTCCTATCTGCGGTACTTTGCTTGCTAATGGATGCTATGAGTGGCATTTTGTATGCGAGAATTGTAACTATGAAAATGCAAATCTAGAATCAGGTATGCAAGTAGATTTAACTCACAACCATACTAGCATACACTCTCGGGAAATAGGATTAAAAAGGTTACGAGTAGAAAATTTTACTACTCTTTTAAAAAATATATTACTATTAAAACCCCACGGGGGAACACTACTAGAAATAGGATGTGCAGACGGATGGTTTTTAGAACTCGCAAAAAAAAATTTTTCGGTTCTTGGTATAGAATCTGATATAGATGTTGGTAATGCAACTGCCAGTCGCGGTCTGCCTGTCAAAATAGGTTGTTTCCCAAACATTCTTGATGAATCCAAAAAGTTTGATATTATTATTTTTAACGATGTAATCGAGCACATACCAAATATAGAAAAAACCATTGCAACTTGCTATAAGAGTTTAAATAAAAACGGGTTATTGGTATTAAATCTACCAAATAGTAAAGGAATAATATATAAAATATCTAAAAAACTTGTAAATTTTAGATTTACTAAGTTTTTTGATCGTATGTGGCAAAAACAATTTTCTTCTCCACATTTACACTATTTTAATTTATCAAATCTTATTAAAATGTTAACAAAGCATCGTTTTCATATAAAAAATAATGGTTATTTAAAAGCTATATCAACAAAAGGATTATATACACGAACTACGCATGACAGTAATACTCCCATACTTTATAGTATCTTTATATATATAGGAATTATTTTATTTTTACCTATATCGAAAATGTTCCCTAGTGATATCATGTATGTTATAGCTAAACGCCCATAAAATTAATTATAGATATTTTTTTATATTATTGGTTAACCAATGATTACTGCCATTGGCTTAAGGATAACTGTCTGAAATGCTTTACTGGAAGCTATATAAATCCATTAAGCCTGGATTCAACTCATAGCTGCAACACCCAATTTAAAAAAGATGTCTGTGGCCATGCATTATATAGTTAAAACCAATAATGTAGTTTACCATTAACTCATTCACCTAATTTTATACACCTTTTCGGATAGCCTCTGAGTTGTGATAGACTTGTAATTCTTCCATTTCTAACCTATTTACTTTACCTAAATTTTTAATCAAGGATCGATCATGGGTAACTATTAGTAGAGTAATCCCTTCTTGTTGCAATGTATTAATAATTGCAAGTAGTTCTATATTAGACTGTCGATCTAAAGAAGAAGTTGGTTCATCTAAAATTAAAAACTGTACTTTTTTTACCAAACTTCTAGCGAGTGCTACTCTTTGCTTTTGACCGCCAGATAATTGATTGGGGTATCTGTTTATATAGTCTTTCATCCTTAATTTGTCTAACCAACTACTAGCAGTTTTCTTAGCCTTAGCATAGGTAATTTTGTTAACCTTGACTAAAGGTTGTATACAATTTTCTAATGCAGTTAGGTTAGAAAATAAATTAAAATCTTGAAATACTATACCAATGTTATTCGATCGTTCAATACTATTGAATGTCTTTAGCTCTTTCCCAAACAAAAAAACATTGCCTTGATAATCACATAGGCCGGATAAGCATTTAATTAATGTAGTCTTACCAGATCCACTTGAACCTGTTAATAAAGTGGTGGTACCAAATGGGAATTCGCAAGAAATATTATATAAAGAATAGTTATTGACCTTTTTATATTTATAGCTTAAATTTTTACATACAAGCATTTTGTATTCTCTCTATTCTAATTGTAATGTACAAAAGCGTAGCAGAAATAACTAAGTAAAGTATTGCTGCAGCTAAATAAGTAGGGATGGGATTCATTTCTATAGATACTATATTCGTAGCAGCTCTAGTTATTTCCAACACTCCAATAGTAGATACAATGGAAGTAGTTTTTACTAATTGATCTAATTCTCCTAAAATTGCTGACATTGCCCGTTTTATAGCTTGAGGAAGAATTATATGCAAAAAAGCTCTCTTCTTACTATAACCTAAACTATATGCAGCTAGCCATTGCCCTGGACTTATCGAATTAATTGTCCCACGCATAATTTGGCTGATGTATGCCCCTGAACATAATCCCATACAAATAATTGCAGTAAGCATAGGTGATAAACTAAATCCAACTATTTCTGGTATTACAAAGTAAAGAATTAATAACTGAACATATATAGGAATACCTCTAAAAATAAAAGTAATACTATCAAAAACTATCCTAAAGTATTGGTTACTATTATGACTACGTAAAAACCCAATGCTAATACCAATAGCTAAACTAATAATTGCAGAAGAGATTAGTAATATTATAGTTTTACAAAAAGCTGGAAGAAACACAGCCCAATATTTAATTATTATTGCTATCATAGTTCTAAGCCTTGTTAAACCATTTGGTTATTAATAAATCTATCACACCTTGTTGTTTTAAACGAGCTATACCATTTTCTAGTTTCCTTTTTAATTTATCATTCCTTTCTTTGCGTATAGCAATTCCCACTCCAGTCCGGATATATTCTTTTGGTAATTGCAAATTGATAATTTTTAACTCAGGAAATTTTTTTATATATCTTAGTAATAAGTCTGGATCAAATAAAGCTGCATTGGAACGAGCATACTTTAAATCTAGGATCATATCGATCGCATTATCTAAATGTTTGAGTTTAATTTTTGGGTAACATTTAGCAAATTTATCTTGAACTGATCCGGATTCAACTATAATAACTTTGCCTGACATCTCATCAAGACTTGTAATATTGTCTGTTTTCCCCCAAAACACCAATGGTTGTTGATCAGTTATTTTACCATAATAGTGGATCATATCAAATTTAGCTACCCTTCCTTGAGTAATTGATAGTCCCCACATAACACAATCAACTTTACCTTTTTGAAGAGAAAGCATTAGAGTATTCATTGAACCTAGATCTTTAAATATAATTTTATGACCAATTTCCTCTCCAATCTTATTAGCTAATTCAATATCAAAACCTACATATCTACCTTGCTGATCTAAATATACATATGGTGCATAACCAGTAGCTATCCCGATAGTTATAGGCATTTTATCACTAGCAGCTATAGTTGTTTGCCATATAGCACTCAATAAGACTAATATAGCAGTTAGTAAACAAACTATTTGTTTTTTCATATTCATAAATTTCTCTCCATATACAATTTGCAAAAAAATAATTATCTGTTCTTCAAACGAAGTCGATAAATTGCTTTTACAAGTAAGATTCTAAATAAATAAGTTAATTTACCTTATAAAAAGGTATTAAATATAATAATGAAGATGGCAAGGATGGAGAGAAGTCATAGAAAAAACAGTGATAGATTTCATATCAATATATGATATCTTTTGCCAATTGTAGTTACTAGTTATTTTTTTCATTTTATACTCCTTCGGTTAAGTATATAATATTGTACAGTTCACGGTAGCATGAAATATATGGCACGTCAACCGAGTATTTAGGAGCAAGAATGGGAAATTTGTTTCTTAACTAGTTGATCTTTGTTCTAATTATTAACCCACCTCATGCACTAAACCGTAGAATTTCTCAGATTCTCTAATTCGTTAAGAGCTATTTAATTAGCACCATTCTTTAATTTTTTTAACAAGTTTACCAATGCCCTCAAATACTTGATTAATATCTTTAGCAAGCATATAAGCAGGAGTTGTTACTACTTTATTATTCTCGTCTACTACAATTTCATTAGCTCCACATTCTATATGTTTACACCCAAGTTTTTCTAGTTTTTTTAATGTTTCTACATTATTACCAATTGTGCATTGTACTCCTTCGCCATATAGTCCTGGTATTAGACAAGGAGCTATACAAATAAAGCCGATAGGCTTTTTTTGCTGTACTAGATTTTTTGCGAAATTTAATATTCCTTGTTGAAGCTCGTAATTTTTAAAATTAGTTGCAAAATTCGATAAGGTTGTTGCAGCTCCCGCCCCTCCTGGGAAGATAGCTCCATCATAATCATTAGCGTCGCAATCAGCTATATTTAAAATATCACTTCTAGCAATTTTACCAGCTTCGGATAATACATTTCTCGATACATTATTATCATATTGGCTTAGATAGTAATCAAATACTTTTGTTTGACTAGTGTTAGGAGCCATACATCTATACAAAAGCCCTTCTTTAACTAAACTAAGTAATGTTAAAGTGCTTTCATGTACTTCTGAACCATCTTGAAAACCACATCCTGACAAAATAACAGCAATTTTTTTCATTTTACAACTCCATTTTCTTTAATTAATAATTTTTTAATTTTTAAAATTTACTAAAAAAATTCATGTATATCATACTTTAATAGAACTCTTATCAAAAATTAACTCTACAATATAATGCAAATCACCATCATTATGAATATCAGCTTGTTTAACTATTTGGTAATTAACATTATATTTTTGGCATAATTTTTTTATCCTATTTATTTTACTCATAGCACTGGTAATAAAAACTCTACCGTCGGAAGATAAGATTTTTTTTCCATCTAGCAAAATACTTGTGATCAATTTATTATCAACATCATAAAAAAATCTACTAATGTTTTTTTTACCCTGAGATATATTTATATACTGATCTACAGATATAGTATCCCAAGGAATTCCACATAATAGAAGATCAATTTTACTCTTAAATTTCGGAAACAATGGCTGCAACTCTGCTCCTTGTATCAGCATAGTATTATCCTGTGTCCCATTTAATTTAATATTCTCATTTGCGCAATCTATAGCATATCTATTTATATCTGTACCTATACAGTACTTAGCCCCATTATTTGCTGCAATTATTCCTAATGCAAAACAACTAGCACCAATATCAGCAATTGTTTTATTTTTAATTAAATTATTCTCTAATAGATACTCTATAAACATAACAGTTAATTTACCAGGAGGATAAACTTTTGTCGTATTAATAGTAAATTCATAATCCAAAATATTAACTTTATATGGGATCTTCTTATTAAGCATTTTGGAAATATATTTTTCTGCTCCTGGTTCTAGTGTAACTCTAGCATTCATATAAACATTAATAGTTAAAACAAATATGATTAATTTAAAATTTATAGTCGAAAATATACTATATCCCGTCTAAAAGTACTACTCTTCATAATCTAATTATATTTAGCTAATATTTTGCCCTCGGGTTAATTAATCCTACTAAGCGGATCGGTGCTTCAGTTAAATTTTTTGCTTTAATTGGCATAACTAAAATAAAGCTGCCATATGAAGGGAGACTCTGAGCATTTGCTATATTCTCTACAATGTATTTACCTGATCCAAGTATTTTTTTATGTACAGGAAAATTATCTGCAGGTAGATCAGGACTTAATGTATCTATACCAAGACCCACTATATTCCTTTCTATCAAAAATTCTGCTGCTTGCTCTGAAACACTTGGGAACCGATAAGCGTTATGATATTTTTCAGGAGTATGCAAAAATCTATCCCATCCAGTAAAAATTATGATAAAACTACTTTCCGGAATAAGTATATTTTTTTTTTCAAATTCTAAAATATCTTCTACACTTAATGAAAACTCTGTTTTAGCTTTCTTTGAAACATCTATACATATACACGGCTTAATCAATTCAGCTAAATTTATATCTTCTACCGTAGCATCACCGTTTATACAGTGAGAAGAAGAATCAATATGCGTTCCTATTCCAGCATGCATGCTAATTTGCTGTACACGGAATTTAGTCTTTGTTCCACACTCATCATAATCTAAATTTATTTTACTTTCAAAACCACAGCTACGATCCCACGATGGCACATTAATATTAAGAGAGTAGGTTAAGTCAATAATACTATATGGAAAATTAGTTATCATGATAAATTTTTTAACTTGTTTAAATTTGCTAAGTCAAATTTTATCTTAACTCTAAGAATAATAGCTACTATTTTTTTCATAAGTAAAATTTTATCTTACTCTAAGAATAATAACTATTATTCTTTTCAAAAAATATAATATCTGATCATGATGTTCTATGTAAGCACAGCTAAAATTACCATTTTTGTTTATTAATATTTTCAATGAAAGCAATTAGTATTACAGACAATTCCAAAAACAATGGGTGGTATAATACTTAAAAAAACTATCACTAAGAGACTATCGAGCAATATAAAATTTCTTTAGAATCAATAATAAACTAGCAATTCCCGCTGTAATTATAATTGGTTGATTATATTGAATATTTAGATAATGACTTCTGTAAACTTTTATTACTCATTTTATGTTTATTTCTTAGTGCCAGAGCTTCTTATACATCTAGGAACGGTCTGTTTGATAAAATTAGAATTTTATTCACAGCGTATTTCATAAATAGTTGGCATGATTTATACAGTGCTATCTCCGATAGATACAGTAAGGCTGTATTAAATCCCGATACATCATAGATTATAACTCAATTTGGATGTAGAATGTTTGGTAGTATTGGTTAAAAAATTGAAGATTTTAAATATGCATTTCAGAATGTAGGGACTTTTTTGTTCTTCAAGCAATGATCACTTAAATTTTACGAGCCAATAAGATCTTGAAGTGGATTTTAAATTAAAGCGGGGACAACTGAGAATCAACTAGTATTTTTGTCTCCAAAAAATAATTTACACACCTACACAAAAGAGTTATTTTGTAAAATCACTCAAAACTCTCAACGTGTTTCTTATATCTTTGCCACTCTCTATCCTTCTTCAGCAGGAATTCAATAGCAGCAATATAGAATTGACCGTCTTTAACCTCAGCCCATTCACAGTAATCCTTAACTTCTTTTCTGAGAGACTTTGGCATATTGAAACCAACTAGTACGGTAGATTCCTTTGCTGTTTTTTTAACTAAAGGCATATCTAAATTTCCTTATAAATAATTATTAATATTATTTTATTAATATATATATGTCAAATGAATTAATTAAATAAATATATAATAATAATTAACTTACTAAATATAATATATAAATACCTAGAGATATATTTAAATAATTAATTAAATAAAATCATAATAATATAGATAAATACAATTTAATAAGTAGATTTAAAGTTATAAAAGATATAAAATTTACATAACCATCACAAAGCCCAAATTCACCTTTTAAGCCATTAATTCACTCAAGACAAAAAAGGGGGGGGCCAAATAGGAAAAGAACCACACAAGTCAAATATAAGCTCTAAACAATATACTTCTTTTAGGCTATCCTCGCAGAAATACTCACTCAATATAAGCCAAATCCACCGAACACATCAAAAAAAAATAGAAAACACATATACAATTAGAATGAATAGATCCCTAGCAACAACCAGCAGACCATCTGCACTGCTTAGAGGAATGAAGTGTTGTAAATCAAGGGCTTACAAAAGTGCCAAAAATCATTTTTTAAAATCATGCTAAGAATTCATAAATATCGACAAGCAAGACCACTATGTGGCGACTAGGTGCTAATTTAAGCTATTAGTATTTTAATATAATCTTCTAATAATTACCTGCAAACTATATATAAATCAAACATCATTTTCTTTATACGCTTGCATTTGATGATATAATTGATAGTTTTGGCTGATTGTGGTAATTAATTAATTGGCAACTAACAATGAAAGATAAGAGTTTTTTAAGGCAAATTAATGATGTTAGTAAAATCGTCACCCCAATAGATAGCACTTTACGATTTCCAGAGATCTTGGATGTTTTATTGAGTAAATATGGTGGCTACATAGACCTTTTTTGCATGATAATACAAGAATCTGACAACAGTGCGGATGTTTTACGCTCCATTCGATCTTCTAATAGACCCTCTGATGAGCGCATGGCATTGCTTAAAATGTATCGTCAGTGTGTTTCTCCGGTTTTGGATACCGAATGACAAAAAAGATTAAAAAAGTTAATACAGACACCCTTGTTGAAACATACGGTCATACATTTAAACCAATAAAGAAATTACAAAAATAATTTATTTCAATGCCCACTGAGTATAAGTATGCTTTAGCAGCTTTAATTGGTGAATACGATACTCGCGGTCAATCAGGATACCAACTTTCAATCGAAGAATTTATTGGTAAGTTTGTTTCCCATATCCCTGACATAGGTTTTCGCATGATTAGATACTATAGATTTCTTGCTAATAGATTAAGAGGGAAATTATTACCTTAGGTACTTCAAATGCTGGAGCAGAAAAAAAGCAAAGAAAGTCCTACTCCATCTCATGAGCAATTGATGAGCGATACTTTTAACATTAATCCATTAGAATGCACACTCATAGAATCATCAAATATGTATTTTGAAATTTCTAAATATTAAATAATTCGCGTTGTAGAAGTAACATAATAAACACAAATTTGGCATTTTAGCTGCCAAGTTATATCCCGTTCAGATATTGCTTTGGCAGAAGCGAAAATAAATACTGGGCTTATGATAAAGTTACTCTCCAAAATAAATATAGAACTAAGATATATTTAATAATTAACTTTCAAACTGATATCTCTATAGAAAGCTCATTATAATGATTGCGCTTGCTGATAACTGTTCAAGAGAAGGTGCTCTATCTAATTACCCTGTACTAGAAATAATTAATAAAACAGATCGAACTGTGTTGTCTGTAATCTAGTTATAAAAAATATTAATAATTATACCTATGGCTATTCATTTTATTTATATTTAAATTTTTATTTTCATATGATAGTAACATAGTGCTTAAAAATACTATAATAACACCAATCCACAATTCCATAGTTTCTGGAAGTTCTGCAAATGCAAGATAACTTACCAGAGCACTCAAAATAATTTTAACAGACCCAAATGGCATTAGAAATGTAACATCTGTATATTCATAAGCTTTATTAATAGAAAAATAAGCAGTTTTAACAAATATCCCTAAAATTAATAAATAGTAAAATTGTTTTAAAGTAGGCATTTGCCAATTAAATATTGCTAATAAAAATGTAGCCGGGGCAATAAACAGCAATAAATAAGCGGCTAGCTTCTCAGCAGGTTCACCACTCGCTGCTAATATTCTGCTAGTTAATTTAGTAATTACGAAAAATATAGCTGAAATCATCGGAAAAAACATTGCATAATCAAAAGTTGTAAAAAATATCCTATCTGGTCTCATAATTAAATAACCACCAAAAACACTTAAAGATATTGCTGTAGCTCTCTGTATTGTTAATTTTTCTTGCAAAAAAACTATAGCACCTATAATAGTAAAAATAGGGCCGGTAAATCCTAAAGCAATGACATAGATGATTTGTAAATTTTTAAATGACAAATGTAAAAACAACACTCCAATAACTGCTGCTATAACTCTAATAAAATGCAATAATTTTACATTTTTAATTTTTTTATACCCCCTACCAACTTTGTTATTAACATGCCAGATATCTTTTTTTAATATCCAAGGTAGAGCAAATAACAACCCAAAAAAATTTTGAAAAAATGCAATGACCGTAGCAGGCAATGGTTTTATAAAAATCCCTTCTATACCAACATTGTCCATAGATAAATAACGCACAATACCATTTATAACTGAAAAACAAGCACAAGCCAATATTTTCCAACCAACGGCTATCAGTTTGTTGTTATGTGATTTTATCTTCATAGACCCACCTGTTAGACATAATGTAAAATAAAAATATATACTTATAAGTATAAAAATAACATATTTTTTCAATAACAAAAAGCATGAAGATAGATATAATCAGAAATAATATAAATACATTTCTTTTAATTTAGTTATGTATGTTATTCATATTAGACCTTTATCCTGCACAAATAAATAAAAAAATTAACTAAAGGTCTAATTGCCATGAGTATAATTGCATATAGGGGATATTCTATAACGTCAAATATTCCCCTTGTTTATCTTATTGCCCCACTGGCGCATAAGTCTTCTATCTCCGCGCAGTTGTTGTATACACTCTGTAATTTATAAATTCAATGGCATCTTTGGTTAGGATTTCTTCAAATTTTGTTACATTTAAGATATTGCGATAAGCTCCTACACAAAAAGACCAAGAATTATATTTGAAAAAAACACAAAATTGTCTCGTATATTTCCCGTAAATTATATAATTAAATGTATTGATGAGGCTAATAAGCAACAGTGCTAATCACTTAAATTATATCGTGAATAATTTAAAATTTTATTGGCTCAATTTATTCAACAATTTTATTTTCAGATTGTAATCTATTAAATCTCTTTCCAAGCATATTAGCTACAACAATCCAAAATCCTACGATCCCTAATGAAATTAGTGTTCCAAACAGTAATAGTTGCGAAAGACTATTGGCAAATGATGCAGTAATAACAGAACCTGCTCCCTTAGATGTTCTTCCACCGAATGATTCAATCCATCCTTTAGCTTTAAATCTAATATCTTTGGTAGTTGGAATATACATAACTTCTTTTGTTGGGTTATTCAAGGCATAACTTAATCCTTTAACAGCTATCATAGAGAAAAATAGTGCCCACATAATCTCTGAACTAGATGCACCAGTAAAATTAAATCCTAATAGCCCTAATAATACAACACCAACTATAGTTGGGAAAACTATTAGACAAGCACGTAATCCAAATTTCCGCATAAAAAAACTTGTTCCTAGTAATGCAAAACATAAAGCAACAAAGTTAATACTCATCCCATATTTCCCTTGGAATACAGCAAATAGGTCACGTGTAGGGAAAATTTCTTTTGCTATCATATTCATTTGAAATTCTAGAACAGTTCCTATTATTTCATATATTGTTGAAACAATTAGAATTCCTAAAACATATGGCCTAGTACCTATTAACTTAAGCCCTTCAAGAAAACCTGTTTTTGGTTTCTTGTTATCTTGAACAGCGCTATCAGATAATTCTTCTGGTATAATCCTCATGTACAACCTAACCAATAACGGAATACTTAGAACTATCATTCCTCCAAATGCAACAATAGCAGGAGCACCTACGGTTGGTACAAAATTAATAACTAGAGCAGGACCTGCGATAGTACCAATCTGAATACACGATACAATCATGCCATATCCTTTTTTTGCTGACTCAGGTTTAGTGACACTTGCAACAAAAGCCCAAAACAAAGCTATTAATAATGACGAACTTTCAAAAGCAAAATAAGATATCCAACCAATAGCTTTCCCTGGGAACCAGGTAAACAAACCGAATAAACTTGCATCAGGTGTCAAAGAAAATACAGATGGAAACGCTGTTGCAAAACTGAGGAATATAAATATGCCCGCGTAGAAAGTACATAGGATATCAAATAACCTTTTCTTATCAAATAAGTCTACTAATTTGCTATAAATTAATACTACAAAAGCAACTACAAACATAGAGCAAATCTTAGCATATGGCTGGTATTCCATTCCTACAAAGTCTTCAAAAAATGGATTTTTTAATACTCGTAGCATCCAATAATTACCTAAAATCAGAGTAATTATTATAGAAAGTAGGCCGAATTTTTTTAATTCTTCGTTAGATAAATTTCCCCATAGGGATTTTAAGAATCCTGGCAGTTGCATTTTATCTCCTGACAGTTGTAAATCCATATTATACACACCGACAATAAATTATTCAAGTTTATTATTTATATTACACATGTTTTTCTTGATGGACTTTACAATGCGAATTTATAATATATAACTTTATGTAAACACAACGGTTTTATTTTTTCCAAACAACTTAACAAATTTGTTAACAATATCAAATAATTTTTCAGTCATAATATAAAAATCAGCATAAAATTTATGCTCTGGTGATTCACCATAATTATCCTCAACAGTTCTATAACGTCTATAATATCTTTAATTAAATTATTTTTTTACTTACTACTTCTATATTCATATTCTAAAACAACTGTAAAATCGCATTTTAAAGCGCAATGAAATTTTTTCCGAACACCTATTTTTATCCTTAGATGATTTAGCAATGTAAGAAGATAGTTTAAATAAATTATTAATTTCTGGTAGAAATTATTTATTTAGCATATTATTTAAATATATATGCTAAAAACAAATCGAATAATTAATGTTTATAATATCATTAATAGATGCTATAAAATTGACTCATGCTATGTACAATAAATAAATTTTTAAATATAAGATTGTCGATTAATGAGCTATCCTCTTGCTAAATAAAGCAATGTTAAAAAAATCGAGGGCGTTCTTAACACTACATGTTTTATAAACTGACGAATTTATAAGACTACGATATTGCTCTAAATGCTTATGTTCATTTAATGAAAACTTTAGATATAATAGAAACTGTACTGAAAATTAACACATATTATCAGTAGTATTGAAAAGTGAAAATATTTTTTGATTAACTTACTTGCACAAGGATAAGTACCTTGGACTATAACCCTATCCAACCATTGTATTGATGGAAAAATTTCATTAATATCTCAGATTAATAATATAAACAAGCCAATCAATGATAAACATTAGATTAGAGAATTGGTACAGAATTGCTTTGACAAAGGTATTGAAAAACTCTCAATAAATGGTGATGTTAATGAAGCAGAGCAATTAAAGTCAGCTACAATTCATTGGTTAAGAGTACACCAGGATATCAGATGATGTTAAGATTAGACCACGTAAGCTTGTTAGAGATAATACTAGATATAGTTCAGTCGCTATTACTGCTATATAGGTATTGAGTTAAATTGGCTAAGAAGAAAAAACATATAAAACTAACTAAACACTAAAAATCTACATGATAAATTCTACGATATTTAAAAATAATTGGGAAAAATCGCATACACAACACCATATATCTAGCGATTTAATCATTAAAATGATCCGGAGTGCTTATCCAAGTTCAACTCTTATGTCTTATGAAATAATTGCTGGTGGTTGTGCGAATTTGAATATTAAAATAAAATTTGCAAAAAACGAACTTAATGTTGTTTTGCGCATTTATCTTCGTGATAAAACATCTGTTTACCGTGAACAAAAAATTGGAGAACTATTAAAACAAACCATTCATGTGCCACAAATATATTATATCGGAGAAATTAGTAATTATTTATTTGCTATTACAGAATTTATACCAGGAATTTCTTTGCGTGATCTATTGCTTGGAAATCTACTATATGATATGGAAAAAATCATGTATAAAGCTGGCAGTTTACTTGCAAATATCAACTCTTATAAATTTTCTAACAGTGGATTTTTTGATAAAAATCTTAATATTTTAAAACCAATAACTCGTAATGAATACTTAGTCTTTGCTAAAGATTGTCTAAAAAATAATAATGTGTTATCTCAAATAACATCAAAAGAAATTGATCAAATTAATTATCTCTTGAGAAAATATGAATACTTGCTTCCAGACGGAACAGAAAAAAATCTAGTTCATGCTGACTTTGAGCCGGCCAATATTTTTGTAGAAGAACAAAATAATGATTGGAATATTAGTGGAGTGTTAGACTGGGAATTTGCTTTTTCTGGATCAATATTATGTGATGTAGCAAATATGTTAAGATACGCTCACAAAATGCCATCAATTTTCGAAAAATCTTTTTTGCAAGGGCTACAACTTAATAGAAAACTACCGGATAATTGGCGTACATCAATACATTTATTAAATTTACTGTCATTACTTGATTGCCTTGCAAGATCTGATATTGAAAACCGCTCTAATCAATGCCATGATATTCAACAGTTGATAAAATATATTTTATCTCAATTCCTAAATCATTAGTATTTCATTGCCTTAACTATTGTTTGTAATATGATACTTGTATTTTTTCAGCTTTGCTTAACCTAATGACGAGAAAATCTGCTGATTGGTTAAAACTGGTGAATTATAAATTGTTGGTGGTTATTGCTATCAATAAAATAACCCTATTTATAACGCAACTTTTTTGTGAACTAAAGCACGAAATCATCATCTAATGGATAACTGATTTATATACATTTGATATAGAAGCAAAGAGAATAAAAGAACTGTGTTTTTTGCTATTTAAAAAATTCTAATATCACAGGAAAAGATAAAATATGAATACATTTTTCAGATATAGTTTATATTGGGTTGCGATTCTTACAGAGGAGAAATATGACCACCTTGAAGTGATGCTGACTCTTTTTCATTTCTATATTGATCAACCATTTCAATTATTATATCTCGTGTCATCTCCATCTGCTCCTGAGGTATATTAGTAGGTTCTATTACTGAAGGATCAGTAATATCATTTGTTCTAATAAATATATTTATCAAAGTAATATAACTACTCTTACTATAAGAGCTTCGTAGATATGCAGCTGCACCATTTTTAGTTATATCTATGGTTACATCATTATCACTACTGTCTTTAATTGTAGTATTATAACAAGTTCCTCCTGAAGGAAGTTGAGAATTTTTTACCGTAGAATAAGATTTTATTTGACCTATAGATTTTAGCTCTTCTAAAACACATTTTACTTTTTTTTCTATATTAACGTCATTATTAGTACTCTCATTAAGACCTATGCCAACATGACGATTGCTTCTATTTGTTAATATCTCATATTCTTGATTACTTTTACTTCTTAATTTATTAGAATGTTTGCTAGAAAGAGAATTGAATTTTTTAATTGTAGGTGAGTTATTTAAAGATTCTGGGTGCTTAAGATAAAAATTTTTAAGAGCATTGTCGTACATAGCTTTCATTTCTACTGTATAAGCAACAAATGAAACCTCCATGTCATAGTTTTTAGCTTGTAATCTACAACAAACTGTCTCGACAGCAATCCTTACCGCCTCTTCTTTAGGACTAAAGCCAAATACTCCCGTGCTAATAGAAGGAAATGCTATAGAAGTTAACTTATTTGCTATTGCAACATCGATACAATTTTCATAGGTCTTCGTTAATAAGTGAACTGCTGATTTGCGTTCATTTTTGTTTCTGCAATCTGGGCCAGCTGTCCAAATAATTTTGTTAGCTTGTAAGTTTCCACCATTAGTTATTATAGCTTCGCTAACTTTAATACCATTTTTTTTATAAGGTGCTAAATAATTCCTCACATTTTCAACTCCAGCTCCTGCCCATATAGCTCCATCTATTCCTGTTCCCCCACCAAGATGTTTATTAGCGGCATTAACAATAGCATCTACTTTCTGTTCAACAATGTCTCCTTGAACAACTTTTACTTTTCTAGTCAAAATAATCCCTCAATAATATTTATTCCTTTAATAAGTATAACATTAAATACATTCCTATATGCAACAGAACCCAAGGAAATAGATTTGACAAAATTTAATAAGCTTTAGCATCGTCGGGGAACATCCCACCCACGAACATAGTTTTCAAGATATTTCTGGCAACTAATGCACAAACTAATTTGCTCAATTTTTGAAGATACTTCATAAAGAAAAATCGGGTTATTATTAAATTTTATAGTTAGTAAAGATACGTCGGTTTAAAACTTCTAGATATTTTGAATATATTTAAGTTACATCCCCAGGAACAAATTATATATCTATCACAGGTTGTTATTTATTTTTTCCATTCTATAGTTTTTTAAAAACACGGAATATCCTCCTAGCATTTGTCGTAGGATTAATTATTTAGAAGACAAACAATATCAAGATAAGTTGATGATACTCTTTGCAGAAATAATACATTAAAGAGCATTAATAGCATTTTGGTATGCTAATCGTTGAGCATTATTAAAAGCAACTAATGTTACGTCTACACCACCATACCCATAAACTGTTTGTGCCCTATTAATAGCATTTACTGCA
>PIVX01000286.1 GCA_003353785.1 Gammaproteobacteria bacterium | reverse complement strand
CTGATATCCTTTTTTAGTGTCTTTGCCTTTATCGCTCGTGTTATATTTTTGTTTTCTGCCTTTGCCCTTGTCGCTCACATTATATTTTTGTCTTGCGTCATTGCCCTTATCGCTCGCGTTATATTTTTGTTTTCTGCCTTTGCCCTTTTCGCTCACATTATATTTTTGTGTTGCGTCATTGCCCTTATCGCTCGCGTTATATTTTTGTTTTGTGTTTTTACCTTTTTCTGTCGCGTTATATTTTTGTTTTCTGCCTTTGCCCTTTTCGCTCGCATTATATTTTTGTGTTGCGTCATTGCCCTTATCGCTAGTGTTATATTTTTGTTTTCTGTTTTTGCCCTTTTGGCTCGCATTATATTTTTGTATTGATATTTTGCGTTTTAATGCGCTTGACGTGTTACCTTTGACATTCTTTGGTTTTTTACTCCATATTTCTTTCTCAAAATGTAAGCCATTAAATTTGACTGTGATTCCTTGTTTTTTCCATTCTTTAAAATGTTTTGCTTTGATTTGTGTTTTTTGCGAAAGATGAACCGACCAAAATTCAGCTATTGATAATTTATTTCTTTTTTCTCTTCGTTTTTGGAATAATTTACGAAGAAATGTTTTAGTTATTCCTTTTGGAGTTTTATTGTCTAAATTTGTTTTCTGCATCATTTCAAAATCAATTTTTATTTTTTTACTTGGAGGTTCAATATTGGTGTCTGTAATAACTGTGATGGTACGCTTGGCATTTTTTTTAGTGTTTAAATTTGTTTCTGCAACAGGAACTGAAGTTTTTGGTGGTTTTCTAGTTTTGGTAGGTTTTTGATGTTTTGCAGTTTTTGGTGGTTTGGGTGTTTTTGGAAAAACAAATGAAACAACTCTACGTTTCTTAGTTGTTGGTGGTTTGGGATTGGAATATTTTCGAATATATGCTCTAAACCAAGGTTGATTGCGACGATGATTATAAATTTGTCGAATCAAACTGTTTTTTTTACTTGATTTTACGCGAATTTCCCATTTATTAGATATACTAAGAAGTTCGGTTAATGTTTTATAATTTAATTCTG
>PIVX01000285.1 GCA_003353785.1 Gammaproteobacteria bacterium | reverse complement strand
GGTGTTGGCGATCTTAATGTAATGAAGGCAAAAGTTGATAGAGCTGAAGTTGTTAATGCTCTACATAATAAATATAAAAACGATGCTGCTATTAAGCAATATGTAAATGACGGTATCGGTGATCTTAATATTCTTAAAATCAATGTCGACAACAATCATGTTAAAAATGTTAGGCAAACTGAATTTGATGGGCTATATAATAAATACAAAGTAAGTCCTTTATTTAATGACTATGTAAATAATGGTGGAGACCTTAAGGTTCTTAAAGACCAAGTCGATGCTAATCAAATAAATTCTACAAAAAAAGCCATAGTTTTCTTCAAGTCTAAAAATAATAAGAATGCTCATGCAGCACAATTACGACATTTAGAGGCAATCAAAAAGAAAATTAATCCTGATACTGTAATTGTTGTGGAAACTAAAAATGGAAAATTAGATCTTGGAGAGCTTAGAGGGAATTATAAATACATATTATTTACTGGGGAAGAGGGACTAATAAATTCAGACGGTTCTTTAAAGTACTTCAATGGTATTAAGGCAGAGGTTTTAGAAAAAGCATTAAAAAACAATTTTTCTGCTGATACTTTAGTTTTGGATACTTGTAATAGTACTGCTTCAATTCCTTTATTTGTAGACGCTAAAATTATCAATCCTGGTGGGAAAATATTGTCCGCAATGGGGTCATGTCAAGGATATTCTCAGATGTTTAGAGATTTTAAAAAGCATGGAAACCTAGCACAATCTTTTAATGAAAATATGACAAATCTAGAAAATTTTGGAGATGGAACTAATTATAATTCAATGACTTTATATGTGCATGGCACTGAGAATAAGCCACGAGGTACTTTATACCGTAAAGACTATGGAAAAAATCTATCTCAAGCGGTAGATACATTTAACAATCTATATGCTACGGATGATAATCATGAACATATTAGAGGCATGCTATTTGGGGTAATGGGATCTGCTAAACCAGTCAAAAAATCTGTTGAGCAACTGCAAGATGAAATGACTAAGCATCTAAATTTTAGTTTCTAAGTTTTGAATAAAAA
>PIVX01000284.1 GCA_003353785.1 Gammaproteobacteria bacterium | reverse complement strand
GTTATGCCAAAAGGCCACCTTTGAGTGCGATAGCGTTGAATCATTAAGTATCCTGTCTGAATATTTCGCTTAGTATGCTATGTGGGCCTGAACGGTCACAGTGTTATAATCTATCTATAAACAATTATTAAGATATTTATGCACTTAGGTGTACGGAGGAATATTATTCGATACGACAAAAAATGATTCAACGAAAAACGTTTCTATATTACTCTTTATTCTAACAGTTTTTTATTATATTTTTAGTATATTTTTGTTATATTTCTTATAAATTTTTATTTTAAATTTCTTTAATAATATATTATTTTAGTAACATATTAAAGTCTCATATTCCAAAATCTAAGAATAAATTTGGGATATGAGAATGGGATATGAGAAAAAAAGAGAAATTTAATTTTTTTTTTTTTTTTTAAATTTCTCTTTTTTTCTCATATCCCATTGTCATATCCCAAAAAAAATTCTCATATCCCATTCTCATATTCATATTTGGGATATGAGGTTGGGATATGAGACTGAATATGAGATTTGGAAAATTCTTTTTTTTAAACTTATTTAAATTAAGTAAAAATTTATAAAAAATATAATAAAAATAAATAAAAATATAATAAAAATATACTATAATGTACTAAAAATTTAATAAAATCTAATATCTTACATTGTATTAAATTACAAACAGTGAATATGACACTTTTGTCTGGGATATGACAATATGCCTACTAATACAATAAAAAAATTGCAGAAACAGTATTTTGGGATATGAGCTTGTTATGCTCGAATATGACATATCAGAGAAAAGAGCTAAAAAGCTAAATTTTTAGTATAATATAGTGTATTTTTAAAATTTTCTTATTTATTTCTATAAACATTTCTCATATCCCATTCTCATATCCCACTTGCTGGTTCTCATATCCCGTGCAGATATTAGGCAACCCTCCGATTTCCAAAAGAATTTTGTAAGAAAATACATGACTGACTAAATGGTTTATTAAAGGCATTGCATTGTCATGGTAATGTAGAATGTGTAAAATTATCTGTTATTCTGTTAAAGGTCAGTGC
>PIVX01000283.1 GCA_003353785.1 Gammaproteobacteria bacterium | reverse complement strand
ATGTCGAGATTTTCTACTAAGATTCTAAAATTTCCTAAAACGATTAGTTTTCATTAGTTAATGCTCTAAGCAACAGTTTAAAGCTATAACTGAGCCTTTTAGGCGATTTTTAGAATTTTTAGGCCAATTTTAGACAAAAACATATCTGAGAATTTGTGTCCGGCCCGGCCCGGCCCGTTGGAAAATATCTCAGGCCAGCGGCCGGGCCGGCCCGGCCCGTGAACACCTCTAACATGGGCCACAACTTCGGCGGATCAGAAAATTTTCAGACCCTCCGGCCCACCAAAAAGCCAAAACGGATCTTTTTAGATTAAATTGCTCAATTTCCAAGCTTATTTTGTTTGAGGGATACAAAACAGCATGTCTATTACAGTACCCAAATATAATTTTTTTAGATTGCTTGGTTAATATTCCGCGTTAATCTGTATGGAGGTGGTGATAGAAAAAGACAGTGTGATTTTCTTGAAATATTGCTTGACGAGTAAGTAATTAATTTCAAATTTCATTCTTTTTTCCTCCCCTTTCATGGATTCCTTTCCTAACTTAAAGGGGGGTCTAACATTTAGGCAAGTTGAATTAAAATGGATTATTTTAGTTAGAGAAATATCGTACGGGGGTGCATTTTTTTATTTTTTGCTTATTGAAGGAGCAAAAATGCAATGTGCGTCAGTGCGTCAACAGGAATTTGTGCATTTTACATTTCCACTTTTTATGCTTAGTATCAACGGAAAGAGCAGAAAAAACTGATCTTAAAAAGTATTTTTATATTTTGAAAATTTGCACGGGTCATGAGAAAAAAGCGAAAAAGTGCATGTTGCGCAGATTAGTATTTTGCCTTTTTCTCGTTACCCGTGCAAAATTAATGTTAAGAAAAATACTTTTTAAGATCAGTTTTTTTCGCTCTTTCCGATGATACTAAACTTAAATAGTGAAATGGTAAAATGCACAAATTGGGATTTACGCACTGACGCACATTGGAATTTGCTCTACTTTGAATGGCAATAACTCTTTAAATAAGCAAAAAATAAAAAAATGCACCCCCGTACGATTTTTCTCT
>PIVX01000282.1 GCA_003353785.1 Gammaproteobacteria bacterium | reverse complement strand
AACTCTGCCAAAAGCACTCCATATATCCTGAATATTAAATGATGCAATAAATGTATTTTGAGAAACAATTTCGAAATTCTTCCGATACTCCATACTATATCGCTTAAATATACTTGCTGCAATCACAAAAAATAAAAATATAAAAAATATTATAATTACAATTAATGTGCCAAATTTATCTAATTCGCGTTCCATTGGTTCACAAATATCCGTGACATTTGCAAACGAATACTGCTTTGCATAATGTTTGTAACACCAAAAATTACCATGTAATAATTTCACTGCATCATCACCAACACAAGTTCCGGGTATACAACCTGTATATTTGAATATATATATTTGCTTATCCTGTTAAAATATGTGTAGAGTACATACATGCATGTTGCGTCAATGTTTCACCACCAACAAGGGCTGGCGTATAACAATATGTGCCATTTACAAACAAACACATATCTGGATTACCAACATCTTGATATGAGAATGGACCACTTGACATTGAATAAAATGTTATCATTCGCTGTAATTGAGATTTTGCTGATGTATCATTTGAAAGTATTAATGGTATCCAATTTAATACAGCATTATAATATATACAGTCATTAAAACAATTTGTAGAATTTAAATGTAATGATTTACATTGTTGTGCAGTACGTGCTTTGTATGTTGTCCATAAATCTTGCCAGTTTGCTGTATCATTTATAGCTTTTTCCCATTGATTTGGATCCACCATTTCTTTCATTCCTGATATTGAATCAGGCGTTAAAATGTCTAATGCGTTTAATTCGTCACTCGATAAATACGAAAATACGGTTCGGAAAACGTGTTGCGGATTTGATGGGTGTTCAACATCAATTAGTGCTTCACCAAATGCATGCGCGCATACTGTAATAAATAGGAGAAAAAACATGTCTTTCTAGCTTTGTTTGGATTTATCTTGGATTTATCTGGTATTCCTACAAAAAAAATGCAGTTTGAAGAATAAAAGCTATTTTAAGAAGATATTTTTAGTATAAAATTTATCTATTTTTATAATTATGAATACATTCATAATCCTAATATC
>PIVX01000281.1 GCA_003353785.1 Gammaproteobacteria bacterium | reverse complement strand
TATCATTAATAAAGAATGGATTTTGCAGAACAGATCAGCGTTATAAATGCAAAGATTGCAAAAGGAATCAGATTTCGATAGATAGAAGAGTAAAATACGGCGATGACAAGAGGCATGTAGCGATATCGATGTATTTAAATGGAGCTGGATTCAGAGCTATTGGTCGAGTTTTAAATATTTCGTTTCAATTGATTCATAAGTGGATCAAAAAAGCTGGAAAAATGATTCAAAACGAGGAAAAAAATCTCTCTCAAGAGTCAAAAAGATACTAGAGATGGATGAACTATATACCTATATTCAAAAAAAGAGAAAAAAACGCGAGTATGGCTGATAGGAACAGAAATGAAATTGTTGGGAACGGAGCTATAAAGTCTGGATTGAAATTCTATAAAAAAATCGAACATCATAAGATTGACGTCATTGCCACTGATGGCAACTATAATTATCGTAGGATAATACATAAAGACATTCGTCACATAATTAATAAATCCGAAACTTGCTTGGTTGAATCCAAGAATTCTAGTCTCCGGGATATGTTGGCTAGATTAAATCGCAAAACTAAGCGTTATTCTAAATCTTTCATGATGCTCGATCTTTCTATTTATCTTTGGAGGTTTAAATCTTTGGCGTTTTCTCTTTATAGTTGATAATGCCACACTAAATGTGTCACTTTTAGATAATGCTGACTTTCCTGAAAGAAAAAATCGGAAAAATATGTGAAAACGTGAACTTATTCAAGAAAATAGCGAATTTGAAAGAAAAAAATCTCGAACTAAAATGCTCTTTAACTATGGCAATTGAATTGCTAGAAAAGTATGCACACCTTTCAGGGATTCCCCTTGATATTAGGACAGGATAGAGGTAGTAATAGTATTAAGATGGAGCCAAGTGATGGATCTCCAGATGATATAGGGAATCAAAGTAGTAGTGACTTAAGCGAGCTTCCTTTTGATGTTGCACCTGGTAACTCCTTGGTTAAAGTAGAAGTTAATAATCTTGGAAATGTTTTTGGTAGATCAAATCAATCCATTTGAAGTAAAACTAAAATGATTGTCTTGTG
>PIVX01000280.1 GCA_003353785.1 Gammaproteobacteria bacterium | reverse complement strand
AAATTGTTAATAATGTTGAGGGGTACTGGCGCAATCGGAAGCGCGTAACGTTCGCAACGTTAAGGCACCGGGATCGAAACCCGGGTACTCCAATCCTCAGAAACTGAAATGTATTTTTTGTTACTAAAAATTTTTAGACTTTTTTTTCAGTCAATCAACAATCTTTTGAATTTAAGAGATATTGCATTCCAAATGGTTTATTATCACATTATTGTGTTTTTAAATTAGGATTTATGCAAACAACGATATATCATAGATTTGCAATATATTTTAAATCAACATTTGAATAGTTTTGGAGGAATTTGTAAAAAAGTTAAACAATTATGTAACGCAGCATTATTATACAAGGCAGATTATGATTATAAAGAATAATTGTTATGCAAAATTCACAATTTTTATGAAAAAAAAATCTAAATAGTTTCTAAAATAGTAATTATAACTAAATAGTTGCTAAATCGTTGCTGAATAGCTTAGGTTTCTAAATAGTTACTAAATAGTTACGCATTATCGTTTTTGTTTTGAAATAATTACTAAATAGTTTCGTTTTTGGATTGAAATAGTCACTAAATAGTTACTGTCGACTTATTGAACTGATTGGAAATTTAGAAGCTGTTTGACACGTTTTTAAAAAAATCAGTACTTATCGGAGACCCCTAATATAGAGCTAGGAGCTCTTCAATTAATGATGCTCCCATGAAACATCAAGATGCGCAAATGAAAGCTGAGGATCTCAGCTATTTGATGGCTTAAATAGTAAATAATATTGTATTAAATATAATGCATGGTATTCTTTTGATGGTGATCAGAGATTTGTAATATATTTTTAATTTATGAGCTAAGCGCGATGATTCCAATACATAGAAGTTTCTCTCATTACACTGTTTTCAAAAAAGAATTAAACTAATTATATCGTTGTGGTCTCCAGCGAGTAAAACTATTACAAGAATTGAGGCACAATTAAGGTTGGTTTTGAAATGTGGTCATTGCCAATTTAATATTTTATTTTGTTGTACGCTTCTTTAAATTCAAAAATATGATCGAGAAAATATTGAAAAACAAT
>PIVX01000279.1 GCA_003353785.1 Gammaproteobacteria bacterium | reverse complement strand
AGTTTTTGACAGGTAACTTAACAGTGCAGAATGTCAGTTGTCGGTCTAAATTGCCACTATTACTACAATAGTACAGTACGGTAGTCAGTGGCGGATCTAGGCTTACCGCGCATACCGCGCGCGCGGTACCCTTTGGCCCAAAATTTATTAGAAAATTGGCTGGATAATAGAGATTTAGCTCATTTTTTTGTCTTGGACCATACCATTTCTGAAAGATTTTACTCACCTAATCCCACTAAATTTTGCTTTCAAAACAACAATTTTCGTAAAAATTCGTACTCCATTTAACTGATATGACATTTCTTTGAAATTCATATTTTTGTCCTAAATTAGGTCAGTTTCGAGCGTTTTAATAATTTTCTTCTTGCTGAAATCAACTATTTCAGATGGGTTTTCCTGACGCCTTATGCTGTGTAACATTCAAAAAAATTCTCGGGGGGCGCTGCCCCCCATACCCCCCGCGCGGGGGCTTTGCCCCCGAGACCCCCACCAGGAGCTCCGCCCCTGGACCCGGCAAGCCCCGCCCTACCGGGCGGGGCATAACCTAAACCTCCTCATATATTCTTTATCTGCGCCCCCCCATTCCAAAATCCTGGCTACGCCACTGGAAGCAAGCAGTGTTCGTCACTTTTCAAATTTTGTAACCCAGTTAGTTCCAGTTCAGTTATTCCAGAACAATTTAAAACCCAGTTAGTTCCAGTTCAGTTAAGAATTCGTTTTCAAAACCCAGTTAGTTAACTGGGTTAACTGGGTTATTTATTCAGTTAACTCAGTTTTAGGTTATCAGTGGGATTATGACAAGGTTTTCAAAGGAACAAATGTTTTCTTCAACAAATTTTATTGCGCGATGATGAAAATAAGGAAACGATAACTTTAAACACAAATTTGGAAGAAACAGTGCATAAATTACTAACCGTAATGCATTTATTGATAAACGGTGACTCTACCTCTTATCACATTTTAACTGAACTGGGTTAAAACTGGGTTTTCTAACCCAGTTCTTTCCCAGTTCACATAACTGATTTAACTGGGTTTTGCAATGTACAAACCCAGTTTTCTAAA
>PIVX01000278.1 GCA_003353785.1 Gammaproteobacteria bacterium | reverse complement strand
TTACTGCAAGTTGACTGCTCTGATCAGATAAAGGTTGGTTTACTGCAGGTTGACTACTCTGATCAGCAAAAGGTTGACATATCGGTTGGTTCACTGCAAGATGACTACTCTGATCAGATAAAGTTTGGTTTACTGCAAGTTGACTACTCTGATCAGATATCGGCTGACTACTGCAATTTGACTACTCCGACTGACTACTCTGATCACAGATCGGTTAAGTTCACTGCAAGATGACTACTCTGTTCAGATAAAGTTTGGTTTACTGCAAGTTGACTACCCTGATCACATATCGGTTGGTTCACTGCAAGATGACTACTCTGATCAGATAAAGTTTGGTTTACTGCAATTTGACTACTCTGATCACATATCGGTTGGTTCACTGCAAGATGACTACTCTGATCAGATAAAGTTTGGTTTACTGCAAGTTGACCACTCTGATCACATATCGGTTGGTTCACTTCAAGATGACTACTCTGACTGACTGTATGATCACATATCGGTTGGTTCACTGCAAGTTGATTACTCTGAACAGATAACGTTTGGTTTACTGCAAGTTGACTACTCTGATCACATATCATAGGTTGACTTACTGCAATTTGACTACTCTGACTGACTACTCTGATCACAGATCGGTTTAGTTTACTGCAAGTTGACTACTCTGATCAGATATCGGTTGGTTTACTGCAAGTTGACTACTCTGATCAAATATCGGTTGACTTACTTCAGAGATAGGTTAGTTTACAGCAATTGACTGCTCTGATCAGAGATAGGTTGGTTTACAGCAATTGACTACTCTGATCAGAGATCGGTTAAGTTTACTGCAAGTTGACTACTCTGATCAGATATCGGTTGGTTTATTGCAAGCTGACTACTCTGATCAGAGAGCGGTTGGTTTACTGCAAGTTGACTACTCTGATCACAGATCGGTTGGTTTACTGCAAGTTGACTACTCTGATAAGCTAAAGGTTGGGTTACTGCAAGTTAACTGCTCTGATCAGATAAATGTTGGTTTACTGCAGGTTGACTACTCTGATCAGATATCGGCTGACTACTGCAATTTGAC
>PIVX01000277.1 GCA_003353785.1 Gammaproteobacteria bacterium | reverse complement strand
CTTAAATCAATTGTGTTCTCTCTCCTGGGCTTTCCTCCGAGTTAAAGTTTTACCCGACTTATTTATAGCTTAATAGTTTAAACAGAACATGACGCTGAAATCGTTAAAGAATCTCAAGCTAGAGTTTCTAAAAGAGATCATTCCTTCACTAAATAGATCTTTAGTGTTAAACACGTAGACTTTTTATTCTACTAATAAGATTTACCAAGATTTCTGTTTTAGTACAAACTAAATGTGCTAAGCACTTCTCTTGGCGGCTTCCTCTTTTATTTTAAACTACACAGAGCGTCTCCTTCCCTGATATACAGCGATTGCCCTCGCAGTTATCCCCGCTTTTGTCTTTTATTTTAATCCTGTTGAATGACCAAACCCTTGTAAATCTGTACAATGGCCTCACTCGTAGACCTGACATATAGTGCCCAGCCGCCAAGATTAGTGTTCGCACATTTAGTTTGTACTAAAACAGAAATCTTGGTAAATCTTTATTAACGAGCTATAAGGCACGTGTGTTTAACACTAAAAATCTGTTTATCTTTATTAGTCTCCCGTGACTACAGAGAGAGCCTGGCTCATTAAAACATACTTGCTTTCTTCTCTTCTGATGTTCTGTAAGAGGAGACCCTCGGCGAAGGACCTCTTACAACAAAAGAAAATTAACCAAAGTAAATAAATCACCGAGCGCTGTATTTATAAAAATATACCTGAGAGAGCCTCTTCTGAAAGAAGAGCCCAAGGTCCTCCGGCGTTTAAAAGAAGAGAAAACAAGATGAAGGTACCTCAAAAGAGAAAAACCAGCAGCGTGCCTACAAAGGTTCAGGGCCTCTTAATAGAGGCCTCCACTCGGCTTTTTCTAGGGAAAAGAAAAATAAGAAGGAGGGTAAAAAGAAGACAGCATAGTCTTAAGAGATAAATTCAGCCCAGAAGTTCCTCTTTTGAAAGAGGAGTACACAGGCCTCCTAAGAAAACCCCCAGTAGATTGATTTGCCTGACTACTAATAACTTAAATCAGGCTGCTAGGGGCTTCCTCCTTCAGAGACGTTGTCAAATGCACGTGTTCTTTACTAT
>PIVX01000276.1 GCA_003353785.1 Gammaproteobacteria bacterium | reverse complement strand
TAGTGATCACGATATTGTTGTTACCATTGTTTTATCAACACTCAGTTATCACCATTAAGTTATTACCATTGCGTTGTTACCACTGCTAGATCACCAATGCGTTATCACCAATGAGTTATTACCATTGTTTTATCACTGTTGAGTTGATACCATTGATGGATCAGCAATGAGTTATTACTGTTGAATTATTACCATTGTGTTAACACCGTTGAGTTATCACGACTGAGTTATCGTTGTTGAGAGGGTGCCATTGTGTTATTACATTCGCGTTATATAGGAACGTAAGTATAATTTCCAGTGATTATGCAAGCGTTGTCACACTATCTATCATATACTGCATATATCAATGAGTTATTGCAGTTTCATGATCACAGAAACGTTTTGTAGTAACCACCATAATATACTTTGGAGTCTTCAGAATCAGAATCTCAAATCTCAGATTCAGAATCTCAAATCTCAGATTCAGAATCTCAGAATCAGAATCTCAAAAGTCTTTTTACGTTTTCTATCAAGTGAGGTAGCCATCAAACATTTTGTTTAGATTGAGCGAGTAGTGGTCCAGATTTGTGTTTGTTAATTATGTGACGATTACATATTTTAATTGAGAAAATAACTTAGAAGTTAAAGCACAAACAAGTTTCTGATTCTGAAATTTAAATTCTGAACCTGACATTATCACACGGAAAAAGTTTACATCTACTTATTAGCTTAATAATCAGATTATTTGCTGAATAATCAAATTATTTGCTGAATAATCAAATCAGCCTCGCACTAAAAAAAAACCACAACACAATCCAGCAAAATGTCGTGCAAATATTTAAAAAAAATCAACACAAAATAATAAAAACAAACAAAACAGAATAATATAACAAAACACAAAAAAAATCAACATCGTCAATAATTTTTTGTTTGAATGGCCCCAATTAACAGCAAACAAAACACACACATAATAAAAGAGATATAAAGAGAGAAATACAAACCTGTTGATGGCTATGGATGTACGCAACAGGAATTGAACCTGTATCATGGTTTAAATAAACCAGTGCTCTACGTTGAGCTATGCGT
>PIVX01000079.1 GCA_003353785.1 Gammaproteobacteria bacterium | reverse complement strand
GTAACAATCTAAAAATAACTAATGATACAATAGCAAATATAAAAAATAAGAGTTCATTTGCTTTAAGTAGTTCTTTTATATTCATTTTGTATTGTATAGATTATCGTTGAATATCATATTCATTTAGAGATATCATTCTAAGTGTATAAACACCTAAAATATAGCAGTAAAAATAATTTCCTACTAACTAATTCTTCTAATCTCTCATGAACAAAATTATATTGCAAGAACAAAATTTATTTCTGAGAAAATTTTTAAATCCCATATCTTTTTCGACTAATTTTTAGACAACAAAAAAACCACTACGTGGCGACTGGGTGCTATTTTAACCTATTGTATTTTAACATAACCTCTGCCTTCAATAGTTCGTTAACGTATCGCCTAAACTACATTGTGTGCATTGCTATAATTTATTTATGGAGCAATAAGTGGGTACAACTACATATCGGCCTAAAAACTACATTCACATGACTGCATCTTGAAGTGCCCTTAGAAATTTTATACTTTGTAATATATTCTGATGTTCGGTTCCCAATATTTGGAAATAAAATCTGATTTTGAATAACCATTTATAACTATATTTTATATTTTAGTTTAGGATTTCTATTTCTCTAAAATGTCCTATAGAATTTTTTAAGATGTAGTACTAATACTTAAAAAATGTTCATTAATAAGATAATCTACAATAATACCTATTAAATTATCTTCTAAATTAAAATTAATAGTTGCCATTTTAATTGGATTGGTAATTTTCTGAATTTCTAACTCATAATCGCAATTCTTAAATGATCGTATTCTAATTTGAGCAGTCTTATCACAATCTTCAAGTTTTGACAATGTTATAGTTATATCATATTCAACAAATCCAAGATTACCAGTTTCTATTAGTTCAGGAGATATTTTTGTCTCATTAGTTTTTTTAATAAAATAATTTTTTAAAATTATATCAGCGTGTGTATTGTAATCTACTGTAATTTTTTTAGCCTCCCCTCTTTCCAGTACTACATTATTAAAATCCTGAACTCTTATAGAATCGCTAGTAGCATATAAATGAAAATTTATTGAGTTAGAAGGATCTTCATTAATTATATATACATCAATTGTATGAGCTACAACATTTAATACATAACCTGCCATTAAAAATAACAAATTTTTCTTTCTCATACTATATCCTATATAACTTCAAAGATTAATTATTATTCTATCACGATTAATATTTTTAAAAAATACTTCATTAGGAGTTCTATACCCCAAAGTCTCGTAAATCTAACTAATAGCTACAACCCAATTATTTAAAATCATTGTTTTTTAACGTTTTTTTTTTAGATATTTTATATAATTTGTCACTAGATTCTGAACACTTGAATTGTGTAGACAATGCCTACACTTCTCTTGCTTCGCTAATTTCTCCATCTTGCTCATGAAGCACAATATCTCTACCAATTAACCAATAAGCTTTAACATTTCTGTATTAATAGATTTTGCTACATTGGTTCTTGCATTATTTACATGTGTTTCTACTATACGATATAGACTACCAATATTGTCACCTAAACTATTGTTTTTACTTATTACTAAATTTTTTCCACCATTCTGTTCCTTATTTAATAATAATTGTCTTGATATAATCGAGTATATCAATCCTACATTCAACTCATAACTGCAACAGCATTTATCTCACCATTAGGGAAAATAGATAATATTAAATTCTTACTATCCCCTGGGAATATATATGTTTTCATTGTGCTTTCTTGGCAGACATTTCCTAGATTCCAAAAATTAACTAATCCAGATTCCCAAAAATTATTTGTAGCTTTGTAACACCTCAAAAAGCTGTGGCAAATAATTAAAAATTCAATATTTCAAACGTAATAATCCGTCCCTATATGCAACGGAGTTCTATAGAACAAGCAGTGAAAAAATGATCTATGCCTTTACGGGATTGGAAGTCTGCTATTGAATTTCAGGATAGATTTCCTGAATGAAAACAATCGCATTTACATCAATTTATTTACAGAGTCATTAATTTACCACAGCAACGTCATAATGACTACCAACACACTAAAAAATTTTTAATTAGTTGCAGTGGTAGTCAAGTGACATTCAATGCTTATCGCATAAAGTTAAATGATTATTTATTGTGTTTTACATGTATTATCGTTACTGTCAAAATAGTAGTCACTGTCTGCAAGTCTATTCATGAAATGCCTTGTACCAGCATTACGAAGCTTACGTCTTCCTTCAGCGGTCTTTCCTATTTCATATCTAGTTAAACGAGCCAAAAAAGTATTTCCTGGCAGTTGCTGTATTGCTTTTGCATATCTAGCTTTTAAAGCTTGATCTTTGGATTTAATATATTGTTCAAGGATAGCACCCCATGTTCTTGATGAAGTAGACAAATTCATATATCTAAGACCATTTGTTGCATCTCCACCTCTTGCTACAACGCCATCAGAGGCTGTTTCTATTAATTCAACATTTTCTGAAAAACTATTGGAATCGGCTTTCATTTGTAAAGAAGAATCAAGAGCATTTAGAAGACTTTGAGGCATACTTGCAATCCAACTTGTTAGACTTCCTCTACTAGGATTAGAGTCTACGAAATCATCTATGACTTTAACTATCAGATATGGGTCATTTTTTTTAGCAATATATTGAAGAGCTTTCTGGTTGCGAGCAAACATTGCAAGTGAACCTCCTGCTGCAAATGCTTTATTTATCTCCTCAATTAAAGGAGCATCTCCAAATATATTATTAAACCTATTTGTATCTTCATGAAAAGTCTTATCAGTAGCATTTAAATTAGCTATATCCTTGGAGCCTAGAAAACCAAATATATGGTTTGTTTTAACAGTTGAATGAATCTTATGGATAGGATCATCCTTGCCAGCAATAGCCCCACTCAATAAAGCCAAAGATAAAACACTTGTAATTATTTTTTTCATATTATCCCCTAATTTAGTTTAAAAAAAACATCTTTTAACCATTTTTTTATATTTATATCCAAGAATATTTTATATTAATCTTGTTTAGAATTCCTGGGTAAATATTACCTGTTATTTGATTGCTTATTTATTTTTATCTGTAATAAGATGAAAACATATGTGAGCTTGAGAGTTAAAGCAGCAGAAGAAGGTAACATCAAAAAATGGTGGCAAATATATTGAATGAATGGTCATTAGATCAAAGGATTAAAGTAGAATATCTTACATAAATAGAGCTGTTGTTAAGTTATGATGCCTAACATGAATAAAAATCACGACCAAAAAATAGAAACATCATCAGAGTCTGCAACTGAATCAAGATTGTTATTGGTGATTGAAAAATTAGAATTTAAGATGTCAGAGCAAACGGAATTGTTATCAAAACAATCTATTGAGATTGGTCAATTGAAAGATGAAATCAGGCGTTTAAAAGGACTCAAGGAAAAACCAAGATTAACAGCAAGTAAATTACCAAAAGATAATGATAAAAATGATGGGGCTTCTGGTGGTAATAAATCTAGCTCAAAAAACAGTAATAAAACTAGCCAATTAACTGTCAATGAAGTAAAAATAATCTCAGCAGAAGATATCCCTACTGATGCCAGAAAGAAAGGTTATCAAGATTTTGTAGTACAGGATTTATTGATTAAACCGTGGGTTACCAAATATCGTCTAGAGAGATGGCAATTAGCAGATGGAAGTATTAAGACAGCTAAGTTACCTAATGGCTTATCAGGGAAACACTATGGTGTTACCTTAAGCTCCTATATCCTTCATCAATACTATCATCAGTGCGTTACTCAACCTTTGTTATATGAACAACTTCAAGAACTAGGGATTAAAATATCTAAAGGTCAATTAAGTCATATATTAACTAAAAATAAGGATAAATTTCATCAGGAAAAGGCTAACATATTATCATCTGGTTTAACACAAGCATCTTATATTCAAGTGGATGATACAGGCGCACGTCATCAAGGTCAAAATGGTTATTGTACCCATGTTGGTAATGAATCATTTGCTTGGTTTTCAAGTACCAAAAATAAGAGCAGGATTAATTTCTTAGAAATATTAAGACAAGATAATAAAGAATATTATCTAAATCAGACATCATTTGCTTATATGAAAAAATATAAGCTTCCATTAGACATGATAGACAAATTAAGGAAATATAGTGGCAATCATATTCCTAATATTGAGATTTGGCAAAAAATCTTAAAGAGATTAAAGATTACTAGTCCAAATCATATCCAGACATCTACTGAGGCTGGTTTGATTGGTTGTATTTTAAAGAATAATAGTTTTTCCAGGAACACAGTTATTGTAAGTGACGATGCTGGTCAATTTAATATATTTCAACATGCTTT
>PIVX01000275.1 GCA_003353785.1 Gammaproteobacteria bacterium | reverse complement strand
CTCTTTGAGCTATCATCACAAGAAGAGATTTGTAGGTGGCAGCTGTCCACGGCGCTATGACCACGCTTGATTTGTCCACGGCGCTACGTACCGTAATAAATAAGCATTGGTACGTATTGGAGGCGCCGTACCATCATTAATGCCATCGGACGCATTGGCGGCGCCGTACCATCATCAATCACATCGGTACGTATTGGCGGCGCCGTACCATCATAAATCCCATTGGTACGTATTGAAGGCGCCGTACCATCATAAACCCATTGAAGGCGCCGTAATGCACCGAATCGTCTCGTACTGCTCCCCGCTGTCTGAGACATGCTCTTCGAAGAACAGAAAGGACTGCGACACGAACTCATAGCAAATGTCGCTGAAACTGCAGCCGTCCGCACCCAACGCGCCTTGCAACCATAATCGAACCACGATTTCCGGCTAATGCGAGCCGTACGCACTGCAGATCTGATGTACGAATTGGAACATTTTCTTCAGCTTCACACTCATCGCACGCTCCTCGCTCTCTCTCGCGTCCTCCGACAGCGCCTCGATGCGGCCATGCGTGCTTTGGATCAGTCGCAAGGCGTTGAACACCAACGGTGGGAAACTGTACAATAAGCGCCGTTCGCCGCCTTTGCCGAAGTATTTTCGCACCAAATGCAACGATTCTTATCCGTGGAGCTCTCGCAGCGGATCAAATGGGTCAGCGACGAAACTAAGTTCTGCTCCTTTTCGAACTCGCTTTCTTCCAACGACTCGCCGTCGACCTCCTCCTTTTCGTCGTCATACAATAAGGGATGGATCATATTGAATAACTTCTCGATTTCCTCCGGAGACTCTATATAGATTTTGCTGTCCACCTCATCGACGTCAACACTGAGATAATATCGCAAGATATGGATTTGTTGCCTTGCGATATACATGGCTCATTGCGGTGTTTGGAGCCTTGCCAATAAACAACATAAAGCCGCATAATAATAAATCCTGAAATATGCGACCTAATTCCATAAATTCCCAATCTTCCGAACCAAAACAATACGCCATTCAAACCAATGCTCTGCCAATTGAGCTAGGCGA
>PIVX01000274.1 GCA_003353785.1 Gammaproteobacteria bacterium | reverse complement strand
TGAAAAGTTAACGAAAATGGTTCAAACCTTTTTAGATCGAAAGCTAATAACGTTCCGAGTCAAACGCGAACAAAATATGATTTAAATTAATTGTCGATTATCGATAAAAATCGATTAAATATCGATAATTTTAGTTGTTTTTCAAAACTTAACGAAATTGGCTCAAACCTTTTTAGATCGAGAGCTAATACCTTTCTGAGTCAAACGCGGTCGATATTAGATTTAAATTAATGTTCGATTATCGATAAAAATCGATTAAATATCGATAATTTTAGTTATTTTTCAAAACTTAACGAAATTGGCTCAAACCTTTTTAGATCGAGAGCTAATAACGTTCCGAGTCAAACGCGAACAAAATATGATTTAAATTATTGTTCGATTATCGATAAAAATCGATTAAATATCGATAATTTTAGTTATTTTTGAAACTTTAACCAAATTGCTTCAAACCTTTTTAGCTCGAAAGCTAATAACATTCCGACTCAAACGCGATAAAAATTTGATTTAAATTAATGTTCGATTATCGATAAAAATCGATTAAAAATCTCAAACAAATGAGTCACTGCAAGTTCGACATTCCATCTGCTCTGCTTGGGCTCTCAAACAAATGAGTCACTGCAAGTTGGACATTCCGTCTGCTCTGCTTCGGCTCTCAAACAATTCAGTCACTGCAAGTTGGACATTCCGTCTGCTCTACTTGGAATCAAAAACAAATCAGTCACTGCAAGTTGGATATTCAGTCTGCTCTGCTCTGGTTCGACTCGCAAACAATTTGGTCTCTGCAATTTGATCATTCCATCTGATAAGATGTGTAAATAGGACATGTAAAATAAAAATAATATATTATTTGTATTATTTCTGTGGTGGTTCTGGCGAAGCCAGAACGGGTTGTCTAGTCTACTTACAAATGAGAGAGCTGTTTGTATGTATGTATGTATGTATGTATCTGGGTGGGTGGGTATCTGGCATGTCATTCCAGAAGAAACGGCCCGACGGTTTTCGAAGATCTATATACCGATAGACAGCTTATGGTCCGAACATCTACATAGGCCAAAAAAAAATTAAAAAAT
>PIVX01000273.1 GCA_003353785.1 Gammaproteobacteria bacterium | reverse complement strand
TAAAAGTCCCATTCGAATTGCTGCTCCAGATGATACACTATCTTGATTGATTGATCGTTCCTTCTTGGCTCGTTGCCGCTTCTGTCTATCCATTCGTCGTTTCTCCTCTTCTTCTTCTTCTTGTCGTTTCCCTTCCAATATCATCTGCTTCCACTGTCGCCACCAACGTTTATCCTCTTGCTCCCGACGTTTGTCCGCTTCTTTCCTTTCTTGCATTCGACGTTCGTCCCTTTCTTTCCGACGTTTGTCCTCTTCTTTCCATTCTTGTTCCTGACGTTCGTTCTTTCGCTTCCACTCTGACAGTAATCGTTCGGTCTCTTGTTTCTGTTCGGATGTGGGTTCCTTCCATTCTATCCATGTCATAGTGTAGCCTGCTCGAGCTTCTTGTTGTTGGTTGCCATTGGTCTGTCCGTATGGTCGTTGTTGTGTCATCTTGTATTTATCCATCATGCACTTGAGGTCAGGTAGTAGGCTTACCGCCAATCGATGCCGAAGGTTCTCCACCACTTGAAGGGCCAAGAGAGACGCTTGTGTAGAAAGCAACCTTTACTAGGCGCTACAAAGGACAACAATGAGAAAATACTAACAACAGGCGGCTTATATACCTACCGGAAATGCCGTACTAGGAATGCGCATAACTACATACTTGTCATAGATCACATATCACAGGGGCGGCTCCTTCACTCCCCCCTTTTGAGTGGCGTTTCTTGGATGTTCTGAATCGATCTTCTGTCCTGAATGTTTGATCTTTGGTCGATGTCCGCATACCACTTGACTTCCTGACTGTCTGTTCATGCCATATTGATGTGTCTTGACCAATTCGTATTTGACCTTCCAATCTCGACGTTTCCAAGTTTGGTGTCGTCGCCATGCTTGCCGTCGGGGTGTCTGCCAACCGTTCCCCCCTTCTTGACCGAGACTACAATGTATCCATCCTTTTCTTGACTGTGCTGGTTCCTTTGATCGTTGGGGATTTCCACCCATCCATCTCCTTCTGACTTGGTCCATATTCGTCCGATGCCGTTTCCTCTTCACTCGTCTGATTCCATGGACCTTCTTCTGTCGATATGCC
>PIVX01000272.1 GCA_003353785.1 Gammaproteobacteria bacterium | reverse complement strand
CCTTTTAGTTAGTTAGTTACTAACTAATTACTAACTAAGTTTGGTTGTGTGAAGCCGTAACTAACTAATTACTTACTAAGTTTTCGACCTTCATAACTAGGTTTTTAATCGAGTTACTTAGTTAAATTACTAAGTTGACTAACTTAGTAAAACACCAATTTTTCATCAATATCAGCGCCGAAATTGGGAGTTTTCAGGAAAATTTTACAAAATTTTACGATTTTTTGCTTAAAAACTGTATATGAATTACAAAATTACTAATTTGTATGGATAAACAAGAAAACAAAAGCAGCAGCAATATAGTTCTATGTTACTATAGAAAATAAAGACAATTTTGCGAGTTCTGGTATGATTTTAGAGCATTTTTATGTTTGGGTTAGATTAACTAAGTAACTCGGTTTTTAACTAAGTAACTAACTAAGTTTTGGCGGAAAACTTAGTTACTAACTAATTACTAACTAGGTTTTGTGCTGAGCTCCATAACTAACTAATTACTAACTAAGTTTCAAGAATTTTCGCAGCGCACAACACTGCATCATATAATGGTAGAATAATTCACTTAAAACTAAATCTCTGGAAGATGTGGTGTAGTGACCATCCACCTCCAGAAGAACAAACACAAAAATTAGATGCTGAAGAATTTGATATAAAACTTGTCAGAATCCACCCTTATTCAACAGAATATGGAGAGGATTCTAACCCTCAAACTTCAAGTCAGGAATCTAATTACCCTGAACTAGATTATTCACAAGGAGAAAAATTGATCGTCATTTGTTATGAAGATCTAAAACCCTCAGAGAAATGTTACTCTCGGGATGGAGTTGTACAACCCACCTACGGAAATGTAATTATTTCTCTAGATTTAGTACCGGGGTTATTAGAAAAATGGCGGACCGATAACCCCCCTGAACCAAGCCAAGCAATATCCTTGCGATCTTACAGATCAGCAGTTAGCAGATTTTTGCGATTGAATAATACTTCTCCAGGAGCTAGTTTTAGCCCTAGAATATTGATTATGGGGAGAGAAGATGATAGGGATAGAAATAATCCTTTTCACTACCCCCTTCAATATCC
>PIVX01000271.1 GCA_003353785.1 Gammaproteobacteria bacterium | reverse complement strand
GTACTGGGGTGGGCGGAGGGCGCAGACTTAAATTAGGTCATTATAGCAGCGTTAGAAGGTTTTTGAACCAGAAAAATGGCCTAGCCGATCCGAGCCATATGGACAATAGTATACTGTATCCTAACTCGTGTTTCGCATTAGCCGTAGCTATGGGGTTATACGCTGGAGATCGAAATGTGAAAAGAATGTATTTCTACACGAATCTGCGCAAATTTCCTACGGCCGTGGAACAAATAACGGGCAAAATTTACGACTCCGCGGGGCTCGAATTCGATACCGAAATATCGATCAACCATTACGGGGCGATCGATAATTACATCAGAACAACTTATTCTCGAAATTTAATCGTTTACTGCATCAGTACAGAACCGCCGATCGAATATCGACTAGTTTATGCAAATTCCGTTCAATCACCAAACCCGATATCGATATTAACAGCCGAGGGCCACGCCTGGATGATTTGCGGTCTGAGATTGTTATTCGGGGGAAAAGGATACTGTATTCACTGTCTCGAACCCATCCCGGTCGGAGGTAGACAGTACCACACGTGTTTTAGAAAATGTTGCAAATGTTATAGCTCGTTATGCGCCACCTATCTCCGAAGGCGACCAACTATAGCGACCTTTTATTGTCAAAACTGTCGCTGCTTTTTTCGTGACCAATTCTGTTTCGATCAACATCGAGCGACCGATATATGCTCCACACACAAACGATGTGAGGGCTGTAGTCGGAGAGTGAAAGCCGTTAATTTACCGCCCGAAGCTCATCACTGCGGCGAGCGGAAATGTTTCAACTGCTACCAATGGCGAGACGTCAATCATAAATGCTACCTGAAAGCCCCTACCGACCGTGCCTGCGTAAATAGTAACAGAAAATTAATGTTTTTCGATATCGAATGTCGAACCAAAGACACCTATCTTATACCGTTCGTATTTTGTCTGCTGATCACTTGCTCGGAATGCGAATACGATACAGAATGCGATCCGTATCAGTACAAACGGTGCTGTAAAGCTCGAAGAATGAGATGCTGGTTCGGCGACGAGTGCGTGCGCGATGCATGCTTATACATTTTTTT
>PIVX01000270.1 GCA_003353785.1 Gammaproteobacteria bacterium | reverse complement strand
GAAACCACCGATTCGCGGGGTCCCGAAGTAACTTTTACTGCTCTCCTACTGACTACTACTAATGATAGTGAAGGAGCCGCCCCTGTGATATGTGATCTATGACAAGTATGTAGTTATGCGCATTCCTAGTACGGCATTTCCGGTAGGTATATAAGCCGCCTGTTGTTAGTATTTCCTATTGTTGTCCTTTGTAGCGCCTAGTAAAGGTTGCTTTCTACACAAGCGTCTCTCTTGGCCCTTCAAGTGGTGGAGAACCTTCGGCATCGATTGGCAGCAAGCCTACTACCTGACCTCAAGTGCATGATGGACAAGTGCAAGATGACCCAGCAACGACGATACGGACAGACCGATGACAATCAGAGACGAGACCCTTTGCCAACCTACACTATGACATGGATAGAACCCACATTGGAATGGCGACAAGAAGCCGAACGATTACTGTCAGAATGGAAACGACAAGGTGAAGAGATGAGGGAACGATGGAAGAAAGAAGATGATGAGAGGAGGAAACGATGGAAGAAAGAAGATGAGGAACGGATATTGCGAGAAGAGAGAAGAAAGAAACGACAGCAGCATTCAGTCAAAGTCAAGGAAAACAGCAAAGACAATGTATCATCTGGAACAGCGATTCGAATGGGACTTTTGCCACGTACTGCTCGTACAGAAGCAGCTAACTCGATCAGACGGCAAGCTGGAGAGCGGAAACTCAGTGGTCAAATGCAACGCTCAATCAAGAAAGAACGATCAGTCAAAGTCCAAGAAGTGCACAGTTCAATGGAAGGAGAAGTAGAGGACAAGAAGGTCAAAGGTCGAGATGAGGTCAAGCCGAGTAAAGAATATGGTCAGCAATCAGAAGGTGGAAGAGAGGCGCATATACGAACAAAGCCCTTACGGGCATATCAACTCATATCAAAGCCTGTTGAGGCATATCATTCACATGACAAGAATAAGAATAAGAAAGAATATGACAAGAATAAGAAGAAGAAGGTCCATGGAATCAGACGAGTGAAGAGGAAACGGCATCGAATGAATATGGACCAAGTCAGAAGGAGGTGGATGGGTGGAAATCCCCAACGA
>PIVX01000269.1 GCA_003353785.1 Gammaproteobacteria bacterium | reverse complement strand
ATTGGTGATATGTTTCAGTTTAGTCCAATACAAAGAGGTTTGGGCAAACCCGCTTTGTATCAAGCTGCTGTAATGTTAGCACTCGGGTTACGTTTACCAAATAATGCATACGAAAAAGGAGCAAAGTTGTTCACACAATTTCAAATGATAATTTTAGAAGGACAGGTTCGTGCAACACCAGCATTTAATAAATGGTTGAGTCAAATACGTAACACCAAGGTTGAATATCCAATTACTACGCAATGGTTGCAACAATTAAATGAATTAAATACTGAAGATTTTAAAAATAATAATGTAACCTGGAATGAAACACCGGTTGTTGTGACAGGCAACGCTGAACGTTACAACTTTATTGCTGAAAAAATAAAAATATTTGGAAGAAATCAAAAACAACCAATATTGCGCTGGTATTGCCTACTTAGAGTCGGTTATAATCAATATAAAAAACCTGATTTTGATCCTGAAAATATATACGATGAATTAGTTAAATATTTTGTTCGTGGTGCAAAATGTGTGTTAACTAAAAATCTTCAAACAAAATTGGGTATAGGAAAAGGAACAGATGGTATTTATGTAGATGTCGTTTGGGAAGATGAAAAATCAATAAACATGGACAATTTACCAAATGGACAAGTGACACAAGTGGATCAACCAGATTATATAATCATTCAAATTGGTCAGAAAGATAAAAAACCTAAATTTGTCGCTATTAAACCCACACGAATGACATTTGAAGACGCCAATAAAAACGATAGAACATATTTAGCACACGAATCTGAATTATCAGCTTCTGTCACATATCATAAAATGCAAGGCAAAACACTTGATTCAATAATTTTATCACTCAATTCAACAACAAGTGTCTCTAAAAAAATTGCGCCTGTGAGATTATCTAGTGTATATGTTGGTTGTAGTCGAGTACATGAGCATGATCAGCTTCGAGTACTTCCTTTATCACCTAAAGACAAAGAATATTTAAAAAAATTAAAATGGCATCCTTATTTACGGATGTTTTTCAATAATTATGATGAATCCGGAAGATGGATACCCAATGGGCTACAAGAATACAGGAAAGAATT
>PIVX01000268.1 GCA_003353785.1 Gammaproteobacteria bacterium | reverse complement strand
TAAAAGTCCCATTCGAATTGCTGCTCCAGATGATACACTATCTTGATTGATTGATCGTTCCTTCTTGGCTCGTTGCCGCTTCTGTCTATCCATTCGTCGTTTCTCCTCTTCTTCTTCTTGTCTCCTTTCTTCATCTCTTCCTTGTTTCCACTCCAATATCATCTGCTTCCACTGTTCCCGTCCTTGCCTCCAACGTTCGTCCTGTTCTTTCCAACGTTTGTCCTCTTCTTTCCATTCTGACAGTATTCGTTCGGTCTCTTGTTTCTGTTCGGATGTGGGTTCTTTCCATTCTATCCATGTCATAGTGTAGCCTGTTCGAGCTTCTTGTTGTTGGTTGCCGTTGGTCTGTCCGTATGGTCGTTGTTGTGTCATCTTGTACTTATCCATCATGCACTTGAGGTCAGGTAGTAGGCTTACCGCCAATCGATGCCGAAGGTTCTCCACCACTTGAAGGGCCAAGAGAGACGCGTGTATGTAGAAAGCAACCTTTACTAGGCGCTACAAAGGACAACAATGAGAAATACTAACAAGTCGCGTCTTATATGCCTGCCGGAAATGCCGTACCAGGAATGCGTCTACTAAATATCAATCATATCGATCATATCACGTGCTTCTTTCGTTCTGCTCCTGCACTCCCCCCTTCGAGTGTGGCTTCGGGGTGTCTTGAGTTGATCTTCCGTCCTGAATGTTTGATCCTTGGTCGACATCTGGCTAACACTTGAGTTCGTGATTGTCTCGCCATGCTCTGATGATATGATTCGTCTGATTTGTATCTGGCCTTCCACTCTCGACGTTTCCAATCTTGGTGTCGTCGCCACAAATGACCTTCTTGAGTGAAACTACAACGTGTCCATCCTTTTCTTGACTTTGCTGGTTCCTTTGATCGTTGGGGATTTCCACCCATCCACCTCCTTCTGACTTGGTCCATATTCATTCGATGCCGTTTCCTCTTCACTCGTCTGATTCCATGGACCTTCTTCTTATTCTTGTCATAATATTCTTTCTTCTTATTCTTCTTGTCATATTCTTCTTCCTTATTCTTGCTACGTGAATGATATGCCTTAACAGGCTTTGATATG
>PIVX01000267.1 GCA_003353785.1 Gammaproteobacteria bacterium | reverse complement strand
AAGTGAAACTATATCGGAAAAGTGACTGTCCTGATATTCAATAAATATAGAATATTGGGAGAAACTTTATCTAAAAATTCTTATTTGAAACTATAAATATATATTTCAGCTCTGCCCCAAGAATGTAAAAATGCAGAAATGCATAGTCAACTATACTTCTTTCTACATAAATATACGGAGTGTGACCATATATAGCCATTTAAAACTACTAGTCAACCCGTTCAGCTTCGCTGAACCATTTATCCCGAAAATTTTATATTTGTTATATTTATATTTCATAAATTCTGTATATTTGACCCGTTGCAATATGAGTCACAAATTTAAAGATTGTCCATTACGAACGCGTTTAGTATATTTGTTTTATTTATAATTCATAAACTTAATGATTGTCATTTACGAACCCGAAATACCGATATTTATCGATTTTCGAATTTTGCGTTTGATTCGCGAGACAATTACCTTTCGAACGATGTAGGTATCGAAGTGTATCAACAACGTTTTGAAAATATCGAAATTTATCGATTTTCACTCGATAATGGATCGATAATTTAATCAATTCTTCGATCGCGTTTGACTCGCGAGACATTTACCTTTTGATCAATGTAGGTGTCGAAGTGTATTGAAAAGGTTTCGAAAGTATCGAAATTTAACGATTTTTAATCGATAACCGATCGATAATTTAATCGATTTTTTGATCGCGTTTGATTCGGGGCATTATTAGCTTTCGATCGATGTAGCTGTCGAAGTCGATGATTAACGTTTCGAAAGTATCGAAATTTATCGATTTTGAATCGATAATCGATCGATAATTTATTTGATTTTCTGATCGCGTTTGACTCGCGAGACAAGTACCTTTCGAACGATGTAGGTGTCGAAGTGTATCAACAACGTATTCAAAATATCGAAATTTATCGATTTTCAATCGATAATTTAATCAATTCTTCGATCGCGGTTGACTCGCGAGACAATTACATTTCGATCGATGTAGGTGTCGAAGTGTATCGAAAAGGTTTCGAAAGTATCGAAATTTATCGATTTTTAATCGATAACCGATCGATAATTTAATCGATTTTTTGATCGCGTTT
>PIVX01000266.1 GCA_003353785.1 Gammaproteobacteria bacterium | reverse complement strand
ATTATACCATGATTACTATTTCTTGGTGTCCACTGCAAATTAATCGAAACTGCAAATACGTCGTTCAATGCCCGTGCCAACTGTAAAAATCGTCGTATCAAATGTGATGTTAACGGATCATAACGGACATTATTATTAACCAAATTATTAACTGAAACGCGACTATCACTAATCAAATGTATTGCGTTAATAGATTGCATTTCCAATCGGTGTTGTGATCCATATTGTTGTATGCGCAATAATAATTGAAATATGCCATTTAATTCAACATAATTGATATCATATGCTTTACCAACAGGTATCGTCTGTCTCTCCAACTCGGTGATATTATAATGGTATGTATTGGGATCATACCGGTTACAATGTAATGGTATTTGATGTAATTCAAACATGAAACCGATACCACCATGTTGTCGACGGATTCCACCATCAGACCAACCAAATATGGTTCCATTATGATAATTATAAAGTCCAGTTTCAGTATATGGTGTTGGTATATGTTGGATATACTCCGGCAATGTAATATAATTGAGTTTCGATATGTAATTGGTTTTAATATCATACAATCTGACTTCATTTTGCATACCCAATAACTGCAAACCATCATATTTGTATATAGTGAGAAACGTTTGCCACAACGGATGCCGGGATTTGTAAGTCGTTATCCTGAATCGGCTCCGTCTTGAACTGAAATTGCAACGAGAACGTAAAAAGTCATTCCAAATAGAGAGCCAATCGTTACGGATAATTTGCTTGGTTACTGTGCTTTCTGCTTTGTAAACACTGTTAATCCAAATCATCACTGCTTGTATATCAATAACACACTGTAATGTGTGCATTGTGGATAATACGCTTAACACATCCAGTGGGATATGATACGGTGCGTCAATTACAAACCGATTCAGCTTATTATACATAACTTGCAGCACATTAAATTCGTTCTTCGTTGTGCTGAGCATACTGATAACAACATAATTTATCTTAGACACCATCACCATATCAACCACCCGGAAAACGTGTTGATTCTGCAGAAACCTCAAAGGTTGCAAATTCTGCCGTAATACAATTAAATCATGATTCAATCTCTGCAC
>PIVX01000265.1 GCA_003353785.1 Gammaproteobacteria bacterium | reverse complement strand
ATAAAATAACATAATTTTTGAATTTTATTTTAAAAAAAATTGTTTCGATAAAATAGGCCGAGTCATTGCGGATGAGACTATAAAGCCACTGATCAAATATCATTTATTATTTATACGAATACTGCTAAAAAAAAGGTACACCGAATGAAAATATATGAAAACAACACACACCACGATGGTTTGGCTGTGGAAAAAACTTTAAAATTATTCTAGGCCTCTGCCTATAATTTTTTAGGTTTATTTGACAAAGTTATTAGGCAAAACGATATTTTTAAATATTTTTAAAACCATCCGGAAGTTTCTAGCTCAAAGCAATAAGGAGATATTGGCAAAAAGCGAGTTTTTCGCTAGATGTCGCTGCGATCGACTAGACACATGTGCCTTGCGAGTGAATGCATAACTCAGTAACTACTTAACCAATTTTCTGGGAAATAGTCTTAAAATATGCGCTAGAACCTCTATTGCATCTTGGTATTTTTTGTTTTTGGAATAAATGTTTCGTTAAGGCACAAATTGCAAAATTGTGTAGCGTTTTTTGCGATTTTTTCACAAAGGTGCCTTGCGAGTGAATGCATAACTCAGTAACTACTTAACCAATTTTCTGGGAAATAGTCTTAAAATATGCGCTAGAACCTCTATTGCATCTTGGTATTTTTTGTTTTTGGAATAAACGTTTCGTTGAAGCGTGAAGGACAAAAATGTTGTCCCGTTTTTTTTTCCGCTCCTTTTTTCCCCGTTCTTTTTTGCATTCTAGTTTTTTCTTTGCGACATGAAAACCAAAGAGCTTTTGTTACAATTCGAGAGCGTTTCGATATACTAAGTACAACTATAAACTTTTGGCTTTCTATTGACGTGTAAATCAAATGATTTCATCCACAACTAGAGGAGTAGTGAGCGTTTTAATCTAGAAAACCTGGTTTTAGGCCAAACCATCGTGCTAAATTCTCTGCACGAGTTATTGCTTGTGTTCTGTATGCAGTGTACTGTCTCATACCAGCATCTATAGTACTATCACGTTCATTAACAAGGTTTACCTGTCTATCCTTTTCGCTTTCGACATCCATCAATCTACTTCTCAATTGTCGAATTTC
>PIVX01000264.1 GCA_003353785.1 Gammaproteobacteria bacterium | reverse complement strand
CGAACCGATCTCTTCTTTCCAGATCACTTTCCATCAATGTACATTGACTCCAATGGTTGCCTCCAAATAAATAGTGTTGTCCTTGCTCTGTTTCCACATATGAGTGAGAATAACCACATTTAATACTAACTATGCAAGACTCTGATAAACTTGGTATCATACGAGGAATACTAATATCTTCAGTTGTACCATTTCCACATTGTCCATAATCATTCCTACCCCATGAGTATACCTTTTTATTGTCATCAATACATAAAATATGATCACTACCACTTTCAATATCTTTCACCTTTATATTATTTGTAAAAAAATAAGTCATTTCGTGAAAAAAATCTATACGTCCCCTATGCACCCCACTATTATGTCCCCTATGTCCACAACTCCATACCCTACCATTTGATTCTAAAAATACGAAATAATCGTTCCCTGCTACAATTTTCACAATATGCTTATCATTGAAAAAATCAACTTTAATCCATGATTCTTTTGGAATATTTCTAATAAAATTACCAAATGTTACTAGAGCATTCACAGCATTCACAATAATATTACTACTTTTTTCTTCTTCACATTCTTTGTTGAATAATTTTGGATTTGTTGAATAGACGTGATTGGTTTCAGCAAACTCGGCAATAAGTTGACATATTTCACGTGGCACATCCTTTAATACTTTTGTACATAAATATTTTACACGTTTTGATAAAGTATATTCTGAGCATAATGCAACTAATCCTTCACATTCATGTATACTAATCACATTCGTCAAATCTGCAATTAACTGAGGTTCGTTTCTGTTTCCATCACCAACCGTTGATAATTGATATTTACTGTGATCACCAGTTACGTATGCTTTATGTTCGTCAGATATAAAAAATGCACATGCACCAACAGACATAAATCGAAACCGATAACTTGTAAACACCTCATTGATCTTGATACCATTTTCTTGAAAGTATTTGATCTTTGTCAATTTATTAATTCTTCTATCGTGGATACCAACACCACATATCCCATCATAATTATAGCCAATAGCTTGAACGTTATCTTTGAATACAAAGAAGGTACAAATCTTTCGAGCATCCCCCCCAGATCGG
>PIVX01000263.1 GCA_003353785.1 Gammaproteobacteria bacterium | reverse complement strand
CCCTAGCTTTTTCAGCTATAGCTTTATCAATATTATCTTTAAGAGTATTTAGATCACCAGTACCATCTTTAACATATTGTTGGATAGCAGTGTCGCTTTGATATTTAACAGCTAGCTTACTAACGGCATAGGCTCTTTTCTTACTATCAAGCAATTGTTTAACATTATTCGCTGAACCCTCACCAGTATCAATGTAAGATTTAGCTATATCGCTTTCTAAATCTTCATCACTAATACCCTGCTCTTTCAATTTAAGCTTTCTAATAGTTTTATTGTCTTCTCCAAGTTTATTAGCCTCTTGTATTATTTCTGTTGATTGGATTGATGTTTTTTGTAAGGCTTCATCTATAATTTCATCTTTACCTGTTTTAGCTATAGATTTAGTTAACTCATTATTGTCAACCTCATCAGATTTAAACTCTTCTTCTACGCTTACAACTCCATCAATTAACGCTTGTTTTCTTGTTTCCGGATTATTCTTTGAACAAATTTCAACTGCATGTACTCGTAGTTTTGAGCTTTTAAAGTTATTAGTGATACTACCTTTCTTTGTACCTTCTATGATGATATTAGCATCGTACTCTGATAAAATAGCATTTGATGCTAACTCACTAGATTGAGTATCTTCATCATCTATCAAGATATCATCTATCGCAAATTTAGAACTACCACCTGATTTTGCCAGTTTTTCATACTTAGCAACTAATTTTTTTATACTACCAGCAACTATTACATCTAAAGGTGACTCGTTTTCAACAACATCTTGTTCTCTTATATATGCAACTAAGCCAACTCTTTTGTCAAAATGTTTGTTATATAATTCACGTTGCAACTTTAACTCACCTTCAACTTCATCTATATCTCTTACTGGAAGCTGAGTCATTTTTTGCTCCAGTCTAGTTAAAGAGCTTTGTTTTACATTTTTACTATCAAAATTCCAGCTTAAATTAATACCAGCATAGCTAGTAAAGCCTCGAACATCGTCTTTATTAGACTCTAAGTCAAACGATAGCCAATCATATAATTTATAGTTAACCCTTAGTCTAATTCCTTTAACAGATTCAATGCCTTTAGAGAAAAAGTTATAATAGGCCAAATATC
>PIVX01000078.1 GCA_003353785.1 Gammaproteobacteria bacterium | reverse complement strand
TGACCCGAAAATAGGCAAAGTTTCGATTTTTAACTTAACTGTTATATGTGAATTATTTTTAACTGTTAAAAATCTTTCGTCTTTTTGAGCTACTGTTGTACCATGCAAAATTAACAAAGTCATAAAAATATAGAACTTATTTTTTGTTCTCATGTATATTCTCCAAAAATTAATAAAATTATATAGCATCTACTGTATAATTTTTTTTCTTTATTGTCAAATTACACGCTTTATGTTTAATAAATATTGGCTGCGGCCGCATAATGGGCTAAATGTTTCACTAGCCTTACCCAGAACTAAAGCCAACTACATTGGCAACATGTCTAAACTAGCCTTTTTCGTAATAAACACCCCTAATTTGTCTTCTGAAAGTCACCCTTAATCAAATTTGTATTTGTGTAGAACACTTCATTAAGTGTTCTATACCCTAAAGTTTTTCTAGGCCCGTTATTAAGTTTCTCCCTTATCTACATTCAATAGAAGTCCTAGCTACCTTTAATTGTTCATAAGAATAATAAGTTGAGAGCCCTGACGTAATTATTGAAAAAACTGATATAATTATTGAGAAAACTAATGCAACAATTGACACACTTAACGCAGCTGTAGCAAACCTTGTCGCTCTTCTCGATGCTTGTCTGGCTTCTTTTAATTCTATATATTCTAAATATTTAAAGTAAGCTTCACCAATTTCATCCTTGCAGTTATCTTGAAATTCTTTTAAATAGCTTTCGTAAACTTTTTTACACAAATTCGAGCTCCTGTTTTTTTATTTAAAAAACTTAGAATTAAATTTTAAATCAAAAGTTATTCGGCTAAAATAAAATCCATATAGCTTATGACTAGTCCAAATGATTTCTAACCTCAAATATGGCATTTTAAAATTTATAAATAAAAACAATATGTTCCCTTGTTGCTTTTTTAAAAATTTATATGTATATTTTCAATTCTGAGATTTTTTTAAGAGGTATATCATGCATTACATATCAAGCACAGCTTTCTTCCTGATATCGTTATTATACGTGTATAGTTCTTATGCATTAGAAATCATTGTCATTAATAATACTCCGGTGAAAATGCGGGGCTACAATATTCGTTTTGCAGCAAGTTACAAAAACACTAACAGCACAATAAACTCGAGAGAAGTTTTCAATATCAGTAATAAAGAAGGAACATATTTTTTACCTGGTGAAGAACATGTACATTACATAGAAGAAAACGGATTAGTAATTAAACCAACCCATATAGAATATGAAATTACGCCATATGGCTTTTTGTCTTACTATAAAACAGGATACGGTGTTGGAACCCCTAGGTTATATGGTAATGAGGAAATTATAGAATTTGATACCACTACCAATAAGTTAATCATTACCTTTGAGAGCTATTCTGTCAAAAATAATCATACTTCTGGCAAATTGAATGTACTCTATGCAAAAGAAACAGGAGTTAATTCTGATCAAAAAAGACCAAAAAATAATCCTTTCGTTACTTCAATAAATACTGCGATTCCATTTTTTGTATATGATGATGATATGGATTGCCGTACAGCTAACATCCAACACAATGAAGAAGAAATATTCTTAAATCAAGGATTAAATCGAAGAGCATCTAATCGAAAATCAATAATCAATTTACTTGATAATACGATTCAATTTATAACTGAATATAAATAATTATAAAAACGATAACTTAGCTCAACATTTTTCTTAACTTAATGGCAATGAAGCCGTAAAAAATTGACATCCTCACCCACCTTTCGGCGTGTGATTCCTGAATCTTACTTCAGGCTGCTACTAGATCACTCGTTTGCAAAAGTTCCTGATTCACAGAAGTTGCCAATGCAACGTCGAAGCAGGCTAATATGGCATGTCCTGCCACTAAAACATTTTTTGCTGCATTTAGATCAGCGTTATCTTTATACCCACATTTGAGACATTGAAAACTTTCTTGAGTTTTTCTATTCTCTTTACAAGTATGAGTACATTTACTGCATTTTTGGCTAGTGTGTTTAGGTGGTACTTCTAAATATATACCACCATTCCAATCTAGCTTATATTTCAGCAGGGTTCTAAATATTCCCCACCCTTGAATTCAACTCATTACTGCAACGCTTGTGTTTCTAAATAAATTTTCTACTATTGATGATTTGGACTTACAAATAGTTGTATAGATATATGATTTATAATAAGCTAAGTATAAGTTGTATATTTTCTAATGGAACTAAAGATGAAGTATTTATTATCATTAATAATTTGTAGTTGTTTGTATTTGCCTACCTATGGAGAATGTCCAGCATTTAATACCCCATACGAGTTTTATGATTGGGATAAGCATACACTAACATTCAAAGATAATGGTATGTTTAAACACTTTGATGATAACACAATATGCAATCATATTAAGTATACTTTTACAACGTTCTCAAAATATCGTGTAAAACTAATAAATGATAATACCTACACTGCTATTAATGCTTTTAATATTTTGAATCTAGATGATAATGAAATAGTGTCAGTTATTAGATATACTACAGGCCTGTCAAATGCAGATAGTTCAGAGAACAGTATAGAATTGCTCCGAAATCAAAGTACAGATAATAATTGTGTTTATAAAGTGATTCACCCAATATATTCAATAAATCAAAATATTGTTGGTTTAAGAACTTTAATATTTAACATCCCTATAAGTGAAAAATCTTGTGTAATATTATAACTGCAAATTATTGGGACAAGGAAAACCACGACGTGGCCTTTCCTTGTAATGAGTTTTCAAGGTAACAATCAAACATGAGGTGTGAAAATGAGGCGTTTTTTAATTTTAGTATTTTTATTTGTTGCAGGAACAGAAGTTGCAATGGGGGCAGGAAAGATATTTTTTCATAACAAAACAACCCATCGTTTAAATATTTCATATGAACCTTTATTCATAAATTTTATAACCAATGCGGAACAAAAAAGCATAGATACCCCTGCTCGGTCAGTAGTAGAAAAATCTTATAGAAATAGATTTTATAATGAAGATAGTTTTTATACTATAAACATTAAAAAAATTAAATATTATCGAATGACCGGCTTGGTTGAAGCATTTACAAATTTAGCTGGTGGACCAGCTCCTAAAATTATAGGAACGCTGTGTGATGAGAAGACAGGCATAGTAAACATCCCCCTAGGACAAAACGAAGGCGTAAGATACGTTCATATAATGCAACAACAAGACATACACATCACAATTAATTGCAATGAAGAAAACGTATTTGTTTTATCAGCGATTGTTGAATAGTAGTAAAAATACTGTTTAAAAAAGGGTCGTTTTCTTTACATAGCTAGTGGATTACATGAGATCCCCGATTTTATGAATGCTCAACAAAAACCTAACTAGGCTGGTAAAATACTTGGAATATCTAGAAGAACTGTAGAAACACACTTTGAACATCTTAAGAAAAAATTGAAAGTTAGTTCTAAATATGAGTTGAGTGATTTATTGAGCTAAAGATGGTAATTGAATATTATACCCATATTTAACTTGCTTTGTACTATGTTAGAGTAAAATATTCACTTAATCTTTTAAAAATTAAATTATTACTATTTTTAAAGTCTGGAGGAGAGATACTAATTAAGTATACTATTAATTCAAAAAATCGGGTTAATTCTTGAGAGCTTATCTCTCCTGCAAGTAAAGTTGAATTTGTTCCTAAGGCATTTTTAATCTTTCTCTGCTCTTTTTCACTTAGTGGGTAACGATATTTATAAAATTCATTTAGAATTTTTATGTCTCTTATTTTATTACTATCTATATTATACTCCAATTTTTTAACCGTTTTAATTAAGTCATGCTCCTTTAGATATCCTTTATGCTCCCAAATACACAATGCCTTCAAATAAAGTTCTGTTCCATGACAATATAATACTGCTGATGGATACATATAATATGCAAATATAACTTTTTCTCTGGACATAGATAATTTAGACAAATGTTCTGCTGCAGTTAAATAATTTGCAGCTGAGTCTAAAAAAGATTCATGCTCTGTTCTACATTCTTTTATCCAACTCATAGTTGTTTTTAATCCTTCTTCTAAAATTCCGTATGGCATTAAAATTAAATATAGTATAAGTAAACAAAACTTAATAGATATTAAGCCGGAATAAATACAAAAATTACCGACAGGATTTATCTTAATAAATTGCCAGCTTGGATAGCAGGCCTGTTTTTCTTAGATGTATTTAGCCGATACCCCCATGTCTAAAGATAGGGGCAGTATCAGCGAGCATTATTTAGTTAGAAAATAAAAAATTCCGTCTTCATTTCTTTTAATTACAACACTAGGAGAGAATCCTTTCACAAAACAGTGCGCTGCTACCAATAGGCCATTCTGATAATATATATGTTTGCTGGGTATGTAATATCTGCTATCGCTGCTATTAAACTTGTTTGATAATTCTGTATCGATAAATGCTTCTTGAGAAAACAACATTGTGTTTATTATATCTGC
>PIVX01000262.1 GCA_003353785.1 Gammaproteobacteria bacterium | reverse complement strand
TAGTATGCTTACACCAGTCACTTTAACAAAAATTAATTTCTATTTACAAAAAGCGTTGGATTCCAAATATTTATTTGGAGGAATTAGTGTTATTTTGATAGGTGATATGTTTCAGTTTAGTCCAATACAAAGAGGTTTGGGCAAACCCGCTTTATATCAAGCTGCTGTAATGTTAGCACTCGGGTTACGTTTACCAAATAATGCATACGAAAAAGGAGCAAAGTTGTTCACACAATTTAAAATGATCATTTTAGAAGGACAGGTTCGTGCAACACCAGCATTTAATAAATGGTTGAGTCAAATACGTAACACCCAGGTTGAATATCCAATTACTACTGAATGGTTGCAACAATTAAATGAATTAAATACTGAAGATTTTAAAAATAATAATGTAACCTGGAATGAAACACCGGTTGTTGTGGCAGGCAACGCTGAACGTTACAACTTTATTGCTGAAAAAATAAAAATCTGATTAACGACAGAGATCCAAAGCAAAAAAATTCCAAAAATTTACATGCATTGAATGTAAAAATTTAATAAAAACTCAGTTTCTAACTGAAACCAACGTGGAAAGTAAAGAATCAGATTATATAGATGAAGATCATGATCATGTAATGTTTGAGTTAACTGAAAAAAAAAAGATTAAAAAATTCACCTCAGAGCAAAATGAAATGGTTCCACGCTTAAAAAAAATGCAACAAGAGAGCACTGGTTCTGAACTATTTAAACCTGGCCAAATTGCAGCATTTGTGCAAGGCCCTGCTGGATCTGGAAAAACAACAGCAGCTAACAAATTCACTGAAAAATTGGGCATAAATGTTATATATTCAGAAACGACCGGAACAGCAGCTGCTCAATTAAAATCAGCGACTATCAATACCCTTCTCGGACTAGGCAGAAATGATAAAGATTTTACAGAGACAAAATTAGATCTTAACAAAAAAACAAAAATTATAAATGCATTGGAAAATGTAGGTGTTTTAGTAATAGATGAAGTTAGTATGCTTACACCAGTCACTTTAACAAAAATTAATTTCTATTTACAAAAAGCGTTGGATTCCAAATATTTATTTGGAGGAATTAGTGTTATTTTGATAGGTGATAT
>PIVX01000261.1 GCA_003353785.1 Gammaproteobacteria bacterium | reverse complement strand
AAAAAAGTGCTCTTACGTTGTTGGAAAGTGCCAGTCAGAGTCAGGATAAACATGTTCATAACAATTAGTTATTCATTATACACCACTTTTAGGTATTTGTTAAAACGCTAAAGTAAACATGTGGACTTTTCTTGAAAAATAAATGTCATGTTCCAATCCAAGTCAGTGGCAATCAGACTTATTTTTGTGAGGAAAGGGTGAAATATTTTTGAATTCGAGGAATTTGGTCCATCCTGGAGTCTTATTAGGTGAATTTCATAAAAAATGAATGCCATTTTCGAAATCAGCGTTAAAAACTGTGCTAGAAAACTTATTTTTATGAAAAAATTGAAATTTTTTTTTTTGACTTTTGAAAATTCCGTGACGTCTGGAGCCTTATAGGATGGATTACGTAAAAAATGAATATGATTTTCGTATTCAGCATAAAAAACTAAACCAGGAAGTATATTTTCAGCAAAAAATTGGAACAAAAATTTTTACGTTCCAACTTCGGAGGCCCAAAACCCCCCCATGCCCCCCCCATATCGGTACTTTCGTTGATGTCAAAAGATGTGGGATATAGTTCTAAACATCATATAAAAAATTTGGCCCGGGACAGCAACTTTTCGCAGAGAAATGACTGTTTTACTAACTTGACTCACGGTGAAAAAATGAATGTTCCCACACTAATTTGCATATCCGGTTCAGAAATTTTTTGAATTTAGCAAAAGTCAACATTGTATGAGAAAGTACATATGATGGGCTACAAAATGAGACCAAACTGGCTTCTGAAGCTTTCCTGGATAACCAGCTATGAGCGTTTATGTTTTTCTGAAATTTGCATAAAGTTTTATGCAAATATGTCAATTTTCCAGAATGTATTGGGCTGCCCTGGGGAAACGAGTCGCCGCGGCTCCAAATGGACATCGGATTCGTGTTTCCCATGGTCGACTTAGGTAGGGAATATACTTTTTCTAGAAATATAAAGACCACGATTTTGCTTAAGCCATATAGGCCAAAATGGCTCACTTTGTAAAAAAGTGGATGTTAATGGCCTGCATTGCATGTCTAGGTATATCATAATGTGAGCAAAAAGAAAACAAAATAGTAATAAATATCAATAATTTCTGA
>PIVX01000260.1 GCA_003353785.1 Gammaproteobacteria bacterium | reverse complement strand
CTGATAACGACTGATAACACTGATAAGGCTTTTATGGATCAATGGTTTGTCAGTTCGGCTTGATTCGAACTGTGTTCGACTCCTTATGGTCCCGCGATCTTTCTGACGACTGATAAACCTTACTGATAACTATTGATAACACTGATAACGGTTTTATGAATTGATGGCTTGACCGACCGGACTGATTCCGACTGCGATCGACTCCTTATGGCCTGGCTGTCATTCTGACAAACAAATCGACAATTTTTTTTTCTTTTTTTTTTGGATCTGCAAGTAGTCAGTCGAGCTGATCAATCTCTTGGAGACAAATAAAAACTTGCAATTAGTAAGTCAGGCTGATCAGTCTGTCGAAGACAATTAAAAAATTGCAATTTGTAAGACAGGCTGATCAGTCTCTCGCACCTCCTGGTGTTCCGCGAAGCGGAACGGGTTGTCTAGTCTACTTATAAATCGGTAGGGTGTCCGTATATTTATTTATTTGTTTGTTTGTTTACAACCTGAAAAAACTACCAGGCTGTTCGGGCTGGTTGATGGCTCATTCTGTAGCTGATCCCAAAGCATTAGTCTTAAACTACTTTTTATCTGATAAGACTTACTGATAAGACTGATAAGACAGCTTAAAGGTACTGATAAGGCCTTTACGGATTAACGGCTTGTCGGATCGGCCTGATTCCAACTGCTATCGACTCCTTACTGTCTGGCAGTCTTTCTGACAAACATTCCGACTGATAAGACTTACTGATAAGACTGATAAGAGAGCTTAAAAGTACTGATAAGGCCTTTATTGAATAACGGCTTGTCGGATCGGCCTGATTCCAACTGCTATCGACTCATTACCACCTGGCTGTCTTTCTGACAAACATTCTGACTGATAAGACTTACTGATAACGACTGATAACACTGATAAGGCTTTTACGGATTAACGGCTTGTCGGATCGGCCTGATTCCAACTGCTATCGACTCATTACCGCCTGGCTGTCATTCTGACGAACATTCCGACTGATAAGACTTACTGATAACGACTGATAACACTGATAAGGCTTTTATGGATCAATGGTTTGTCAGATCGGCCTGATTCAAACTGTGATCGACTCGTTATGGTCCCGCGGTCTTTACC
>PIVX01000259.1 GCA_003353785.1 Gammaproteobacteria bacterium | reverse complement strand
TTATTTTTTTTAGTGATGAGCTGTTTAATTTTAGCTTGGCAGCCCGCTGATATTCGTTTAGCAGGCACAGGCTCGACGGCATTCGAAGGCAGAATTGAAGTGTATGCCGGTGGAGAATGGGGCACTGTTTGCAATGATGGTTTTGATGTGGCAGAAGGTGCAGTGGCATGCAGACAGCTCGGCCATTCCGACACAGGATTTTCTTTAATTAATTTCCAAGCCGAACAAGGCAACACCGTCTATGGCCAAGGCACAGGATCCATATTAATGGACGATGTTAATTGCAACGGTGCTGAATTGAGTTTATTTGATTGTTACTATATCCCAGACACTGTAGGCAATTGCGGGCACCACGAAGATATTATGATACAATGTGTACCGAGTTAAGTTGATATCCTTCAACAAATGATAGCTGTTAATGTTTTTGAACGGAAACGCATCTAAATTTTAACCAAATCGCAGCTATCATTTGTTGAAATTCAAACGTCTCAGATTTATTGACGTGGGCAGCGGAGTATAGTGTTGAAGCTGGATCTTGGAGGTTATTTAGAAATGCTGGATTTTATGAATGTGCTGAAGGTTATGTATTTGCCGGGTTTCTCCACGCTGACTGCACTCCTTTACATTGTGTGGAAGAAATGAAATGCGTTGCTCCGGCAACAAATCCGGTGGTATCGCAAACTTGCTATGATTACGATATAAGCACTGCATTTGATGGCGCAGCCACTGTAGAATGTGCGTCCGGATATTTTATCCGCGGCTTTTACACCGATGGGCAGAGCGCCTGTAATACATTGGACTGTTTGGACCAAATGCGATGTTGTCAATTTGATACCGCAGTATTATACACCGATGCCGTTGGCACGAATACAGATTGGACCGCGTGTTTTGACGCTGCAGCGGGTGGAAGTTGGTGTACAGTGGCGAATGACCAATATGGCACAGGATTAGTACGTTCTGCTGGCGGGCAAACTATTTGGTACTTGGACTATGCGGTGACCAGAAGATTATACACAGTGCCAACACAATCGCCAACAGAAAATCCGACACCTTCACCCACTGCCAACCCAACACCGGCTCCAACACCCGCTCCCACCCAAAATCCAACAAATGCACCTA
>PIVX01000258.1 GCA_003353785.1 Gammaproteobacteria bacterium | reverse complement strand
TATTGGGTTTTCCGATATTGCTACACCTCTAGCATTGGGTACTGTATGCACTTTGCCGATTAAAGGAGGGTCTAATCTACCTAACATTCTGACAAGTTGATTTAAAATTGGTCATTTTAGTTACAGAAATTATGTGCATCAGTGCGTCAACACGAATGCAAAATGCATAAATTCATGTTGACGCACTGACGCACCTCTTTGAATAAACAAAATAATAAAAAATGCACCCCGTACGATATTTCTCAAACTAAAATAGTCCATTTTAATTCAACTTGCATAAGTGTTAGACCCGCGTATGCATCCATCTGTCTCTAAATCATACATATTTTTCAGTTGCGGCAAGCGCAATAATGTCAAACACCGACTCCTGGAGACTCCCGAGGACCGACCAGTCATTGCACTATTTACAGCACGAAATGTGATCACTGGGGATGAACTGCGGTAGGTAATTAAATGTTACTGTATATACATTGCATGTTAGTCAGGATGTTTAGACCTGGTATATGAACACATGATTACTGTAACCGTATATGACTACACTACACCCACAGATGACAGTATACCCGCAGGTGATAATGTTACAGTATACCCACAGTTGTCTACTGTACTGTCAATCCGGGATATTGGGACATATATGGTAACGCTTCCATATATGGTACATTTACCATATATGGAAACTGTTACCATATATGGTAACACAGGCCCCTGTTACTATATAAGGTAATGTTACCTAATATGGTAACTGTTACCATATATGGTAACACCACAAACAGTGTTACCATATATGGTAACGTTACCATATATATGGTAACACCACAAACAGTGTTACCATATATGGTAACAGTTATCATATATAGTAACTGTTACCTTATGGTAACGTTACCATATATGGTAACAGTAACACCACAAACAGTGTTACCATATATACAAACTGTTACCATATAAGGTAATGTTACCTAATATGGTAACAGTATAATGTTACCTAATATGGTAACAGTATAATGTTACCTTATATGGTAAGATGGCAGTATACCCGCAGGTGATAATGTTACAGTATACCCACAGTTGTCTACCATATATCACAAGTGTTACCATATACCATACATGTATAACTGTTACCA
>PIVX01000077.1 GCA_003353785.1 Gammaproteobacteria bacterium | reverse complement strand
ATATCCGAAAGAGATAAAATAAACTACTTACTTCATACTATTGGTATCTTAGATAGAGACAAAATATTAACTGAACGAGAGTTTCAATGTTTGCAATTATACTCTCAAGGTAAATCAGCTAACCAGACTGGTGAAATACTTGGAATATCTAGAAGAACCGTCGAGACTCACTTTGAACATCTTAAGAAAAAATTAAAAATTAGTAACAAATCTGAATTGATAAATATTTTATAAACTATAAATATTTATTCGTGGTTTATGCTATACATAATGTATTAGTAGATATACTTTGCACGGCTTGAAATTGCACGGTAGGGATAGCTGTGTTTGCCACTCTTACTAGGGAAAGACATTTTATATACTAATTCCTCAAGCATATAATAGTAAGAGTAATCTTTAGTATCTTTTCTACAAGAATATATCCAATTTTTAAATATAAGAAACTTATGATATATATAGAAGGATATTTCATAATATAATTTCTTATATAATTACTAATACGGTATTGAAGATAATTTGGCTAATTTATCTCTAACAAAATACCAATCTTCTAAAACTTAATATGATATTCAATATCAGGATCTGGAACAACTTTTTCTACAGCATCATATTTTCTTAGTTGTTTAATCAGCCTATCAGGAGTCAAAGTTCTTAGATCTTCATTTTTACCAAATGGAACCTTTACATATCTATCTTTTTTATTTTTAGGAGAGCCTAGTTGATTATTTAATTCCATAATTGAAGCAATTACAACATTAGCTGCAAATGTCGAACAAAGCATTTCTGCATTTCCGGTATTACCTGGGAGTGACTTGTATGTAATTCCAGTCATATCTTTTCTTATTTGTTCAAAATCATTTGTCCACACTGATTTGTATTTAAATTTTGAGAAAATACCTCTTATCCTAAATCCTCTTGCAGTTGGCACTTGTATTCTATCAAATTTAGTAACAGCATTATCATGTATATCTCTCTCAATTTGTTTGAACATATCGCATATTTGTTCTTCCCAGTTTGAACCAAGTTGCTGTTTTAATTCTGCCTTTCTTTCACTACTGATTAAATTAGTTATCTTTATTTTATAGATGTCAGAATATAGAAATTCTCCATAACTAAATTTATTTTCTTCAACATTAAAATTAAGATGTGATTGAGTTAAACCGGCTCCATCCTCTTTTCGATAAATTATTGAAGTATGATCATGTTTAGTTATCCATCTGCGCAGCCTCTGCATGAGAGTTAATTTTTTACCTTGCAATTGTGCATATTTTGACATATTAATTGTAGCAATCATACTATGACTTTTAGCCAAGTTATCTTGGAATGAAGATCTGAATTTTTCAATTGTAGGATGAGCCAATTTAGCTTGCCCAAACAGAAATAGTAAATCCTCATTATTCTCATAAACACTAGCAGGCAATATATTGCTAACTTTATCAATATCGGAAAGCACTCCAAATTCTGCAAGTGTAATCTTTTTTCTCCTAAACGAACTAAAAAACCCTGACATTTTAGAATTAATATTTGAAATAAACTGTTTTGCAATATCATTGTATCGATCATGGTGCCTCGTCTTATAAGTAAAAGTTGATAATTCATACATCGATTGTACAAATTCACCACGATAATACTGCAGATCACATTGCTGGATAAGATCATCCAATGCATCTGAATTCTCCGAAATATCGCGAAGTTTCTTGTTAAGCCCCATATCACCCATAGACTTAGCTATAAATTCATTAAGAAAATCAATTTCTGCTTTTGAAAGACGTTTTACTACTTCTTCACTGTTTGGATTTTTCGGGTTCACTAGACTTAGTAGTCTAATACCCGTAATTTCATAATTTGTAAAACCTGCTACAACTTCTCTTTCGGCTTCTTCTCTATTCGTAGTAACCAATTGAACCGCTTGCTTAGTTGACCTAATAAATTCCGAAATCCAGTTGTCATGGATCTCGATAATATAATTAGCGGAATATTCTATTCCAAAATGCTTTAAAAGACTAGGATTAGTTTTTCTTAATCTTTCCAGTTTTTTTGGATCAGATTCTAAATCAAAGATATATTGATTAATAAAATCACTCTCATCAGTTCCGTCTATGTATAAATTATTATCTAAGATATATTTGATATATCTCATGGAAATAATATCTTCAGAACTTAATCCTCCAATTGTGGAATTGAATTTATTTAAATGTTTTTGCTCTTTATCAAGCCATTTTTTACTTAATTCTGGAGACACATCATAAGTGAATAAACGATTTACATAATCAAAAACCCCACTTTTCTTTAATTGCGTGCTATCAGCTTGTAAGATTTTTGATAACGTCTTTTCATCTGTTTTAAACATTTCTTCTTTTTGCAATATAAACTTAATGAGTTTTTGATCAAACCTAGAATCTAAATTCGTGGAATTTTTATCATGGTATGCCAATAATTGTAGTATAATTAAACGACCGCGTTTTATTCCATAATCTGGATGTCTCTCTTTCCTAAGATTTTCATTTTCAGGTAACTGTAGTCTAGTAAACTCTTCGAATAATTCATCAAAATTAGGCATTTTATTTTTGTATTAAATTAATTATATTTAGTTTTATTTTTAGATGATATTGCTACTCTAGTATTCATAATTCCTGATAAAATTTCATCCCTTAACTCATAAATAAAATTTGATAAATAATCAGGAAATAGCTTATCTGTTATATCTTCTTGGGCTTGAAATAGAACATATTCACTAGCAATGTGATCTTTAATTGCTAACGTTGTAATTCTATCTATTGTAAAATAATATGGCGGTAAACCAGTAATAACTTTACTAATAATATTGTTTATCTCTACCTTAGTCGCAGGAAGTGGTAACATATAATTATCTTCAGAATTATTTTCTTTATATGGTTTATTCACAAATTCATTGCAAAAAACCTGTATCTTTTCAATAATATCATTAACAATTTTTGCTTTATCTACTTCCATATTTTAAAGCCCACACTGATATATTAAAAATAGCATAGATCCTAAATTTATAAAGTCGCAGTAATCTAATTTTTCTAGGTCTGTTTGAATTTTACACTAATATATAACAAACATATCTTATAGTAATTATATAAATCAAGCTCCCTAACAAAGTGAATATATGTGTTAAAAAGATATTAAATAACTAATAAATACATAGATTTTGAAATCATATATAAATGTGGTTTCATCAAAGATGGGTTGCATGACATAAGGCCATAATATGGTTTCTCCTTCTTAATTTTAAATGATTATTGTATCATTTTGGCTCATTACGAAGCCGTATTTTAAAGTTGGAGGAACCATATTATCGCCTAGATGGCATTGTAAATGTAAAAAACTTCTTCCAGAGGAGATTTTTACATTCTCTGGAAGAAGTTTTTTATTCATTAGTTGAACGTAAAAACAATAATTATAAAATTACTATTTAGTTAGGTGTAAATACCATATCTACTGTGCCAGCAAATCCACAAAAACCATTTTTCTGAATATTGTTAAATGCTACTGAGTATCCTTTTTGGCCTCTGGAGTTAGATGAACCAACATAATAATACTTTTTATTATTTTTTGTTATTAACGTTTCAATATTTTCACCAATCCAATTTATATAGTAAGTTTCATTATTAATTTCTACATAATGTGGCACAATAGTGTCATTTATTTTATCTCCTGCATACCTGTTTTTTCTGTCAGGCTCCAACCCGAGATGAATTCTACCGTTTTCTTGAAGTTTAGCTATAATTAAATGAGCACTTTTTGAAGTAAATACATTCCACTTAAATTCAATAGTTTCAACAGTTTCATTTTTAACAAATGTTACAATTCCTCCGGCAAAACTTAATTGTATACATGCAAACAAAGCACATGTTGTAATAAATATCTTTTTTAACATTATTTTATCCTTTTTATTATTATAGTTAATATTAGAACATCCATAATAGAATGTTTCAAGTTGCTTTCTTAATTTATTCTTGTTAAGACGCTTGACAAAATCTATTAATTTCCTTTTAAGAAGTCGTATCATGTATTCCCAGTTATTTTTGTGATGAGTTCCTATGTATTAATTTACTATAAAATAGGACGTTTCATGTAATCGCTAGCAATGTAAAGAAAACGACCCTTAGAGTTAGTATCTGATCTCTAGGCTTCTGTTCTCTCGTAGTTAATTTCAAAACCGGCAGAACAAACAGCTATTTGCCATCCAAATCTTATTGTGTTAAATCCGAAATATTTGAATTACAGATCCAACGCTACAAACGCATTATTGGAAATACACTAAAAGCACGCTCATTGCCTCAGCAAAAAACAGAAGTTCAGGCTTCCGTGCGCGTGTTAAACAGGATGACACAACTGGGAATGCCTGTATCAATAAATCGCATGTGTCAGTCATTACATGCACTTGAAAAATTTGTTTTGGAACCAATTACTATGCTGGGCAACTCGAAGTTTGTAAAATACAATGAGTTACAAAACTAGGTAGTTGCCCAATGTAGTTTCCTTTAGTACGAATACGTCTTATTCATAAAAAACTCAAATCGAGCTATTCCATTG
>PIVX01000257.1 GCA_003353785.1 Gammaproteobacteria bacterium | reverse complement strand
TTTTTGAGTGGTTAGTTACAGTAACCCTGTTTCGTGCCAGGACCCGGTTATTCCATCTTACAATGCCAACCGTAGTCTATTCTCAGTTAATATTTATTATTTGATTTATTCCCGATCCAACCGTTTGAGGTGTTTAGTGCGGGTTACAGTAACCCTGTTTCGTGCCAGGACCCAGAAATTTTTTTTACCAAAAATCGAAAAAATTTTGCCCCAAAATCGAAAATTTCGATTTTTCGTGTTTTAATTTTCAGCTCGAACAGCCAAAAATTGAGCGAGTTATGGCTATTTTACGTTTTTGAATGGATTTATTCCCGATCCAGCCGTTTGAGGTATTTAGCACGGGTTACAGTAACCCTGTTTCGTGCCAGGACCCAGAAATTTTTACAGGAAAGTGGGTTCATTTTGGAAAATGGGTGTTACCGGACGACATAACGCTGTAGCATAGGGAAAGGGGGGTTGGCATTGTAAGTTGGAATGATTAGGTCCTGGCACGAAAACAGGGTTACTGTAACCACCACTAAACACCCTAAACGGCTGGATCGGGAATAAATCCACTCAAAAACGTAAAATAGCCATAACTCGCTCAATTTTTGTCCGTTCGAGCTGAAAATTAAAACACGAAAAATCGAAATTTTCGATTTTGGGGCAAAAATTTTTCGATTTTTGGCAAAAAAATTTCCGAAAAACGAAAATTTGCCGAAAAACGAAGAATACCAAGTCATCATAACTCGGTCAATAATAATCGGTCGGAGCTGAAACAAAAAACATCGATATCGATACTCCATTTCGGAACCAAATACAAAACATCGATACCCGGGTCCCGGCACGAAAACTACAGTAACCACCCCAAACGGCCGGATCGGGAATAAATCCACTCAAAAACGTAAAATAGCCATAACTCGGCCAAAAGTTGACCGATCGAGCTGAAAATTGAAACACGAAAATTCGAAATTTTCGATTTTGGGACAAAATTTTTTCGATTTTTCGGCAAAAATTTTTCCGAAAAACGAAAATTTGCCGAAAAACGAAGAATTTCAAGTCATCATAACTCGGTCAATAATAATCGGTTGGAGCTGAAATAAAAAACATCGATATCGATACACGATTTCGGAACCAAAAATCGG
>PIVX01000256.1 GCA_003353785.1 Gammaproteobacteria bacterium | reverse complement strand
GTTTCGTGTGGCATACAGTCGGGCTTGACGCGGCAGCGTCAACCCCTTTAATATTTCCAGGAGGGTTAATGCACAATTTCAAAATTGTCTACCCTATAACTTTTTTTCTATTGTACCAATTTTCTTAATATTATGCTGCCTAACGTATCTTACCTATATGTACTAACACCCAAAATTTTATCAAGATCGGTCAACTGGTTAAAAAGTTATGGCCAAAAAACTTATCTCTCTCTTAATTATTTCACGTTCCCGTGCGGCGGCTGTGCGGCGGCTGTGCGGCCGTCCAGACCCTTCCTAGTCTGGCTTGTTGGTCCATTCTAGAACCGTAAAAGTTATACCCTTATAGGTAAAATGGGTCGGGAAATTCAAAAATGATATCCGTTTTAATCGACGGTCATCCGATTCCCGAATTTCGGATCGCGGGGTCCCACAGTTGAAAAGGAAATAGCTATAAAACCTTCAATATTGGTCGGATTGCGCTGAAATTTTTTTTGGGGATACTGGAGACATATACGAACACAAGCACTTGTCGATTTTGGTGCGACGATTCCGAAACCGCCGATTCGCGGGGTCCTTGAGTATAAAATGAAATCGTTATAAAACCTTCAATATTGGTCGGATTGAGCTGAAATTTTTTTGGGGGATACTGGGGACATATACGAACACAACGTACTTTTCCATTTTGGTGCGGCGATTCCGAAACCGCCGATTCGCGGGGTCCTTTAGTAAAAAGGAAATCGTTATAAAACCTTCAATATTGGTCGGATTGCGCTTAAAATTTTTTTGGGGATACTGCAGACATATGCGAGCACAACTGATTGTCGATTTTGGTGCGGCGATTCCGAAACCGCCGATTCGCGGGGTCCCACAGTTAAAAAGGAAATGGTTATAAAACCTTCAATATTGGTCGGATTGCGCTGAAAATTGTTTTGGGGATACTGTGGACATATACGAAAACAACTAAATTGTCGGTTTTGGTCAACCGATTCCGAAACCGCCATTCGCGGGGTCCCGAAGTAACTTTTACTGCTCGCCTACTGACTACTAATAATGATAGTATTATTGAATGTATACAAGTGTCTCATATCGCATAAAAAACGATTAAGGAGGCAAGCAAAAAAAGGT
>PIVX01000255.1 GCA_003353785.1 Gammaproteobacteria bacterium | reverse complement strand
CACACTGACTCTTTCGTCATTTTGCTTGACTTTTGCTTTGTTGTATTGTGTTTGTATTGTATGAATCAGATAGGTTCTAAATTGTTGAATATTTTGCTGTTTATGCATTCTATCAACAATTTCAATCAGTTTCATTAACTGCAGAATTTACAAAGTTAAGGTTGACATGATTTATGGTCTCTGTTTTTATATTTGACGACAATTAATAATAATTCAAACTCATCAGTCACAAAAAATGACGGTCATTTTCTGTTTTTTGTATACTGTATACAAAAAACAGACGGTAATTTTGTTAAAAAAGAGCACACATTTACAGTATACACTGCTGATGGGATCATTGATCGTCCATAAAAACAAATAAATTCGTCACAGAAATTAATATAGAGCTATCATAGCCTGGCACAATGGATGGATGAATTTGAGAGTCCATTGGAGTCATTTTATGCAACTTCCATTTGTTATATTATTATAAATAGCACACGTGTTATATTATTTTGCTTGATTGTTTTTGCGTTTGTAGAGAGCATGCCATAAATCTCAAATTACATATCATCACAAAATAAAGAAATATTAAAAAATTTTGATTGCAAACCATTCATTTGTCTGAATAGCATTGAATTTGCAACGATAATACAGGGGTGTTCCCGAAACGATATACATATATGATCTAGTCATATATTAAATAAATGGTGGACCTGCCAATATATATATTATCACGGAACACCACGATATATATTATCTGCCGATCGATATCATCATATATGATCCCTTGACAGGTCCACCATTTATTTAATATATGATTGGAGTTTGAATTATTAATTTTTTCAATGAGTTTGAATGACGAATTTATTTGTTTTTCCAATGAGTTTGAATTATTAATAAGAGCATCAGGTTTTCAGCGTCAGATTTTGATTGAAACCTATATTATTTTTACCTTTATCAGTCACCAGAAACGGTTTGCTTATACATTACCCCAATAAAAATCTGACGCTGAAGACCGGATGCTCTTGTTGATAGAATGCATAAACAGCAAAATATTCAACAATTTAGAACCTATCTGATTCATACAATACAAACACAATACAACAAAGCAAAAGTCAAGCAAAATGACGAAAGAGTCAGTGTG
>PIVX01000254.1 GCA_003353785.1 Gammaproteobacteria bacterium | reverse complement strand
AGGTTTCTATATGTTTTGATAGGTTTCCACATGTTTTCTATAGGTTATGATATGCTTCTATAGGTTTTCTATAGGTTTTGATAGGTTTCTATAGGTTTTGAAAGGTTTCTACATGTTTTTGATAGGTTTCTACATGTTTTCTATAGGTTTTTGATATGCTTCTATATGTTTTCTATAGGTTTTGATAGGTTTTCTAAAGGTTTCTATAGGTTTTCTATAAGTTTGGTATATGTTTCTACAGGTTTTATATAGGTTTCTATAGGTTTTTATATGTTTCTATAGGTTTATATAGGTTTTTATATGTTTCTATAGGTTTTCTATAGTTTTTCCATAGGTTTTGAAAAGTTTCTATATGTTTTTGATAGGTTTCTATAGGTTTTATATAGGTTTTGATAGGTTTCTATAGGTTTTCTATAAGTTTGATATATGTTTCTACAGGTTTTTATATAGGTTTCTATAGGTTTTGATATGTTTCTATAGGTTTTCTATAGTTTTTCTATAGGTTTTGATAAGTTTCTATAGGTTTTTGATAGGTTTCTATAGGGTTTTTGATAGGTTTCTACATGTTTTCTATAAGTTTTGATAGGTTTCTACATGTTCTCTATACGCTTCTATAGGTTTTCTATAGGTTTTTGATAGGTTTTGATAGGTTTATATAGGTTTCTATAGGTTTTCTATAAGTTTGGTATATGTTTCTACAGGTTTCTATAGGTTTTCTATAGTTTTTGATGCTTCTATAGGTTTTTCTATAGGTTTTGATAGGTTTTGATAGGTTTATATAGGTTTCTATAGGTTTTCTATAAGTTTGGTATATATTTCTACAGGTTTCTATAGGTTTTCTATAGGTTTTTGATGCTTCTATAGGTTTCTATAGGTTTTTGTTAGGTTTCCACATGTTTTCTATAGGTTTTGATATGCTTCTATAGGTTTTTCTATAGGTTTTGATAGGTTTCCACATGTTTTCTATAGGTTTTGATAGGTAGGTTTCCACATGTTTTGATATGCTTCTATAGGTTTTCTATATGTTTTGATAGGTTTCTACAGGTTTTATATATGTTTTGATAGGTTTCTACATGTTTTCTATAGGTTTTGATAGGTCTCTACATGTTTTCTATAGGTTTTGATATG
>PIVX01000252.1 GCA_003353785.1 Gammaproteobacteria bacterium | reverse complement strand
TCTGTCATTATGTTCTGTCTCACATTCTTTGGTTGCTTTGTTTATTTCAACATTGTAACCTATAATAGAATGGATTTATGTAGAAGCAGTATCAGGAATAATATGTTAGCTTACTTGTCTGTATCAATACATCAGTTGAAACTTTCAAACCGAACCCAGGACTTTCAACCGAACCCAGGCGGGCTTCTGCCCCAAAACCATGATTTCGGCCATTTTTTGGGCGGACCCCCCCTAATCTGGAAAATAAGCTTTTAGCCCTGCGCAAAACCCTAAAAAATCGCCAAAAGTGTCAAAAAAGGGCGTTTTCGGCCATTTCGAAAAAAAATTACCCCTTTTCTCGGGTTTTGGTCATTTTTTGCATTTTTCTGAATTGTTCAATTTCGTTAATTTAAGTGGAAAATCTCGGAAATCTCCGTTTTTGTGTCTAGTGTATGCATTTGGTATGCACGTGTATGCTTTTTCTTAAGTTTGAATATGGTGCATTTTTTTACAAATATAGACGAAATCTTTATTTAAGGAAAAACACGTTAAATCGACATATCACCAATTAATAGATAAAATTCACAAAATATTGAGTTACAAATAATACACGATTTTTACAAAAAGGCACAATACTGGCTATTTACATATAAATTTTCAAAAATAAAGCATATTGCAACATTGTCACATTTACTATTATGGCCATTATACTGATTTTTTGCTAATTTTAGTGAATTCCATTTACTATTTAAACATACTTGCGCATTTCTACTGTCTCTTAAACTGCTTTTTAGTGAATTCTATTGTCTATTTTCAAGAATTTCAACCTACCCGCTGATTTCTACTGTCTCCTAAACTGCTTTTTAGTGAATTCTATTGTCTATTTTCAAGAATTACCACCTACCCGCGGATTTCTACTGTCTCTTAAGTGTGAAAATGGTGCATTTTTTACAAATATAGACAAAATCCTTATTTAACGATTACCCGCCTCTGCCTATATCTGCTTCTTTGACCAATTTTTTGCTAATTTTAGTGAATTCCATTCACTATTTAAAGATACCCGCGATTGGCTATTCACTACTAAACTGCTGTTAGTGAATTCTATTCACTAATTTCTAGAATTTCGAGGTAGCCCCGAATTTCTACTGACTACTTA
>PIVX01000026.1 GCA_003353785.1 Gammaproteobacteria bacterium | reverse complement strand
ATCCAGACATCTACTGAGGCTGGTTTGATTGGTTGTATTTTAAAGAATAATAGTTTTTCCAGGAACACAGTTATTGTAAGTGACGATGCTGGTCAATTTAATATATTTCAACATGCTTTATGTTGGTTTCATGCTGAAAGGAAAATTAAAGAGTTAATTCTATCTAATGAATTACAAATTCAAGCTGTTGATTGGGCTAAAGATCAAATATGGAATATTTATCATTTGTTACTAGATTATAAGAAAAATCCTAATAAGGAATTTAGAAAAAAAATTACTGATAAATTCAGATTTTTTTGTAAAACGAAAACAAAATATCAAACATTAAATCTAATATTACAGCGTCTATATAATAATCGAAAAGAACTTCTAATGGTTCTTAAACGTCCTGAAATACCCTTACATAATAATCTTAGTGAGAGAGATATTCGTGAGTATGTTAAACGCAGAAAAATATCTGGCTCTACTCGTTCAGATGATGGGAGATTATGCCGAGATACTTTCGCCAGTCTGAAGAAAACTGCCAAGAAACACAAAATTAGTTTCTGGGATTATCTCATTGATAGGCTGAGCTACAAAAATCAAATTCCTTGTATGGGGCAACTTATATCGAATGCACAGTAAATAAATCATTTAATTTCCTTCTAACATCCTAACGCTTAGAGAAATGAAAATTTTTAAAATATTATTAGTCTGGCACTTATTCAAGTCCGTATGTTTTTACTTAGCAAATCAACTATTTTTTTCATCCTTTTTGTAAGTAAATATATTATGAAGATTATCTTGTAGCTCTTCACTCCACTCATTTTTTGAATTTAGTAAGGGGAACAAGGTATCTTTTTTCTGGACTAAATCATTTAGACTCTTTTTTAGCGCATCTATTCTATTTGAGCCAGAAGATTTTAACTCTGAATAAAAAACCAATGGGAAAGTGCCTTTTGTATGATCTATCAAAAATATCACCTGATTACCAGAATTAGAGTACCTGTAAATTTCTACATACTTATTTATGCATTCACCAGAATTTTCAACCGCATCTATTATAGCAGTTAAGCATTTTTCAGAGTTAGATTTATCTTCTCTTGCTGCGTTAAACAAAATGTGGCATAAAATAGTTCTGTAGCATATGTAATTTCTATCCGGTTTGTCTTTTCTTCGACAAAACCATTTATCATTTATAACTTTGTACTCCAATAACATGTAAGCCCTCTTAATTGTTTTTAATGTCATAAATAATTATAGGGGATTAAAACTGATAATGTTCTTTGAAATTGGGAGCTTTAGCATAAAAAATATACTTGCCACAGCTTTTTGAGGTGTTACGTAGCTTTCTTCTTAATTACCTGTATAGTGACCAGTACATTTTCTTTTTTATTGCAATGTACATGGATAGGAATAATGACTTTTTTTTCAGAATTACTCTTATCAATAAGAATAGAAAAACCCCCAACCTCCGTTCTCTGAAATGCTTTATTATGTTGAAATTTGGAAATTGTACGTAATGAATACTTTTCAATAAAAATCAAACCTTCCAACTTAGCTGAATATAAGTTATTACTTTTATTAATAACAGTTATTATTAATTCCCCTGAATATGCACTATTAGAAAAAATGACGGTTATGCAAAATATTAATTTTTGAGTGAAATTTTTCATAATTTTACCTTATTTTTTTTCTTTCTATTTATCATTAAACTTACTTCTTAATGGTTTCATTTTTTTATTTTTTGTTTGCAAATTTAACTATCCCCTCAAAAGCCGCCTTAAATTCTGCTGGATAATATTTATCATTAAGTTTTAAAAAATCAGACATGATATTATAGCATTTGATATCTAAAAACATTCGATTATATCTATGTATGAAGAAATATAAATATTATATAAATAAATTTGAACATATTGCCAATCTGGACAATATTATAAACAGTTGTAGTATAAAATTTCTTTACTGTAGATAGAACCATATTTTTATACCTTGTCTTGATCCCATAATATCGTCCCTCAATTACCATAATTAACTACTCTCATAAAAACATAGTATGTTGCCTATTATTCTGAGTTATTAGCATGAATGGCACAAAATGAACCCTGATGACCCATGTTAAATAATCTTAATGCTGGAAAAGCATTATCTACAGATATCTCACCTATTATTAATATATCAGGACGAATTCTTACAATGCGATTAATTTTATTTGCAAATGCTCTTTTAGGATTCTTATCGTTTCTCCCTACAAAAAACTGTACTGAATAATCCTCTTTCGGTAAATCAATCTCCATAGCATCTTCAATGATTATATTCCTTTTGTCTTTATCTGTCTTGCTTACAAAAAAATTCAATAGAGTTATTTTACCAGATTTTGTACCACCAGAAATCATTAAATTACATCCTTGGTTAATCATTTTAATTAATTTTGCTACAATATCCTCTGGCAGCTTAAAATCAGCAAAGCTTCTATTAATATTACGTCTAACTCTAGTGGCAGCAGCAACTTCTTTGCTAGATCCACTGCCAAACTCTATTTCTATTCTCATAGCTTATTTTTTTAAGAATTGGTTGCCTATTCTTAAAATAATTTCTTTTTTGAACATCCCTTGTGATTTTATATTAGAAAATTTCATCATTTACTCCTGTTGTACTTATAGTAAAAGGCACTTCAAGCATATTTCTAAGTTCTTTTTTACTAATACCAAGTTGCTTCGCTGCAATAGTTTTATTTCCTTTAGCAACTTTCATGGTGTATTCAACAATCACACCTTCAACAAAATGTAACATCTGCTCTATTGAGTAAGACTCATTACTTAGCTGGGTAAGAATTTCTAAAAAATTTTTTCTTTGCTGTTTGACAACATCAGGCTCAGAAATTGTTACTTTGATAGTTGCCCTATTACTAGTCCTTAGTCCACTAACTTTTTGATTGATTTTCTTATCTTTAGACATATTTTTCTCCAAATCTATAGTTTTTTTGGAGAAACAAACTTTCCTTGTTGATATAATACACAGTCCTGTATTACAATAAACCTGTTAATTATAGTCTCATATCTGGGTTGAAATTGCCGTTTCAACCCGGAACTTAAAACTATTTTATTCCCATTATTTCCCTATTACAAATTATTTAATATCATTTTTAATGAGTTGATTTCTATTACTACTAACATCAAAAAAATTGTAACTACTGATAATATTTAGCTGTGCAAAAATAATTTTTTCTTGAGTTATTTTTTGCTTGGTAAAATTTGATTAGTTAGAAATATTGCTGCCATATTGTAAAAATCCTTTTTTATTTTTTCTATGTTTTATAGTAACCATTTTTGCTTCCTTAGTTAGTGATTTCTAGAATTTGAGATTTTGTATTAACTCTAAGCTTATTTTTTATATTAGAAAAAAATGATTCTATTGTTCTTCTAGATAACCCTAAAATTTCTCCTGTTTCTTTAGCAGTCTTGCCATGTTCTAACATCTTAATGCATTGCCACTCACGCCTGCTTATATTAACATTTGCTTTTAGAATACCAATTTGCTGTAATAGCATATTTAAGTTTTCTCGCTCTGTTAGATCTGTATCGTTATTTATTTTAAAATAATTTGTACTTCTCTCAGCTAGATTAAATTTTCGTTCTCTATAATAATCAAAAATTGCTTCATTTTCACTCTTAAAGAATTTTAAGAATTTTTTAACAGTAGGCAAATTTTGTATTAGCTTTTCATAAATATTAGGAGAATCAGAAACGAAACTATATATAAACTGAGTATCATTATCAATTATCTCTCTGTAAGAGAACCATGATATTCTAAAGCCTTCAGTATATGTTTTAGAGTTTTCATATCCAAAGTGAGAAGAGCCTGTTGTTATCTCATTTCTTGGATTTTTATAGAAAGACCACTCTTTTTGACAATCATACCATTTCTTTGTTAGATTCTGCTCTCCAATATCTGGTGCATTAGCTGCAATAAATGAACTTCCATCTCTGGATAATTCAATCATCGCACACTGTCTAACTTCACCCAGAAGTGGCTTTGCTTTTTCACACCAGTCATCAAAAATTTTTGTATGTTTTGTATAGCCATGCATCAAGTCATCTTCAAAATTACTCATTTATTGCTCCTGATTTCCATGAAATGGAACTCTAATATACTCCAAGACCATAATATCAGCAATATTAATCTATGCAAAAATTACTAGATTTGTTCAAGTCATTGAGTTAAAGGAAATATTTTTTAGTTATAGAATTATTTTTTTCAATTGATAAAATTTCGATAACCCAAAACGCCGTAATAATTACCTGTGTTTAGGATCTAAAAATATGCTTTAAGTGAAGCTGTTCTGCAATAACAAAAATTCATTCTGAACAATAGTTCATATAAAATACCGTATATTTTACTATATCTAAGCGTCCCTATTTTGCCACAATTAATCCAAGAGTCATGCTTTTTTTATAAACATAGATTGGGTATTAGAAGATTACAGTTTAATAAGTCAGCTTGTCAAAATTGAATTCTCTAACTGATAAGGGATAAGCCTCTAAAATTAAATAGGTTGGTATTTCCCCATAAAAATGTGCAAATAATTCTCCCTTTGAATTTGCTTCCCATTTTATCTTAGGTTGAATTTTCTTATAAAAAATTTTTAATAAATAGCCGTCCAGCATACCTGAGAAATATTTATTAGCAATTTTTTTGGTTTGCTTTGCAGTGCTTAAATGAATAAATCCGTCTTTTACATCCATTGAACTACCAATCATCACAGATTTATCCTTAGTTCTCATCCATTCGTTTTTTGTTAATATTTTGTATATATTTTGGCTGTTTTTCAGTAGGATTTGTTTTTAAAAAAAAGAGCCTCGTAAGGGTAGCGCAAATAAGCACTACTATAAGAAGCAAACATTTAGTTATTATTATCTTTCTATAAGATCTCATTTTGGTTCTTTAACGTTTAGATAAAAAGCATATTATTTATAAATTATAGGTAATGCAATACTGAATGCTCCATTGACTTTAATTTGGACTAAATCCAAACGATTCTTTAGCAAGGACATTTTTCATCCTGTATCAGTGAAACTATTTAACAAAACTATCAAAAATAATCTGTTGTATCAAGGTCATCAACAGAAATAATTAACCGCCATCTTATCTTAATAGCTTGGAGCCCAATACCCCTTTAAATTATTATAAATCTGCACGGTTGGCATTGTCGTTGTATCGGTGGGGATAGTTCCTTCAATCGCAACATCCCACATACATGTAGATGGCTTGCCGTAAAACCATTCATCATTAGGTATCTCAACTGTTTTTATATGCACGGGCATAAATTTATCTATAAAATTGGTACAAACTGCAAAATTATAATTCCCTTTAAACAAAATTCTCTCCCATATACTCATTATACAATCTATTGCTTTTTTTGAAGGTCTATAATTTACTTCATAACTTAATATAATTTTTATAGGCATTCTATAATTTAGGGGGCAAGATTCCTTTTGCTTAGAAAGTATTTCAAAGGTGTCGTTTGAAAATTCAATTTTTAAATAACCAATATCCCCTAGCTGTTTTATAAATGAATCTAACAATACAATATTGCTGATGCCAAAACAACAATTTGCAGATAGCATTATTATAAGGGTTATATTTAAAAAAATTTTATTCATAACAGAACTCCCAGAATATATATTAAGGATTTCGCTTTATTGCATATTAAATACCTTTGACATGCAGTTAACGCACAGTTAGCAACACTTTAATGGTAGATGATTAGACTTTTTGATGTAAAATATACCTTTTATGTAAGTTTATGCATAGGGGATAAAATTTGTCATCAATAATTCATAAAGATGGCGTTGTTGCATAGCCCAAAAATAACATACTTGCATGGTCAGTAAGATCACTTAAACTGAATTAAATAATCTAAATAGAGTTAAAATATGCCTTTCAAATATAATCAAACTCGTAAACATCATATTCAAAAGCAACCAGGAAATGTAGTCGACTAGCCAAGCTATAATAAATCTCTAAAGAGGCGTGGAGATATATCTATTTGGTTATCTGATGATGTAGTAGTAAACTGGAAGTTATCTAAATCCACTAACCTAAATTCCATAAATAACTAAGATTTCCCAGAATAAGAAGAAGGTAATGCGCAAAATGCAAAATCATACACTCCTGCCTCAGCTTTTTTCAAATCTTTCGGCTGGATACTCAAATAAAATTTAACTTGGTTAGTGCAATTATTTCCAGTTGCAAAATTGTCACTATGACTCTTTAAATGAGCAGACTTATCAACTTTAATTTTTATACTAGTAGGTTCGTCTGTACTAATAACATATAAATGTACTTTTACCTGCTTCTTTCTTTTACCCTTACCCTTATTTCCCCTTCCTTTTCTTGAAGATGATTTGTATAAAGCAAAATCCTTGCCTTTTTTATTGTTTTTATTTGTTGTAATTGTCAGGTCGTAATAGCCATCCAAATCTGTTGTGAATATACATGCATAAGCTATAAAATCTGTCTTCAGATCTTCTTTATTAGAAATAGATTTTTATATATCAGTATGAGACAAAATAATTCTAGGAGTAGATCTAATGCCTGTTATAACTGTATATTCACTAATCGTAACTTTAGTTGATGCATCAGCAGAAAAAGCATTAGGTGCTAATAGCAAGTTAAAGCTAACAAATATTATTAGAAGAATTCTGATATTGTATTTTTTTGTATTGAATATCACTCATGTCCTTATTTTATTGGTTCATTAGTTTATTATATGGTAGTTTCATCAATACACATGCCATACTACAGCTCCTAAAATACCTGCAAACAACAATCCAGAACCAACCCGTAACTGCAACGCCCAACTTAAAAACCATCTTATAAGTATTTTAGCATCTTGGAATAAAATTATTATTTTTTTTGTTATCTAGTTCATACATTTCCCCACAATTATCACTAAATACAATTTCAAAAATAGTTGATAACAAACCGACGATGTCCTATTCTTCATTTTTCATAGCAAGTAGATTTTTTACACCCACGTTCTGGTTAGAGATACATTTATAAACTATTTTAAGTTGATATAAATTTTTTATGTTTTTAATTTCATATGATTGTAATAAGAATTTTATATCTTCTCCTATCTCTCCAAGCCAAAAAGATATGCTAAGTAAAAATGCTAACTCACTATCATTCTTATTATTCTTCCAGAGGCTAATAAGATAAATATCAAAGTTAAATATCTAAACTATTTTGATGGTTGTTTAACAGGTTTGCTTTCAGATTTTTTGTCTTCCTCGTCAAAATAAAGTGAAAATGATAACTCTAAATCTAGTTCAGCTAATTTCTTCAGAAGTAAATCAGCTAAAATAGAGTGATTTTCTTCAATACCTGGAGATTTTGCTAATATTAAACCTATATTATGATCGTTAAAAATGTTGTGGCGAACATTTGGTAATATTTTTTCCTGAGTCCAATGCTCCTTTAGCTTTCTTTAAGTCATCTTCTATATTTAAAGATGTAAAATTTTTATTCCTTCAATCATAATAATTCCTTATGAATGGCCATGCGGAAATTGAAAGGCTCTCTATGAATCACACATCTAATGCTAAAGAAACAACCTAATCTATTTCTCAAATAAAACTGACATTCAAACATTACTGCTTCTTAAAATACTTTCACATAGTGTTATATTTAGGCTTATATCAAGCAACTTGCTCATCTTGCTCATCTTGCTCAATTTTTGCTATAACGTCTGTCATCTGAATACGATGATGATTCACAGATAATTTAAGTTTCATCCATTAAATTAGTCATCTATTCTCTAAACGCTCTAAAGCTTGTTGATTACTTGCTATATCCATATGTTTTGAACGGTATTCTTTTAAGATAGTGTTTTCTTTGCATCTTTTCATCATCATTTCAAATACTTCTCTAAGCTTTATAAATAGCTCCAATCTTTTTTAGTATTAACAACTTCCGTTTGCAGTATTTTTGATTTTTATATAAATCATTTTCTATAGAAAATACTTGTTCCATAAACCCTTTTTGAACACTAAGCCCATCTAATGAACTTTGTTGAGTGTGAATAGCTTCATTTATTTCATATATATTATTTAAACTATTCTCAATATTAGTAGCTAATTTAGCATCGCCTTCTATTAATAATTTTTTTCAACACTTTTTAATATATTTATTTTTGAACTAAATATTTGAAATTATAATACAAAATAATAAAATTAAGAAGTTATTCATAATCATCATCGTAATCAGATTCTATATTATAATGTTCTTTAAAGTTATTAACTCTTTGTTTAAGATCTTTCCCTGGCTTAAAATGAGCTTTATATTTATCTTTGGTTACAGTTTTTTCACCAGTTCTAGGATTATGAGCATTCCTCGGTGGTAAATGATGTAGTGAAAAACCACCAAATCCACGTATTTCTATATTTTTACCATTAGCTAAATTATCAACTAAATAGCCTAGTAACAAATTAACCCCTAAATGTATATCCTGAAGATGAAGATGTTTTTGATTTCCTTTTAAAACCCCAATTAACTCTGATTTTCTCATAACAAAAACAATTCGTAAAAATTAATATTCTCTAATAAATAACGTTCTTTAACAATAGGTATTTCTATTTTAACAGCATTTTAATTTTGAAACTGACAATTTTAGCCCTATCACCAACAACTAAAATATCTATATCGTTACGCTAATTCTCAGCAACTGATATATGCAAACACCCCATTTTTTTGCATATCCTTCTACCCGTTTGATATTACCTCTATCACAATCGAAATACACCGTAAGGCAAACTCTAAGATTGCCAGTCAAATCAGGGACAAAAGAGTAACATAAATCTGCTAATTTTTCAGGGATAATTAAGTTTCCGAACAAATCGTAAAGGTAAGTTTGGCAAAAAATGGCATATTGATGCTACCTATCTTAAAATTGAAGACAGATGGTTTTATCTTTATAGTGCTATTGATAAACATGGTAATCTTGCTGATGTATATTTAAGTGATGTCCGTGATCAAAAAGCAGCTGAGAAATCCTTTAAAAAAGCCTATAAAACGACTGGTATTATTCTAAAATAAATAACTACTGATAAAGAAAAAGCTTTATATCCTGCTATTAAAAATGTATTTGGCAATAAAACAAGCATCGTGATTGTAAGTATAAAAATAATAATCTGGAACAAGATCATCGGAGTATCAAATCTATATATAAACCCATGAAAGGGTTCAAAAATATTTTTTGTACCTTATCTAAAAGATTGAATACGATTATGCACTGTTTGATGACTCAAATTTATTTCCCGAATAGCCATTAGTTCACATACATCATCTAAGCTTAATTTAAATCCATAATAGTGGTAAACTATGAGCATAACCACTTCAGTTAAATATTCAATGTAATTAAATTTAGTAGCCGTTCTTTCATTATATTGTTTACAACATGACCTACAACGATATTGCTTATAGCCTAAGTTAAGTACTCATAAGTGTTTTTTGATTCACAGTGAGGATAGTTCATTTTATATCCTAGTTATTCATTTGGAAATATCTCTCTAGAATACAGTATCTACTATATTGCAGCTATATTTGGACTGAGTCTTGAAGAAACTATATCTACTGCTAGGGTAGTAATAAGGGATTTTATTTAATCTATTACCACTATTTTTTGAGGCGTTTTCTTGACAGCCATTTTTTTATATACTGGTAAAAATTTTGTTTAACAGTAACGACATTATCCTCTTCTTTTAATTCCCATCGTAACATATTGTAAGAGAAAGCTACATTTTCATAAGCCATAATACTACTGAGAGAATAGGTAAATCCAGTTCTTGCAGGACAGCTTATAGTACCAGCCCATTCTATATAAGATGGCTCTTGTTTGTTTAAAACTTGAAAATATGCATTCTTTATATCTGGTTCCTTTGCTTCACTTATTGATAAGAAATAAGAACCAAAATCTATTAATGATCTATTATTGTTAGACCATAATGAAGTTAAGACATTAAGCTTAAGAGTATTATTTTCAAGCTCTGCTTTTACTAAGCTAGCTGATCTTGCAGGGTTTGCATGATCATCCGTTGCCCATAGAATAGAACCATCCTCAAGATATTGCAAAGAAGTATATCTATGCGTAGTTCTAGTAAAATCCTTCCCATCTAAAGGGAAAGATTTATCCGTTATGTTTTTCCAAGTGTCACCATTATTATAAGTTATCCATACTTGAGATTGCTTTGCAGTATCCCCAGAAGAAACCAGCCAAGCACTGTGCTCCGTATCTCTATTACCAGGCTTAGGCCAAGGAAAGCAGGTATGGAAATGACGAATTTCACCCATTCTTTCATTAGTGGGGTGGGATTTTTTCTCAAATACTTTTTCCCAAGTATCCCCATCATCTTGAGATCTCCAAACATATAGTTTATCTGCCCCGGCTGCATATTCAGAGAACATAATAGTTTTTTTATATTCTCCAATACTGAATGATCCATGCCAATTAAAATCTCCAGTACTGCGTTTACCAACATATTCCCAATTTTTATCAAATATATATATATTCCCAGGCTTATTGTTTTTGCTGAGTTGTAATAAATGGCGCCCTGTAGATGTTGTAAAACAACGTCCAAAAATACTTTTTTCTTCATCTTTTTCTAATTCTAAAATTTCAATTACTTCAGAATCTTTTTTGGGCCACACTTTTTCCCAAGTATTACCATTGTCTTTAGACGCAAAAATAATTTTTTTAGTAGATGCAGAAGATGTAATAATTTCTGTTGTGGATTTCCATGTATTAAAATCAAAAACATGCTCTAGGAATCTCATCGTCATTCCACCTGGCCCTTGTACTTCTTTTACCTCAATAGTGATTTTTTTTGAAGCTCTTGAATTAACAATTTCTGGAATTTTAGCAGGCATAATTTAATTATAAATAAAAAGTAATATCTAGCAAGTATATCGTAATCGCAAATTAAATCCAACGCTAAGTATAATATTCCTATAAATACCAGTTTCTTTGCAATTTCAGAAATCTTTATCCAATATAATCTTATTCCAAATAAGACACGTGCTGAAAAACGTAAAATTACTATGTCTGAAAACCCTAGTAGATGATATGATGAGTGCAAACAAAACCATCGATAAAGTTAAAATTTTATATTAACATTTCTTTTTTTACACAAGAATAGACCCTACTTGGAAGATAGGACTTACATTTAACATATATAGTTCTTTTATAGTGATAGTTATTAAAATAAATCGTCAAATTCTTGTTATCTACTAATAACCCTTTTCCTTTGTATACGTTATAATTAATTTGCAATAAAGATCTTTTATCTAATTTGCATAAAATTCGTGTGCTTGTAGGTGAGTACATATAAATAAATTTATTAGGATAGTATTCATTAACGGAAACTATTTGTATATCTTTTTTCTTGCTTCCGATGTCTAATAAGATGTACATTGTTTGTAGTCTATCATTTTTAATAGCTTGGTTTATTATCATTAGAGTCGTATACATTAAAGCCGGTGTAATTCCTAAAATCACGATTAAAATAGATACTGTTCCTTTAGCATAAGGGCTAGAGTACATTTCTTAGCTCATCCATTTAATAGGCTTTGTTTCCTAATCTTGCGGTTGTGAAGCTTTATCACTTTCAGACATATTAAGACAAGTCATTTTGTTTAAGGTGCCTACTTTGCTCATAACTTCATTTTTTTATCTATAAGTTACTAAAAAATAATTTTCCCAAATTTTTTTTGAAATATTGAATGCATAATTATTACGTTTACCATAATTTTTAGTCCTATATAATTAACACGACTGAGTATTTTAATCTATTTCAGTTTTAAGATAATAAAATTTCCAATCTATTATTCTTAATTATATTCAACAGTCACAAAAATGAACCAGATAGATTGTTCTTAATACATATAATTATGGCAAATCATATAACGTGACTATGAATCATATTTTTAAAATATACAAAGATGAGATGGAAGAAAAGTTTAATAAAATATCTCATAAGTTACTAAAAGAACAAGTATTTAATGGCTTTCTTTATAACAGTAAAATATAGTAAAATGTTAGGTTAAATTAACATGGATTTAGTCTCATGAGTAAAATAAAATATAGGGAAATATTCTCTTGTAGTATAGGTAGTGGTTTAGAATACTATGATTTTATAGTTTTTGGTTTCTTTGCTACAAGTTTTGCCCCTCTCTTTTTTCCCTCTGAAAGTATTTTTTTATCCACTCTGTGGGGGTACACAGCTTTTGCAGTAGGTTTCATATTTAGACCTATAGGAGGGGTAATTTTCGGCCATATAGGGGATAGACTAGGTAGGAAAATAGCTCTTAGTTCATCAATTATTTTAATGGGTTTAGCTACTTTACTAATTGGAATATTACCGACATATAATTCTATTGGTATGATCGCTCCATTGTTATTAGTTTTTGCTAGAATAATACAAGGCATATCTGCTGGAGGTGAATTTCCAGGAGGAGCTGTATTTGTTCTAGAACATTCTAATAAAAATTCTAAAGGATTTTCATTATCTATAGTAGTAACAGGAACAATGTTTGGAACACTACTTGCCTCTATTGTTAGCTATTTAAGTACAGCATTCAATATGTCATGGAGAGTCCCTTTTATTCTTGGCTTTTTAATTTCAATTATTGGTCTTTATATTAGAAATAAAGTAGAAGAAACTGCTCCTTTTATAAATATGAAAAACAGTAATTCTATAACAAAATATCCCATTATTAATGGAATTAAAAAATTTCCCATGCGAATAATGTGGATTGCTATAGCTACATGGTTTAGCTTTTGCGCTTTCGTAATTCAAGTAATATATTTGCCGTCTTATATAAAATCCACATCAGTGCCAATTAGTCATGAAACTATAGATCTAAGCGTGATATTAGTGGTTATAATATCTATTATAGTATCACCTATAGCTGGTTATATCTCGGATAAGGTAAAAAAAGAAATAATGATTACTTTGGTAATAATGCTGCAATCAATTTTGTTACTAGTAACTTACAGGTATTTATATGAATTAAACACACAATTTTTTCTTTTAAGCCAACTAATGTATGCTATTTTAAACGGAGCATTATCTGCTCCTTTAATGTACTTTTTAGTAGAGTCTATTACAGATACATCAGTGAAGTATAGCAGTTATGCTTTAGCCAATAGTATTGGGGCCATTTTATCAGGATGTTGTCCTTTAATTGCTACAACTTTAATTAATATAAAAAATGGTAATTATTTATTGGGAAATTTTGTCATGATTTTGGGTGTTTTAGCAATTTTTTCTATACATAAAATCAATTGCTTAATAAAAAGAAAAGAATTAACTGAACTAAAAGTATTGTCTACACATTAATATATAAATACAAGGAGGAAATATCCATGCCATTTAAAGAAGATTACATAAGAAGCTGTACCAAATTTGCTACTAGGTTTGATAAAATGTGTAGAATTGGACAGCCAATATTAGGGAACATCACTCAATGTGGAATTGTTGAATATGATGATACTGGGCATATGTCTATAGCTGCTAATAATCCAGATTTTGCTGAATTTTACTTGGCAAATGATATACACAAAGTAACCCCTCATTGGGTGTATCGTCCTAATCAAAAAGAAGAACTTTCTCTATCATGCACTGATGATTTTATGCAACTTATATGGGATGAACAGGGCATACTTTTTAATTCTGGTTTTAATAATAATCATGGGTTTTTCTATAGAGAAAAAATTAATGATGGTAAGGGGTATAGACATTATTTTTTCTGCTCCGATGAAATAAAAATATATAAAAAATTAATTAATCATCCGACACTTATTACAAAATTCATTAACTTTTTTCGACAAGAAAACCACCATATACTAGATTTTTTTAAAGATAATAAATTAAATATAGCATCAGAAAGAGATGAAAATTTAGAAAGCTCTATTAAATATGAAACTATAGATTTTACTGACAAATCAAAAAAAGATAAATTGATTCATTTACTTTATAGTTTTGGAAAATTAGACAGATATGTATATATTAGCAATAGAGAATGGCAGTGTTTTGAATTATATAGCCAGGGCAAATCAGCAAATCAAACTGGAGAAACTCTTGGTATATCTCGTAGGACGGTAGAAACTCACTTTGCTAATTTAAAAAGAAAATTAAAAGTTAATTCTAAATCTGAGTTAATGGAATATTTAAATTAGCAATTTGGTATTCAGCTTATGCATATGGGTGAACCGTATAAAAAAAGTTCCTTTATTAAACGAATCTTAAAGTTTCGAAAAATCTGTTTATAATAAGTAATTCTGTATTTAAAAACACATATAAACATCAAAGTTAAATCTCTAAACTATAACTTCTAGTTGATAAAGTACTAAAATCTATTATAGGAATATTAAGACTCCATCAATTCCGATAAAGATGGCAAATAGTCCCTGAGTTTGTCTTAATAGTAATGCATAGACCTAACGTAACATTAAAGCTGCTTGAATTGCAATATCAGAATAAGCTTTTGGCGATCAAGACCATTATAATTTTCTTTTGGCTCTAACCACCCATCAATAACATCTTGGCTAAACCAAAATGTTATACTTCCTCTCATACACAATGTAGCATTATATTTTGGCCAATTGATAACTTTATATTGTGATTTAGTGAATTTATGTTTTCTCTTTACATTATGTTTGTATGGCATGGAGCGATCCTAAACATTCGATATTAGGATCCTAACTTATTATGCAAATTTTGATTATATTTGTACTATTTACGCGCTAAAGCTGTATATTTTTTGATTTATCCAACAATGTCACTGTACACAGCAATAACATAGGATTATAGTAATAAAGTCATCAAGTTGCCAATATGGTTGATTTTTGATTTATTTTGTTTATTTGTTAGAATATTTAAAATGGTACATTGATGTGAATTTTGCATAGAGATGGGAGTGTTTTTGAAGAACATTTTCATTACTTATAGCATAATTTTATATAATAAATGTATTTATACAGATTGTGGGGTTAATAAATATTGTTGTGTGGCTTATAAAGTTTTTCATATTTATTTTTTGTGGAACAATCGTAACTTGTTTTATTGAATATACCGCGCATCGTTATACGATGCATTTTAGTCAAAAATGGTTGCCAGCAGATATATATCATGATCATGCAATAGAACACCATAGATATAAAAGAAATGATATAAATATAGATCTACCATTATATTATAGTCTATTTGCTATGAGCCCATTAATTTTAATTTCAATTTTTTTAAGCTATAGTTTCACGTTATCGTTAATATTAGTATGTTATATTCACGGATACTTATGGACAAAATTGCATAGAGGAATTCACAAACTAGAAAAAAATTGGATAATGAGAACTAAATACTATGAAACAGTGAAAAAGCATCATGAATTACATCATTTATATCCTAAAAAAAATTTCGGGGTAGTTTTCTGGTTCACTGATAATTTATTTGGCACTAAAGTAAAGGAAATAGTTGGTTCAAAAAATAAAAAATATTAATTCCTATTTAGGAATTTAAAAATTCCCAAAAAACTATCATTTTCATCGTATCAAAAAAGATTTAATTGGTCAAAAAATAAAAAATTAAAGCAACATTGTTATATAGTCTTATCCAAACTTACAAGCTAAATAGCATTAATGATAGAGATTATTTAATTTATATATTAAAGCAGGCTCATAAGTTAATACGTAAAGAAATAGAGCCGGCCACATTATTACCACAATGCATCGATAAATCCCTATTATAATATTTCATAACACAAAGATAGCTGGAATTATTGGGGCTTACTATTTAATTAGTGCCATCAAAACTGCTATGTAGTACAATGACGTTACAGCTTTTGGGGGGATAAATTAATGCATAAACATACAAAAATATTATATCATCTTTATTTTTTAGTTTAATTTTGAGCAATTCTTTTGCGGTTGATGTTACAGTAAAGTCAACCAACAACTCTGATAGCAAAGTAGAATTTTATTATAACATTCCTAACCAGGATGCTTATGCAAATGGTGGTTATTATGAACATAAAATCTCTTCAGTAAAAGTTGAACTAAACCCCGGAGAATCCATAGTAGATAAGCATATTATCCATAAATATGTTTACAACGAATTGTATAAGGGTGCGTTTTTCATTTCTCTTGATATAAATAACGCTTGGAGACTCCCTCCTTCGGAATTAAAAAATGAAAATACCTTTAAAAATGTTGTGAGTAACTGGGTCAGAAACACTGTAGGTGTTAAAAAAGGGGAAAATTTAAGTGAAATGGTAGGGAACATTGCTCTTAACTGGATACTAATCCCAAAATATTTTAAGAAATCAGATGGCCATATTGATACAAATTTTATTGATATAAATATGTCTAAAAATGGAGAGACGGAACACAGTATTGTCGTAAATGCTGATTACTCAATTGACATTGAAGATTAAAAATTCAAATTTGCTAGCTCAGATAGCTGAATGGATACCATTATTTTATATCTAGATTTAATCCCTCGATGATATTGTTCTTGTATTTACTGTCTCTATGTTTAGTTCTATTCCCAAATACATTTTTAATAGCAGAATATAATGCTTTTTTAACAGCACTAGGATTTTTTTGAAAACACATAAATAAGCTCTAGTTGCTCCTGTCGGTCTTCGTAAACCTTGCTCCCATTTTTCTAATGTGCGTATTGGAAAACCAAATACTTTTGAAATTTTTTCTCGTATCATATATAAATTTTCTCTAAGTCTCAATACATCAATATCTTTAGGGATAATAACAGCAAGTTTTTTACTATCATTTTCTACACTAGAAGCATATTCTAAAGCTTCGTCTAATCCTTTCAATAAATTTTCTTCTACTTTATTCATAACATCACATTTTTTCAGATACTCTACTATTTTAGGTAATTTTTTTCTTAATTCGTTTTTTACCTTTTGACTCAAATGATCTTGTTGACTCTTTTTATAAGCTGTAAGTAAAAATATTGGCATTTTTATACTACGATAAAAATATATAACTCTTATACCATCTCTTTTGCCCTGATCTTCCATGCTTTTCCGGAGCATCTTTCTATCACCGCCAGTGTTAACAATTAGAACTCCATCTAAAGCATTTTTTGCAATCTAGTCAATAAAAACTATCTGAAAATCTTTGCTAATTAAAACATTAATTTATTCAATATATTCAGACACTTCCACCACTGATTACAATTTTTACTCATAATCAAGCACAGTACCCCAAAAGGGTATTTATAACCCTTTGGGGTATAATAATTGTTTTTCAGAGATTTCTTTGAATTTTATCTTTTTTTGTCGCGAGCAACACTAACCTGAATGTTTCTGCCCATCAATTCAACTCCGTCACTCTTTAATGCTTTTTCTGCTGAAGATTGAGAATCAAATTCAATAAAAGCAAAACCTCTAGAACGACCTGTATCACGGTCAAGAATTAATTTCACATCATTGATACTGCCAAATTCATTAAAATGGTTTTCAAGATCATTTTCTTTAGTATCATACGATAAACTACTTACATATATTTTATTTTGGTTCATTTTTTCCTTATTTAATCTACTTTTACAATAGCTTTAGTTGTGGTTTCTTTTTTTGCCACAGCCTTTTTCTTAGTTGATTTCTTCACCGTTACTTTCTTTTTAGCTGCTGTCTTTTTATGGGTGCTGCTTTGATAGATTTTCTAGCTAATGCAGCTAAATCTTTTAGATATTGCTGTTTAGCTTTCAACAAGCCTAATGATTTTTCTAAAGCTGCAATATCCTTACTAAGCATCTTAATGGTTGATATTAGTTTTTTCTTTAAGGCTGCATCTTTTGATGCTTTTAAACTTTGATTGGATTTTTTAAGGTTATTTTTAGTCTTCTTTAATCCTTTAACATTTTTATCTATAGCTGATTTTACCTTCTTCTGCCCTGCTGCAATATTTTTGGTAATTTGAGTTTTAATTTTAGCTATATTGTTTGTAGTATCCTTTACGGCGTTCACAATTGCCTCTCTAATTTAATTTAACTAAATTTAGCTAAATTTATACTGTTTGTCAAATTTACATTTCTAATTCTATGTTTCTATTTACTGGTTTTGTATTTTATATTTCTGTATACTGCTATGTTCTTTGAACATAGCGTACTAGGTAAAAAAATTTGAAATTACTATTATAGGAGTTTTAGAGAATTAATTTCATGGAACCAATTAAGCCTTTTTCATAGGAAACTTGTTGTATTTAGTGGAGAGAATACGTGCATCTACAATAAATTCATTGAAAGAAATAATCCCTTAACGCAATATTCTTAATTATTAATTGACTATTATTATTCATTTTTCTAATATATGATAATGAGAAAATTTTTTATTTCCCGACAAATAGATACTTAAGATTATACTATTTTTAACATGGCATTTATGAGAAATTTAAAAGACTTTACAATTGAGCTCAATAAACTAAAACAAGAGGCTATACGCGATTTATCAAGCCACGATTTAAATCACCTCAGAAAAGTTATTTGGGTAAATAGATTATTTATTGTTATTGGATATTTGACTGCATGGATCTTTCCAAATCCGATCAGTATGGTTGCATTGTCACTGCATTTAACTGGTTCTTGGACAATTGTTGCGCATCATATTTGTCATAGCGGTTATAACAACGTTCCTGGCGTACCAGAAAGATATAAGAGTAAAGTTTTTGCCATGGGCATTCGTAGATTCCTTGATTGGCCAGATTGTTTTTACCCACCAGCTTGGAAATATGAGCACAATGTATTACATCACTGTTATGTAAATGAATATACAGATCCAGATCAAATATCTTATAGGAAAACACCGGCATGGTTACTAAAAATGCCAAAATTGGTTAAGTGGTTTCGTTTCTGTATAATAGTTAGTTTATGGAAATTCCAATACTATTGCTTCAGCACTATGCAAGTTTTCCACGAAAAAAAAAATTATAAACATAAATTAAATTTCAGGAAATATTTATGGCCTGTTATGAAAAAATCCATATTGCCTTATGTCTTACTGCATTTTGTAGTTATTCCATTGTGTTTTTTACCTCTTGGATTAGATACAACTCTTTTTGTCCTAATTAACCGTATTGGCGCTGAAATCATTACAAATTGGCATACATTTTTTATTATTGTACCCAATCATACTGGCTCTGATCTTGCTCTGCATGATAGCCATTTCAAAACTAAGGAAGGATTTTATTTAAGACAAATAACAAGTACTTGTAACGCTAAAACTGGAGGTTTCTGGAACGACTATTTTCACGGTTATTTAAATTACCAAATTGAACATCATCTATTCCCAAATTTACCGCCTTCTCAGTATGTAAAAATACAACCAAAGGTTGAAAAAATCTGTTCAGATTTTAATATACCATATGTGCAAGAATCTATTTTTAAGAGAATTAAAAAAATGTTTAACATTATGAAATGCCTACATGACATGAAAGTTATGCGGTTAAAGAATTAGAAGTCGCTTTTTTGGTCGCTGTGGATAGTAGCCTTAGCCAACTGCTATTACGTTTTAATTCTCTTGATATGGTTGATTTATGTATCCCTAGCTCTTCTCCTATATCTACTTACTTATAACCTAATAGATATAATCCATAAATATGATATCTTTGATCTCGGGCTAGTTGTTTGTATGACATATGCACTCCTTTTGTTAGGATTTTATTGCAAACGCTTATAATGTTATTTGTAATTTTTTCTTCTGTAGTAACTAATCAATTGTCATTGTTCATTACCTCGCAATTTTAGTTTTAAATTGCAATTTTTATCCTGCTTTTATTTTAGCTATATCTGTAGAATATACTTATCTGCAATATCTGGTTTTGGCTCTGCTGATCGCATTTCTTCATATGTAGTACCTCTATATTTAACATTTTTAACGTCTCTAGCATTACTAGCAGCTTCGGATAAATTTTCACAGAACTTCATAACCTCTGTTTTTTTGCTAGCCCATTTAAAATAAGTAGCATTACCACTTAATCCTACACGATGATACCCGGCTACTTTTGACATACCTGCTTTTTCCCATAT
>PIVX01000251.1 GCA_003353785.1 Gammaproteobacteria bacterium | reverse complement strand
TTAAATTTATTGTTTTGTTTTTTATCGATCTGACAGTTAACTGTCAGATATCTCTCCTTGCACACAAAAAAAACATTTATTCGTTTCTAAAAATAAAAAAATAAAAATAAACTACAGCGTATAATTATGATGATGGGCATGCACTAGCTCATCATCATCATATCTTCATCCAAATCCAAATCATTTTTTTCTTTTTTTTCCCCAATTTTTTCATCCAATCCGTGGTCATCTAAGACCCCAAATCCTTTCTTTCCAAATTCCTTTTTTTTTCTTTTTTCTTTTTCCAATTTTTCTATTCAATCTGTGGTGGCTTATAACCACCAATAGGCCTCTCCGATAATGCTGCAAATGTTTTTCTGTTCAAAAAGTTTTTTCATTTTATTCAGCAAACTTATCAAACAGCTTGCCTTCGCTATGCCTATTTAAACTGCAGCAGATTCATTTTTGTCACTTTTTTATATTTTCAGTTTGTTTTACGTTTCTATAGATCCTTGCACTCAAAACACACACAACAAACAAAACAAAATGTGATGATTGGGATTTGAACCCAAATTATCTTAATTTTAATCAGATATGCTTGATCTCGTTAATCATCATCACAAAAAATTAGATGGGATGACACACCAATTCTCATTTATCTATATGCGTATTGTTTTAATGTGTGGCCTGTAGCTGTGGATTGCCACTCAAAGTATCATTATTTTTTTTTTCGTTTTTTGTTTTTATGAGGCCACCGCCATCATACTCATCTTCTATATTTATATATCATTTAAATTTTTTGTTTTGTTTTGTTTTGTGGCTATGGATTGCCACCAAATAATTTATTCAAATATCATTTTTTTGGTGTGGCAGTGCCTGTGGATTGCCACGTTGGCGTTGCTTCAATTAAATCTCTTCTAAATCAATATATGCGTGCTGTTTTTGTAGCTATTGCCACAAATGAATTAAATATCTCATTATAAATCTCATTTGTGTTCTGTGGGACTGTGGCTGTGGATTGCCACCAAATCATTTTTTCTTTTTTTACTTTTTTTGGTGTGTTGTTGCTGTGGCTGTGGATTGCCACAATTTCCCATTTTAAATAGTAAATCTATCATTTATTTTCATCCTTTTCTTTGTGGTTCATCACCACAAACCTTT
>PIVX01000250.1 GCA_003353785.1 Gammaproteobacteria bacterium | reverse complement strand
TTTAGTCTACATGACTTTTCGATTGTATTATTGTTTGTTTAGATTTCTAAATGCGATTTATTGTAAACCAAATAACAAAGATAATTACCAGGTGAGCTAACTAACAAAACTAATTAAGTAACTAAACAGTTTTTTTTTTAATAATGAAACAAAGAGTCAAACCTAACATTGGTGTAGATATGACAGGTGTTTTATCAGATGAATTTGATTTAGCATCACCGAATAATAGTAATAACTATAATCGTCGCCGCCAATATGGCAATAATAATACTAACTATAATCGGCGCCGCCAATATGAGCAGTTTGATGGCGGTCCGAATGAGAATAATTACAATGAAGAATTCTGTGATGACAGATATGATCAATTTGATTACAATGACTATGATCATAGGCATTTAAATGATAATAAGAATAATAATAATAATAAGCCATTTCGACGAGGCCGAAGCAGGTATAATAATAATAAGAATCGGGAATGGGGCAGAGACAGAGCCGGGAACAATAATAATAATAATTATCAACGCGGTGGGATTGGTGATCGCGTTTGGGATGATGGTCGCGACAGCTTCAATAATAATAATCGTGGTGGTTGGAGTGATAGACGCCGCGACCAAAATAATAGCAATTTTCGTAGAGAGTCAGGTGGCTGGCCCAGGAATAATAATAACATGGGATTTGACCACAGAGAGAGCGGCAATAATAATTCATCACGTTTTCAAAGCAAAGCGCGTGTATATCATAGCACAAGAAATCAAAGCAATGCCTCTCCACAAAGTTAAAATAAAATGTGTACTTCTTTACGCATATTCGCAAAACAAACAATTATTCCACAAAGATATGAGCCCAATTATGCCACAAAGATGCAACGAAAGCAATAACAACAACAACAATAATAATAACAACAAAAGACAACAACCACCTCAAGAACAATCACAACAATCACAACAATCACAACAATCACAAGAAGATCCATCACAAATACAGAAACAACCACCAAGCCCTAAATCATCAGCAAAACAAGAAAAAGAAGAAAGCGAGGACGTCAAAATTGTTAAATCATCGGATGAGGGTGGTTGTTCGTCTGTTGCCTCGTCTAAACCAGAGAATTACGAACCAACGGCTGCTGACTGGGCCGATTTGT
>PIVX01000249.1 GCA_003353785.1 Gammaproteobacteria bacterium | reverse complement strand
GTTAAGGTTTAACTCCTGGAGCAGTTATTTATTAACACCAGAAAACCGTGTTAAGGTTTAACTCCTGGAGCAGTTATTTATTAACACCAGAAAACCGTGTTAAGGTTTAACTCCTGGAGCAGTTATTTATTAACACCAGAAAACTGTGTTAAGGTTTAACTCCTGGAGCAGTTATTTATTAACAGGCTAAGGTTGTTAATATTTAATGCTCTCTCTCGGTTATTTATTAACAGACTAAGGTCGTTAATATTTAACGCTATATTTAGCATGTACATCATACATCATTGATGTATGATGCACATGTACATCATCATAACATGATCTCCTAATTACAAATTCAATCTTAACTAATTTTATGTGTTTAACCAATAAAACATGTACATACATCATCATAACGTGATCTCCTATATACAAATTATATCTTAACTAATGTGTTTAACCAATAATACATTTACCAAATGTGACTGTAGTATACATTAACACCGAATAGAAGCTGCTTAATTGTTTGTGGACATGTCTACATTATGTACATACAAGATAATACAACGGTTACATTACTACAGGATAATACTATATTGAACGGTGGTTCTGGCACTGTTCTGCTATACATACATACAAATTATAAGATAATAAACTATTGAACGGTGGTTCTGACACTGTTCTGCTATACACACAAATACATAATACTACAACATTAAAATGATTTGGTCGAATTTCGTGTACACCTCCGATCCGGACAACAGTCACTCATCCATGGAATATCTTTATTCGCTCCTCCATAATTGTGGCTGAAATTATATTACGGTTATATAAGGTATTATATAAGGTAACAGTTGTATACTGTAACATTACCATATAACTGTAACATATGGTAACAGTTATATGGTAACAGTTATACATGTATGGTATATGGTAACACTTTTGATATATGGTAGACAACTGCGGGTATACTGCCATCTTACCATATAAGCATAGTTGTGGTAGGGGGGTATGGGGGGGTCAGGGCCCCCCCGACCTACCACCTATACTGTAACATTATCACCTGCGGGTATACTGCCATCTTACCATATAAGGTAACAGTTGTATACTGTAACATTACCATATAAGGTATAATGTCATATATGTAACATATGGTAACAGTT
>PIVX01000076.1 GCA_003353785.1 Gammaproteobacteria bacterium | reverse complement strand
CAGCTATGATCTGCTTACTATTCTTAGATAAGGTTAGAAGATTTTTTTGCCACACAGCCCAGGCTTTAGAATACTCATTTTCAAAAACATGCTCATTTGAAGTTTTTAACTGAGATTTTTGCGCTCTAGAAATAACAGTTAATGGAAGATTGCCTAAGTCAGGCTTTGTCGACTTTAACATCTGAATATATAGGTGTTCGTCTCTAGCAAGTGCTTCTAAATATCTACTATTTCTTAAATTTATTTTTCTGCTTCCATAAATTTTATCGTCTACTAATACATCTGATGCAACATTGTTAAATTTAAATAGGCATTCTAGAAAATCAATGAAGCGAAATACTCCAATTTTCGCTAATGATAGATTCAACACGGTCTTAATTTTATCTAAAATAGAAACTGAATAGAATTTATTTATCATTTCATCCGATACCGATGAAGATGAATCAACTAGCACCATACCAACAATATCTGAATTAGATTTTACATAATGCTGTATATATAACCCCCCAGCTGAATGGCCTACCAAGATTAATTCTTCATTTACTTCTTCCTGATTTAGGAGTTTAAATAAATCCTTTCTTTGCTGGTCTATATTTGCAGTTTTATTATCTAGTTCGCTTCCCCCGTATCCTCTTCTATCATAACGACATACCTTTGTAAACTTGCTAAGTTTGTAGAAGACACTTTCCCATGTATATATATCAGATCCCAAACCAGACTCTAGAATCACTGCAGGATTACCATTGCCACTACATTGAATATGCATATTATAATTGTTTATATTATAGATGTTGCCTACAATAGGAACACTTGTTAATTCCTTGTTTGCGTAATATATTTCATAAATATAACCAGCAGTTAAGAGTGAAAATATTATAACAAAAACAAATAATAGTTTTTTATTCATATTTTTTATAGTTCCGTTTGTAATAGATTAAGCATATTAAATTTATTATAAGAAATTGGCACGCTATTGTCTGCTAGGTGCGACTTCATTTCTGTACAGCAAAAATTCATATTAAACTCCTCTATGAAATATCAATATATCTACCTTTAAACTTCCTTTGAATCTTTTGTTGACTCTGATTCTGCAAACAAATAGTTAAAAAAATCAGGCTCTCTTATATGATAAATAATATGCCGCATTTCTTCTCCTATATCTAATAAAAAATACGATAAAGCTGATGAGCCAAATGCCTCTACTTTATAAAAAAGTCTGGGACAGTTTCTAGTTAAAATTCCATTAGCAGGGTAAGCTGGAATGTTATGCGTTACGGCAATTCTAGGAGAGCCTGCGAGTTTAAATGTACCGAGAAGTTGTCTTATATAACAACTTGTGATGTAATATAACAAAATGAATGGTATTAAGACATAAATTGGCGGACGTATTTTAAATAGCTTGGAAATATTTGCGTAATATAATTTAGGAGACAATCAATGAAAAAAGCAATTCTACTGGTGATAATTACTTGGGCTGCCACAACATGCACAGCGGCAACACTAAGGCTAGCAATTTCTAATCATACTAAAAACCCAGTGAGCTGCACTGCAAAACTCTACTTCAATACAAATGCAATAAATGATTCTAATGCAGCAAACGATTCTTATGAAATGAAGATTGAAAATGGGACTAGAAGAGAAAAGTATATTACTTTCCCTACTAATAATTTACAGGAAGAAGGTTATGTTGAAGTATCTTGCATTAATCCCCCTATTCATAACTTGCTGAGCTTAAGAGAAATGGGCGCGGATTCCTCAAAAATACATAATATAATTGAAGATGTGTTATTTAGTACACCATATGATGTAGTATATTCGACGTTTTCCACGTGCTATCTAGACGGCTCTACAAAAAGCACGGTTATGATAGATATTGAAAAAAATAAGCTTTCATCAATGGCTGTTAGTAATATTATCCCAATCAGAGGCGATACTAGAAACATAACAAGCTGCGTTGTGCAATGAGAGTGTAGCAAATCTGTGTTTAAAAATTTGTATAAATATCAAAGTTAAATATCTAAACTATTTTGATGGGTTGTTTAACAGTTTCGTTGCAAATCATTTGTTTTTGCACAAGCCAACCACTTATTCCATGCTGCTGCATCTCTTTGAGCGGGTTTGTTATTAAGCTGCGGCTGATCGAGAATTGCTGTCACTCTACAGCCCTTATAAATAAAGAGTTCTGAAACTCGCCGAGAATTGCTGAGTGAGAATGGGTCTTTTTTCGTATGGAATTGATAAAAATGATCCAAATCCAAAATTTAAGTTGGTAATATACAATGCTTACATATTTTTTAGATCTTAACTTCCGTCAAATGTAAAACTAACCTTCTTTAATAATTTCTATTATTTTCTTGATTTTTCAGAGGCTAATATTACGAAACCTAATTTAGATATAGAGACTATGATTAAAGATAGTCTAACAATACATAAATAAAAAGAATTAATTAATGTCGCGAACAAATAGCACTCAATAGAAAAATTTATCAACAATAGAATAAATTTAAAGCCATTATCATGTTTTTGCGATATAAGTAAATTTTACAGTACTAACTTTACGTTGTAACTGTTAACCTTAAACTTGTTTTTAATTATCAGGATAATAATCATGTTAACACCACATAAGACTACCAGTAATTTAATAAATATATTTATAATATCTAGCCTCTTTGTTTTTTCTTCTGTAGGACATGCTGGTCGAGGTGGGCAAGTGGAAGTTTGCAGAACACCTGTTAGTTCAATTCCTATTATGGGTGGGCTAACTATTGGTAGTTTTAATAATGAAGATAATTGGAAGACACTTACCCCTCTTGGTAGTTTTAGTCATATATCCCTAGATAATTTTTATAATGTTTATATTAAAATAACTGATAATTATCACCATTATAGTAAAATATTTAATTTTATGGTTAAAGACAATAAAGATTGGGTTCCTGCTCTTAAAGGTAATAACGTTCCTGGAAAAATATCTCACGAACAATTAGGAGAACACGAGTATTGTGTCATGGTTCGAAGAACAAGTTCTTTCCATGCATTTAAAGAATTACAGTCAACAGTTAAGACTGTATATTCTTCTGTCGAAGGCTCGCCATATAATCTGTATGGAACACTTGGTGGAAATAACGGAGAAACAGTGGCTAGAAATGTGGTAGAAATTATTGGCGGTCATTTCCCATTTGAAGATGGTAGGATGAACGCTAGAAAGCTTATTAAAACTATGGAAGCTTTTGCTTTTTTAAATGTTTTATCTAAATATGGAAATAATAATCTTAATGTAAACAATAATCCTAATTATGCTGAAAAAAAATCTGATGAGTAAAGATTTTAAATTTTAATGTTTTTTAGAATTATGATTCTTGTCATAAGAAATGTGTAGATACTGTTTTGTTGGCATTTGGTTGGTTTTTTCACGATATTTTGATCCATATAAAAACTCTTCTCAACATACACAATTTCTTGCGTTGATAGATAAATTTTACTATATGATTCAGGCTCTCGGAACTGGTAACCTTGCTAAAGTAGCTTTGTTTGCATGCAGAGGCTGAGTCCGTCTATTAACTTATAGACAAAAAATTGGAATAGTTTAAACTAATATTCATTTGGATACGGTGTTTTGTGTTGCGAATATTTTTGTATTAAATTTTTTTCACATCAAAAATAACAACTACTATTTCTTCTCACTATCAAAATCAGCTTGATTCTCAGCCTTTAAATTTTTAATTTCTTCAATAGCCAGTTCTGTGGTTCTCAATTAATTCTTAATAGTATTAGATTTGGCATCTCCAGTGCTAAGAAACTTCTAACTTTTCATCGGGAATTAGCATTGCTTAAAAATTTCTAATTTTACATAACGGTATTAGTGCGTCTCTTTTTTGACTTTTTCATATTTTTGATTAATTGTTTTGCTGTTATGTTCATCATTATAATGATTTGCAATTTACAGCCGATAGATCATAACTATAAATTGAGTAGCGATCCTGTGAATATACCCCATAGGTCGTTTTGAAATTCCTTAATACGAACCTAGCATACCATCAATGGCAACAGAGTTTATTAAAATACAATCAATCGGTTATGAGACTAAATAGTCGTCAACGTAGTTGGCTTTAGTTCTCAAAAAACCTAAAATATAGTACTTCTATACTATCCCCAAAATTTACATTCAGCTTACCTAGAGGTGAGCAGGAGTATTCATCAATATATTTTCTATAGTCTTCACGCTCACTCTCTAATTGTGCCTTTATTTCGTATAGTTTTTTCATCTGATCTGCGCTAATATCGTCTTTTAGTAATTGACGCTCTAGCAGAATTTCTGTTTTCAAATCTTCTATCCTAGCCTTAAGGGAACATATCAGTCGATAGCCTTGCAATATAAGCTCCTTAAACGAGGAATCTCTTTGGGGGATATACACCTCATCTAATTTTAATAAATCTCTTAGGGTTGCTTCCCCAAGTATTTTTTTATCAAGTTCTATACCAAGGGATAATAGTTTTTCTGCGTTTTTAGAAGTATATGCATTGTTAGTCTTACCACATTCGTACCTATGTGATTTTTTCCAGCCTTTTTTCTGACATTTTCTACTACAATATCTAGTAACTCCATCCCCTTTACATATTTTTGTTGTATTAGACAGTTTTTCACAATAAGCGCATTTTCTGT
>PIVX01000248.1 GCA_003353785.1 Gammaproteobacteria bacterium | reverse complement strand
CAAGGACAAGGACAAGGACAAGGACAAGGACAAGGACAAGGACAAGGACAAGGACAAGGACAAGGACAAGGACAAGGACAAGGACAAGGACAAGGACAATCACAGCAACCACCGCAAGGACCAAGACAAGGACACGGACGAAGACAAGGACAAGGACAAGGACAACCCCGATATAATGATGATAATACAACGCAACCCCGATATAATGATGATAATACAACGCAACCCCGATATAATGATGATAATACAACGCAACCCCGATATGAGTGTTATAATGATGATAATAAACAACGCAACCCCGATACGCAACAAACACAACCCCGATATGATTGCCAAGGTGGATTTAACGGTGCTCAAGATTATCAAGGTGGATTTAACGTTAATCAAGGTTCCAATGGTGGATTTAACGGTTATCAAGGTTCCAATGGTGGATTTAATGTTAATCAAGGTTCCAATGGTGGATTTAACGGTTATCGGGGTTTTCAAGGTCGTTTTGAAGGTCCTGAATTTAAAGAAATAAAAGAATATAAAGGAAAACGATATACGGGAATTATGATTAAGGAAAATTTCCGACAAGGTTTTTGTTCGATTTCGGTAACCGGTCCCCTGGTACGTGTTTTTTCGCATCATACAGGGTGGAGGAATTTTATGGATCTAAACAAGCCGTACTTTTGTCAAGGATGTGGTGAAAAGGCAAAATATTATTTTTGTATGAATACAGGACAAGTATTCTCTTTTGACATCAAACAGAATAATTCAGGAACAAGGAGACATGGTTTGCCCGAAGCAGTCAATGTAGAATTGATGCAAAGGGGCGAGGATGGTAGGCTTGAGGTTACATCAATGGAAAGGTATTGGTCTTGCCGGTGTTTTCGGCAAAATATTCCACCACAATAACACGCACGCACGCTCTAAACGAATTGTATTTTTTTTTTATTTATAATTTTATTTACATTTTTTCAAAAAATTGGCAATAACTCTTGAATTGCCAATATAAAATTGCCAATATAAAATTGCCAATATAACTATTGAAAATTGCCAATAAAATCTTGAAAATCGGCAATATAAAATCACCAATATAAAATCACCAATATAAAATTGCAAAAATCACCAATATAAAGCACCAATATAAAATCACCAGTGTAAAATG
>PIVX01000247.1 GCA_003353785.1 Gammaproteobacteria bacterium | reverse complement strand
TAGAGGTTGCCCGGGGGCTTGGCCAGGCTGCCTAAGAGGCAGCCTGGTGGGGTTGGCCCGGGGGCAGCTGCTGCCCCGGGTTGGGCCCAAGCCGATCGAATTTAGATATGTTACTGAGAACGTTGTACATCAAATCGTTTTATGGGCGACTGGGCAGACCATACATCGTATATCGAATCTTTTTGGTTCCGAAATCGAGTATCGAGTATCGTATATTATCGAATCCTTTTCCCGATTTTTGGTTCCGAAATCGTGTATCGATATCGATGTTTTTTATTTCAGCTCCGACCGATTATTATTGACCGAGTTACGGCGATTTCGTCTTTTCTGGGTCCCGAACAGAAATATATACCGTAGTCTAATCTCGGTTAATAAATCTATCCGATTAATATTGACGGACTTGTGTTTCGATTTTCAGCTCCAACCGATTATTATTGACCGAGTTATGATGACTTGAAATTCTTCGTTTTTCGGCAAATTTTCGTTTTTCGGAAATTTTTTTTGCCGAAAAATCGAAAAATTTTGGTCCCAAAATCGAAAATTTCGAATTTTCGTGTTTTAATTTTCAGCTCGATCGGTCGAGTTATGGCCGAGTTACGGCTATTTTACGTTTTTGAGTTGATTTATTCCCGATCCGGCCGTTTGGGGTGTTTAGTGCGGGTTACTGTAGTTTTCGTGCCGGGACCCGGGTTATTACTACATTATTTAGGCTGCTTATAACAACTATTCTTAGACTCGAAAAGGGGGCGTGGCTCCGGAAAAATCGATCGTCGACAATCGTCGACGGCCGCTGATTGGTTGAATCGTGTTTTTGGCAGGGTGCCAAAAAGTCGAAAACCCTCTATGCTACAACGTTAGCCAGACATCGTCCGGCAATCGATACTTTTACACGCAAAGTACGGGCCCAAAAGCTCACACCCTTCTTCTAACGTCTCATTGATATGCATACTAATGTGGCTACTGCTGTATTAGAACAAATTAAGGTATTGCTTTGAATCAATTTTATATAGTTTATCGTCATCTTTTTTACTATTACTCTATTAAAGTTTGTTTCAAAATAAGTGGCCATGGCGGTTTTGTGGTGGCTATAACTTTTTTCAAAAATGTTAGCCTTCACGAGAGGAATCGAATGGTGTATTTTGTTCTTTGCTA
>PIVX01000075.1 GCA_003353785.1 Gammaproteobacteria bacterium | reverse complement strand
ATAAAACTCATCTAACTAAAAATAAAACTTAATATTAATAACTAGATGAGTTCCTATGTATTAATTTACTATAAAATAGGACGTTTCATGTAATCGCTAGCAATGTAAAGAAAACGACCTTTTTAAAAAACAAACCCTGCTTTTAGGAAGCCGTAAATGCATTGTCTCCGTAAGTAATTAAATACTTTTCATTTATGACGCTAAATTCGATAACCATATCTTTTTCTTCTTTGTATAGAACAAATTTTTGTTCTTTATTTAGATAATAACGCCTAGGTGAATATTTACGTATTTTCGGTTCAGCAATATTTTTAATTATGCTAATGACTTGAGCAGGTGTGTAACCGCTTCCTTCTGCTATATTTTGCGCATCAACAAGTTGATGTAGACTTTTTCCTGAAGTTGATGCCGATACAATCTCCACATCGCAAGAGTTGAACTTGGAATTAGTGAGAATGGTTACTTCACCATTAGCAGGAATTGTAACGTTCGTATATTTTTCGCCAGCTCCACTGGTGTAATAGGCAAAAACCTTTACAGGCTCGCAATGCGTCGATACGAATTTTAGATCATAAGAATAAGAAGCTCCAGCGATAACTAACAAAGTTATTCCAGTAAGCATTGATAGAAATTTCATAAATACCCCACAGTTAAATTCATTAAAACCACCGTATTCTTTTTAAACTGGAAAGTCAATATTTTTACTTTTCGGGAGAAATAAAATCTTCTCGTCTTTTTTTTGCACAAAAGTTCAAGTTGTGACTTGTCGAGAAATTATCCTCCATCTACGCACGTTGCGAAGCAACGTATAAGCGCGCTTAGTTTGCTTTGCCAACTAGAGCATAATTAGTACATCTATCGAAATGGTTAAATTCTGTTGCTTGATGGTTTGAGGTTTTGATTTTTCTTGGGGTTGGAATGGTTAATATGGGTATACAGATGGTGGTTGTAGTTTAGGGTTATTTTTTGGTTTAGAGTTTTTGCTTGAATACGTATCTCCCCTTTTAGTCTCTCCCTCTCCCCGAGCTTTTGTTAGCTGAATTCCTATTGTTTCTTTTTGCACTTAGACTAGAATGTCTTTAATGGATTATGGTAATGAAACAAAGATAAATTTTGAACAAGCTCTGAAGCTTTTTGAGGCTTTGTCCAAGCAGTCTTCTCCTTCAAGAATTGACCAAATTAAGTTGTGTCTTAGTTGCCAAAAATATCTTGAAAACTATATTCGCTGGGTGGGATGTTCTCCAGCCGCTGCCACAGCTTATCAAGTCTTTGTCAAATCCACTCCCCTTTGGGAGATGTTAGAATTGTCGTCGCACAAATGGCATGATTGGATTGCTGATAGTATCAAAGAAACATCAAAACGATAGGTAAAGACCTATCGTTTTGATGTTAAACTAACGGAATTGCGTTCACAACTCGTTTAAAAACAAGATCCTATAATCCCCTTTTATTTATATAGGCCTTTTAAATCTAAAATTTGATTACGAATATTATAGGTATCGATAGTAACGTTTACATCCTCATCAATTGTAATCCATATGAAATCGCTCTCAGGATTTGTGATGTCCTCTGTTACTAAGCGTTCTTGATTTGGTGATGGATATTCCATATCAAATACTTTAGTAACATATCCTAAATCTAATATTATACGATACTTGCCTTTGCTTTGAATATTTAATCCGTCTACTATCTTGCTGTTTGTTTTGATTTCACCACCACGATATGTAACATTTTCGTTATTATCCATGTTTATCATTTGCAATGTATGTTCAGAGATATACATAGGGCTATAATTTCTAATAGTCACGTCAAGTGCTTGTGAATTAAAGCTCGTGCTTAATAGGATTACTAAAATTGAGATTAATGTTTTTTGCATACTTTTGCCCCTTAATTGTTTAATATTAAGGCTGATTGTATAGTATTTTTGTTAAAATTACAATTATAGATAATTTTGGTTCTGTTTCACCCTGCCCTATTTGCTAAAGATCCATGTTCCATGTGGAACTAAATATTATATAGGTACTATTTAGGTACTATTTAGGTGCTATTTAGGTACTGTCTAGGTACTGTCTAGGTACTGATTAAGTACAAACATATCAATCTAAAAAGGTACTATCTAGGTACATTAAAATATATTTATTTAGGTACACTATAGGTACTATCTGGGTACTAACTAAGTACAAGCATATAAATCTAAAAAGGTACTATCTAGGTACATCAAAACATATTTATTTAGGTACGCTGTAGGTACTATCTAGGTACTAATTAAATCTTTAATAGGGTACGCATTTTCTGCATTAAACTAGGTACAATATTTTCAAAAAATAATATTAAGAAGCAAAGTTACTAGGTACTATTAAGGTACATATTTTTTAATGTGTATTTTATTAATAAGTTATATAGTATTAATTAAGGATATTTATTATGGCATCGTAAATAAAAATATGGGTTTGTATTATAATTAGGTACAATATGGGTACAAATATATTAAATTAAAAGGTACAGATATGAATTTTGTTTTTTAAATACCAGGTACTAAAAAACATAGATTTACCTTATTTAAAAGGGTACTATTAAGGTACACAAGCATATATAGGCTATAGGTACTATCTAGGTACAGTAAACATATATTGATTCAGGTACGTATAGGGTACAATATATTGTTGTGATAAAAGAGAGCTTTTCGATCTCTTTTGTTTTGTGTTTAGTAAGCGTATTTATGTGTTAAACATTATCTAACATTTAAAAGGTTTTTTTTTCATTTCACGTTGACAATCATTTCTTTATGGTTTAAGTTATTAGCTAAATTTAAGGTAAATCGAAACCAAGGAAAATATGATCAGTCCAAAAATATCAACTTCAGATATATCTTTATTCTTTAATGTAACAAATCAAGCTATATTAAAAAAATCTAAGTTGAAACAGCTTAAGCAAGAGAAAACTGGTAATAAAGTATATTTCACTCATTCCTCTAGTAAGAACCTGTTTGAACTTAATTTTGACAAAAAGGTGTTTTCCTTACAAATAGTAAAAGGTGGAGTAGGGAAGACTGCATTAACTTTATCTATTGCAGCCAGAGCAAGCTTATATGGGGCTAAGGTTTTATGTATAGATATAGATCAACAGGCAAATTTAACTAATCACTTTGGAATTAAATCTGATGAATTACCTGTAATGATTGATGTATTAAAAGGAAATATAAAATTTGAAAAAACCATTGTTAATGTTACTGATGGTATTCACTTAGTTCCAAGTAGAATTGATAATGCTATTCTTGATGATCATATTATGGTTGAATCACTTAGATTAGACCAAGTATATAAAACCCATATTGATAAAGTAAAAGATTTCTATGACTTAATATTGATTGATTGCCCGCCATCGTTAGGGCGATCCGTTGCAAGTGCCGCATTGGCTGCTGATTATGTTATTGCTCCTGTAACTCCTGATGCTCAATGCTTATCAGGATTGAAGTTACTACAAAATGGATTATCTTCTATCAAAGAAAAGTATGGCCGTTCTGTTCCTATGAAAATAATATTTAATAAATTTGATGGACGCACCATGCTTTCAAGAAATATGATATCTAGATTGCTCGAAAACGAATTTTATAGAGAATCTTTATTTAATACATATATTAGACAGAATCAAGATTTTGCTAATAGTTGTGCTAACTGTGAATCAATTTTTGATTCCATAAAACCATCTTCAGCAAAAGAAGATATTGATTTTCTGACTAAAGAAATTCTAGATATATTACCGGCTGAAGACAATGCTGAAAAAATGAGGACTCCTGAATTTGTGTCTATAGAGGATTAAAGGAAAACAATAATGCCTCAATTAAAAGATCTTAAAATCGATAAGGTTAAATTTAAAAAACAAGCTTACACACCGTGGGATATTTCGCCGAGTGATGAAAGTGCAGACGATCAAAATAACTCTGTTACTTTAGAAAAAACTGAAATCCAAACCCAAAAACACCATAAGTCAGAGCAGAGAGAATCAAGAAAACCTCTAGTAACAAAAAAAGAGGATAAAAAAATTATAGGTACAGATGAGGTACGAAATAGGCACATACTAGAAGCAAAGAAGGTACAAACTGAAAACACACTAAGTACAAGAGAGGTACAAAGTTATCATAAACAGGGTACAAATCTAGGTACAGATTTCTCTTTTTGTAAGATAACAGGTGTACAAAGAAAAATTCTTTTATTAATGGCTGAGTTAAGTAAAAATAGTCGTTCTAAAATTACAAAACCTTTGAGTATTGAATATATAGCAAATTATGTAGATTCAAGCATTAATACCGTTAAAATAAGCATCAAGAGATTAAAAATTCGAGAAATAATTAAAAGGTTTGACTTTCAAGCAGGGCGTAATGGGTGGACAAAATATGAACTCCCTGATTTCGTTTATGAAGAAATTATGCAGGATGAAGAATTAAATAAACTAGGTACAAAACCAGGTACTGATGTACATACTAGTAGTAGTAATATAAATACTACTACTGAACTGTCTAACGAATGGGCACAAATTAACTTTGATGATTTGCTTAATTTTGGCTTTAGTAAAAACCATATCCAGCAGATAGCCAAGTTAGATACGATGTCTCCAACTGATTTGCAGTTAGCAATTGATTGTTTTGTTTTTGATTTACAGGAAAATGGTAAAGCCAGTG
>PIVX01000074.1 GCA_003353785.1 Gammaproteobacteria bacterium | reverse complement strand
CTTTAAGTGTCTTAAATGTGCGTTTCGTCAATAATTTGTCCGCTTGCTCTTGCCAATCGTCCTCTTCCTCGTCTAATATACAGTTATATTTCGCTAAGGCTTTATGTAACTTGCCTAGCCAGGTGACACTCCAACAATCCCCGATATGTAATAATTCACCGAATGTTTCATACGGGATACCACGACGTAATAACTTGATTTGTAACTGTCCTAATAAAAATTCGTTACAATCAGTATATGAAGGTGATGCGTCAGTTTCTGTGCATTGTAGAGATGGTGGCGTCGCCATCTTTTTTAAGTCTAAGTAGAGATGTTCACTTAAAAAAAAACCTCTTTCGCAACTAGCATTATGATGAAAACTGAATACTATCACTGCTATATGTTAATGCTATATTAATGCTATGTTAATGCTATATTAATGCTATGTTAATGTTATAATACATATAGCATTAACATAGCATTAACATAGCATTAATATAGCATTAACATATAGCATTAATAGCAATGTATATTGCAATACATTTTGCAATGTAATTTAAATAATGGGAGATGTTAATATTTGTAAACAATGTTTTTTCTGTATGAAATTATGTTTATTTTTTGACTTTGCTTTCCCAGACCCAACCAATTGACTTACACACTTCCCATAATAAATCCAAATGAAATTTGTCATTAAAAAATGTTGACACTTCGCGTAATATTTTATTATTAATAGGAGCTTTATCGTGATATCTCATTAAGTAAAGCCATAATGCGTTCTTATGATTATGTGTCCATTTTTCATCATCTTTATCAAATTTTAATTCATTAAGTAACATCATCTCATAAATTTTGTCCTTTAATCTTTTTTCATCATATTCAATATTGGTTATTAAATGATATTTGCCATCATTTGCTTTGAATAAATTATCAAATAATTTCAATGAAAAAATAGCTCCATACGCTTTAGATAAATGCTCAAATTGTTGTGGGTATAATTGTACAAATGTTGGATATTGTGGTTGCTTCCTTTGTGGCACTGGTTTACTCTCCTCATTCAACCAATACTGCAAACATTTCCAATTCGCACTTAACTTAAATATTTCAGCATTTGTCATCGCCAAAATAATGCCTTGATGACCAAATTTCCAACAGAATCTGTTCATGAAATTATTTCGTGATTCAAGTCCCATTGTTCCTATATATAGCATTAACAGAGCATTAATATAGCATTAACATAGCATTAATATAGCATTAATAGAGCATTAATACATACCACAATTTGGAGAAGGACGATCTAAGTTGCCACAATTGTACAATGCCATAATAGCATCATTTGTTAATTCCTGATCGCGACGGTGTCCATATGCCCTCGAAGTTGGTTCATAGACACAGTCTTGATATTTATTTCGTTTGCAATCTTTAGGCATATATCTGTGTATAGCATTAACATAGCATTAACACAGCATTAACATAGCATTAATACAGCATTAATACAACATTAACATAGCATTAACATACAGGGGTGCAGCCCAATTGAGGTAATGACAATCTAATAATCCTTTCAGTTGTTTTGGACAGCATAATGGTACATTTAATAGAGATTGCATCTGTTGTATATGAAACCTACTCATATCTAAGACAAATTTGGTCCACCATATAATCATAGATATTGGTGCATATATAGCAGGAACTATATCATCTTGTATGGTTTTAAAACCATCTCGCTTTAATGGCCGATGATAATAATCAATTAAAGCATGCGGATACATACCTTTACCATGAATCTGATCAGCACACAATTTGTATAGTTTATATGGGTCTGTACTAAGTGCATTACTTATTTCTTTTTTTTGGATCTCAGGATCAATAATTTGATGTAATTCAATTCGTCCTATTAAAAAACCAAAAAAAATTGGGATATCAACAAGAGGTAAATATGTTATCGCATCGCGCATGGTCTTTTGCATTGCCGCAATATTTTCCGGTTTCAACTGTTTATAGAGCATTAACAGAGCATTAATATAGCATTAATATAGCATTAATAGAGCATTAATAGAGCATTAATATAGCATTAATACATACCACAATATTTGATTCTGAATCTATCCAACTAAGATTGAAATCGCGATCCGATAAACGTGTCTCATTGACTGTTTTGAAATAATAGCGTAGATTACTGATATATGTATCAGTGAATACATTTCTGAATTTTTTAAAAAATGTCAATATATCAGTTTGATATTCCGCAATCTGATAAGATTCAACATGCGGCAAATCACCAATATGACCTATTGCAGAACGGTCCAATTGAGCTAATTTATTTTCAGCATCTTTATTGGGGTATTTGTTTAATTTGAAAATACCTGGAGCACTCACTAACAGCTGTTCTCGATGCCAACGACATGCTGTAGACTATTTATATTTATGTTATGTTAATGCTATGTTAATGCTATATTAATGCTATGTTAATGCTATGTTAATGCTATATTAATATACCATTAACAGTATGTTAATATTAGATTAATGTTATGTTAGTATAGCATTAATAGTATGTTAATGCTATATTAATGCTATGTTAATGCTATGTTAATGCTATATTAATATAGCATTAACAGTATGTTAATGTTAGATTAATGTTATGTTAGTATAGCATTAATAGTATGTTAATGCTGTGTTAATGCTGTGTTAATGCTATATTAATGCATTATACATACTTTTGCCAAAGAATATTTTTGCCATGCAGCCATATCGTACATCCAGCCATTATTAAAAGAATGTAATTTTGATTCCGATGTATTCTTATCATAGCAATAATTATATAGATTATCTATTACTTTGGCTGCAATATTCTTATTTTTACCAAGCCCATCTGTTCTTATTTGCAAATTGGTAATTTTATATCTAGATCTCAGGAAATTATTGTATACACAGTTCCGGAGAGGAGGCTCAAACGTTGCGTGAGCTTCACCTTTAGGCACATATGAACAGTGCAAAACAAAATTATGCTCGGTCCCTATAACCAAACATGAACATGGTATTGGAAGGATTGTACTTAGTTCAGCGCTTTCATTAAATTTCTTGTCCACACCGTCAAATTTTTCTTCACCGCTTTCATCATCAGAGTATAGAGTATACGTTTTATCACAATCATCATCCGACACTTTCTCATCATCCAACATTGATGGAAATCTATGTGATAATATATTTGCATCAACACGTCCCATAATATTGCTTGGACTTTTTTCAGTCCAATCTGCCATTAGAACATGAATAGGTACCTCCATTATAACATTGTATATTAAGCCTGTATATAAATTATTTATTTAGAGCAGCATTAACATAGCATTAACACAGCATTAATATAGCATTAATATAGCATTAATATAGCATTAATATAGCATTAACATACCGTTGGCTGGTACTAAGATTGATTCATACATCCATTTTTTTAAGGTATCTAATTGCTGTCTGTCAAAAATTGATTTGGAAATTATTGTCTCTAATTTAGCAGGTGGGTAATTTCTTTTCCCTAATTTTGTATATATATCTGCTTTTCTAATAGCTGATATTCCACTAATCCATTGTGAAATTTTTGGATTTTGTCTATCCAAAGTTTCTTGTAGTAACCATGTTAACTATATAGCATTAATATAGCATTAACATAGCATTAACATAGCATTAACATAGCATTAATAGAGCATGTTAACTATATAGCATTAATATAGCATTAACATAGCATTAATAGAGCATTAATATAGCATTAACATACAACTCCGCGAGTGATATATACATTTCCTCTGTGTCCAATGCTAAATATTTCCTCCGTTTTATTATCATAATGTACGTAAATTCTTGGCGTATTTTGTACATCCTTTTCTAATAATGTAAAATTACGGCTAAAATTTAGCTCATCGTTACATATATTACTACGCGCACACCGAACTTGCTTGGCTTCAACGATAATGTTAGTGGTTAAACCTATAATAGTTTTGGTTTTGGATTTTTTTCGAGGGTATAGCCGGAGGTTACAATACTCACCACTGCATTCGTCACACTTGGAAGAGTTACAAAAACCATGGATATGCTGTAATCCTTGGTTGTGTTCACCAATATAAATCTCTCCTTCGGTGTGTAATAAATTATGTATGACGTCTTCAGAGACATTTTTTTCTGCCAATAAGTTAACAAATTCTAATCTAACTTGCTCGACAGACGCCATACAAATATATGCTTCCAATAACAGAAAAACAAAAATCATTGTAAGCAACGTTTAGACATTACGGTTTAATGCACTATTTTGTTAGTATAAGTTTTTAAAAAATTCGTCATCATGGGTGCGTGTGTTACATGTGTAAAGGACTTATATTATTATGTATTATTAAAACGTAGTCAAGGTGAAGATCATTTTACACCAGAGCAGTCGGTCGCAATACAAGAGATGATATCACGTAGAACATTGGATAGCTGTCCACCACATGATCTAATGGCAGATTGGACTGAAAAAGGTCCAAGCAATATTATGGGTCGTATTGATGCAAATATATTAGGTCCAATATTCGATGATGAGAAAGTATCGGATGATCCATTGGATAGCTGTCCACCACATGAAAGACCTGATAGTGAAAACTATGAAATGGTTTTAAACTAATGACTTAGGAAAATTTAAACTAATGATTTGAAATTTAATTATAAATATAGCATTAATATAGCATTAA
>PIVX01000246.1 GCA_003353785.1 Gammaproteobacteria bacterium | reverse complement strand
TTTGCACATAAATGGCAAGGGAATGTTGTTGAATATAAAATAGCATTTCTAATCGATATCCCCATTTTTGCCGCATCAAGAATAGCTGCCATTTCAGCATGTGTACACGGATGAAAATCTAATGAGTCTTTGAGGAATTTTCCTATTTTTTTACAAGAACTGTTGGTACAACAGTTAAGTGCGCATATATCCTTACCGAATATGGTTGGCTAATGCTATTGATGGAGGATTTGGCAGGTTTTTGAATTCTTCTGTTGGACACTAAAGTGACCAATATGTGTACATAAATGGTAGATATCGTTTATGCTTGTTTTTTTGGTCTATGGTTTTTGCTTGGCTGTGTCTCTCTCCTTTTAATCTTTATTAAGGAATTTTATTTGATATTTCGAAACAACAATTATATTTATGATACTCATGGATAAATTCTATTCATCGGTGTTAATTGAAGCTTATGATGAACTAGTTACCATCCAAGCTGATATGTTTTCAAATTCCTGAATAACTAGACATATATTTCAATGCCTGTAAATTTTTATGAAATCGTTGTAAGCAAAATCTTTTTTTTATCTACTGTGTATAATTTAGCCTTTCATTCTAAAATAATATTTTTATGGCCGACAGGACCAGGACATAGCTTCCATTAACGCTAATTCTAGAAAGCCGTATGTTGCCTCCCTACCAACTAATAATCTCTGTTATTTCTCTTTGTCAGGATCTTTTGGCACATTAAAAATAAAAAACACAGATATAATTATTTTATAGTCAGAATCAAATCGCAAAGAAGACTTAGTAACTCTGATACAGTTGTAATTACTCTAGATCATAATCATACGGATGGAGCTTCTGCTACCCTAGACGTGGCGGCAAAAATAAACCATTCTTCTATTGACGCTCTGAAATTAAAATTAAAAACTGTTCTTAATTTCAGAAACAAGAAAGACCACTACGTGGCGACTTGGTGGCCTTGCAATATTTGATGCCTAAATAAAGCACAATTTAGCCCCTGAGTCACACAACATGCTTTCATGATGGTAGAATTTTGCTTATTTTGGCATTATTTTGTGGAGCATACATATACAATTAAACAGATTTTTACAGAAAATGGGGCTTGGTGGGTTTTTCAACAAAAACATGACTTACTAGAAGCTATTCCACTTGC
>PIVX01000008.1 GCA_003353785.1 Gammaproteobacteria bacterium | reverse complement strand
AATAGAAATTTTATGAAATTTAGTAATTTTAATTTGCTCTAGTTCAACATTAGTTAGATCATTTTTATTGAATACCAAAGTAATATTAATAGATTTATTTTTAAGTGTTGTTAATAGATTTTCTAATTGGGTAATTTGTTGTAAATATTCACTATCCATCACCCAAAGTAAATGATCCGCAAACTCTAATTCTTTTTTAGTTTTTTTTATTCCTTGCAATTCTACTATATCATCTGTATTTCTAAGCCCAGCCGTATCACTTAGGTCAAACTCTATCCCATTAATATCTATTCGTTCTCGCAAAATATCACGCGTTGTTCCAGCAACCTCAGTTACTATAGCTAATTCTTCTTCTATTAATGCATTTAGCAAAGTTGACTTACCAACATTAGGAGGCCCTGCCAAAACTATTTTAATACCATCTCGAAGCTTATTACCAAGTTTTGAATTTTTAGATAATTTTTTAATTGTATCTAGAAGATGTTTATATCTTTCTACTACTTTACCGCCCTCAAGCAAATCTAATTCTTCGTCTGGAAAATCAATGGATGCTTCTAAATAAATTCTTAGTTCAGTAATTTTAGCTAAAATTTGATTAATTATCTTAGAAAAATCTCCCTGTAAACTTCTAATAGAGGCACGAGCAGCAAGAACGTTATTACTATCTATTAAATCAGCAATAGCCTCGGCCTGCAATAGATCAATTTTACCATTTAGAAAAGCTCTTTGGGAAAACTCCCCAGGCGCAGCTAACCTACAACCATGCTCTACTATAGTTCTTAGTAAAAGTTCTACTACAACCATTCCTCCATGGCAGTGGAGCTCTAAAATATCTTCTCCGGTAAAACTATTAGGCCCCTCAAAATATAGCGCGAGACCCTGATCTATGATTTCAGCATTATTGAAAAAGTTTGTCAGTTTGGCAACTCTACTAATGAGTTTTTTCCTGGTAACTTTAGTGATAATTTCAGTTGTTTTAAGTCCTGATATTCTTATTACTGCTACCCCCCCTCTACCAGAAGGAGTAGCCAAAGCTACTATCGTCTCGTTATCATGCATTATTTAAGGCAACACCTTACTTACTTTTAGCTTCATGCTGATTAGTAATATACCATTGCTGCGAAATAGATAATAAATTATTCACTGTCCAGTATAAAACAAGGCCTGCTGGCACAGACAAAAATAGAAAAGTAAATATAACTGGCAAGAAAGCCATTACTTTAGCCTGCACAGGATCTGCTGGTGGAGGAGATAATCTTTGTTGTAGAAACATAGTCGATCCCATAAGTATAGGCAAAATATAATAAGGATCTTTACTTGATAAATCTCCAATCCAAAAAATAAACGGGGAATGTCTTAGCTCTACACTTTCTAGTAATACCCAATATAGAGCGATAAATACTGGGATCTGAACAAGAATAGGCAAACACCCACCAAGTGGATTAATTTTTTCTTTTTTGTAAATTCCCATCATCGCTTGGTTTAGTTTCTGTTTATCATCACCATATTTTTCTTTTAATGCTTGGAGCTTAGGTTGAAATTTCTTCATATTGGCCATAGAACGATAACTTGCTGAAGATAATTTATAGAACGCAAGCTTGATCATAATAGTCAAAATTATTATTGACCAACCCCAGTTTTGAACAAAACCATGAATAAACTGCAATGCTTTAAACAGAAAACCAGAGATAAACCACAGCCATCCATAATCTATGGTCAACTCTAATCCTGGAGATAACTCATTTAATTCTTCTGAAGATTCAGGACCAATATAAAGTTTGGAACTAAAAACATTAGAATTCCCTGGAGTGATATTAATAGAATGAGTAGAGTACCCAAGCCCAAACTGATTATTACCAAACTCTTGGCTATAAAAGGTATTTTCTGAATTCTCAGTAGGTATAAACGAAGTTAAAAAATAATGCTCCTGCATCGCAACCCAACCTGATTTAACCTCCCTATTCAATGGCTTATCGCGAATATTGTCAAATGAAACTTTCTCATATAGTTTTTTATTTTCATCTGAAATAGCTCCACCAAGGTACGAAGTCATACCTGGCATAAAATTACCTGATGATTCTAATTCTTTTCTGATAAGCTGGTAATACATTCTGCCAATCCACTGCTTATTTCCATTATTAGTAACCGTTGTATCAATAGAAACAGAATGTTTTCCTCTGGTAAATGTATAAGTTCTCTCTATAGATATATTATCACTTTGTAATCCTGTTAAAGTTACCACTAAATTATTTTTACTATTACTAAGAAAATACGTCTTTTTACTAGAAATAAACTGAGTTTTAGGCAAAACTCTATCATCCATAACAAGACCCATCTCAGCAAGATATAATTTACTTGGCTCACTATTAAATAATTTATAATTCCCTGTTTTACTTGAATCAACATAATGATCAAGTAAAACAGCATCTACTATACTACCACCTAACTTGTCTATCTTAATTTTCAATAAATCAGTATTTACGCTAATAGTGTCAGCACTAATTTGCTGAGCTAACTCTAATACTTTTTCTTTCTTACCAAGGTGCAATGGTTTTCTTGCAGAACTATTGGCTGTAGTTGTTATATTAGGTTGCTGGTGTGGTATAGATGCTACTTTATTTGAGGCAGCAGGCAGAACACGTTGAGACTGTTCTTTTTGCCATTCGGCCCACAACATTAAGCCAACAAAAGCTAAACCTATATAAATAATTATTTTTTGTATATCCACTCTTTATCCTCTCAAGATTTATTTATTGGATCAAATCCACCATTAGTAAAAGGATGACACCTTAATAATCTTTTAATTATCAAATAAAGCCCCTTACATATCCCGCAATAATTCAGTGCCTCAATTGCATATGAAGAACAACTAGGAGTGAATCTACAATGATCTCCGATAACTGGTCTAATAACCAATCGATAAAATTTTATTAATAATATTATTGCTCTTAACATCAATTCTCGAATTTTAGCCATGCATAATCCAATCTACTACGAAATTCTTTTTTGTTATGATACTTGATCTTGTAACTAACAACCACAACATAATCATTAGCCATAATTGTGGAATGTCTAAAGCTTTCCCTAACTATTCTCTTGATTTTATTTCTACATACTGCTGTAGCAACATTTTTTTTACTAACAGCAAGCCCAATTCTAGGATATCCCAAAGAATTTTGGCGATAGAAAATGGTAAAAACATCATAGCGTTTTAATTTTTTAGATTCAAAAACCCTGCTGAAATCTTTTTGAGAAAGTAATTTAGAATATTTCTGAAAGACAGACATTATGCGCTGAGTTTTTCTCTTCCTTTGGCGCGTCTTGCATTAATTATTTTTCTACCGTTTTTTGTAGACATTCTTTTGCGAAAACCATGATCACGCTTTCTCTTAAGATTACTTGGTTGAAAAGTTCTTTTCATAGAGAAAAATCCGTATTGTTTAAATTGGTATCAATACTAGAGCAAAATGCTACATTTTGTCAATATACATATTTATATAAAACATAATTATATATATATATTTATTTATTATAGTTATTATTAGAGAGCTTTTTTTTGTGGATGCTTGCCAATAACTTATTGATAACATTGATATATTAATTAATTTACTTTGTGGGTAACTTAGGTATAATGACTGTACTGTGCTGTGAATTTTTTGTATAGAAACTGAATAAAATGAAATATATTTTTTTTTTCTAACTTATCCACAGTTTTTAAACCAGCTTTTGTACATGTTATTGTCTTTACATTGTACTAAAGAAAATTTTACAATGTTTAAAATCAATATAATAAATAGAAAAAATGATTAACTCAACTCATCTATGGAATAAATGTCTAGACAGGCTGCAATTAGAATTGCCTTCTACACAGTATAATACCTGGATCCGGCCCTTACAAAGTTCTTGCAAAGGAAAATCTTTGGTATTATTGGCTCCAAATCGTTTTGTTGTTGATTGGGTTGAGGAGCATTTATATAAAAGAATCAATGAGTTAATGAAGGAAATTTCAGATGATGGGCAACACCCGTTAGTGGAGTTAAAGATAGGAGATGATTCTCAAGATGATGACTTTATTCGTGGAGTTAAAACAACGAGTTTGAAAGCAACTGTGGAGAAAATTGCTACGGGATTTAGAAGCAGTAATTTAAACAGTAATTTTACTTTTGAAAATTTTATAGAAGGTAATTCGAATAGATTAGCTAAAATTGCTGCGATGCAAGTCGCTAATGAGCTAGGGAAGAATTATAATCCTTTTTACATATATGGAGGGGTAGGTTTAGGTAAAACGCATTTGATGCACGCAATTGGAAATATGGTTATAAGTGAAAATCCAGAAGCCAGGATTATTTACTTGCATTCAGAGCGCTTTGTTGCCGATATGGTTAAGTCTATTCAGAATAATAATATGCCTGCTTTTAAGAGCCATTATCGTAATATTGATCTTCTATTAATTGATGATATTCAGTTTTTTGCTGGAAAAAACCGTTCTCAGGAAGAATTTTTCCATACTTTTAATGCGTTGTTTGAGGAGCAACAGCAAATAATTTTGACAAGTGATAAATTTCCTAAAGAAATTGATGGCGTTGAAGAAAGATTAAAATCGCGTTTTGGGTGGGGATTAACTGCTAGTATTGAGCCTCCTGAGCTAGAAACTAGGGTGGCAATTTTAGCTAATAAAGCTAAACAGATGGAACTGGATTTACCCTATGAAGTTGCTTTTTTTATTGCAGAAAAAATCAAGTCAAATGTTCGTGAGCTGGAGGGTGCTTTAAAAAGAGTGGCTGCTAACTCAAAGTTTACTGGAGTAAGGATATCAATTGAATTTACTAAGTCAGTATTGCGTGATTTGCTAGCTTTACAAGAAAAATTAGTTACCATAGACAATATTCAAAAAGTTGTAGCAACTTATTACAAGATTAAAATATCTGATATTTTATCTAAGCGTCGTAATCGTTCAATTGCTAGACCAAGGCAGTTGGCAATGTGTCTTGCTAAAGATCTAACTAACCATAGCTTGCCTGAAATTGGTGATGCATTTGGTGGACGTGATCACACAACCGTTATTCATGCTTGTCGCAAGATAAAAGAACTAATTTCTTCATCTCATCCTCATGATCTTGGGAGTGATTATAGGAATTTAACAAAGGTTTTGACTACTTAACATAATTAACAGGTGAGCGGTGAAATTTTTAATAGAACGTAATAAATTATTATCTTGTTTACAAAAAGTATCTGGAGTTGTGGAGAGAAAAAGTTCTCAGCCTATTCTATCTCATGTTCTTTTGCATATTACTTCTCACCAATTAAGAATTACAGGAAGTGATTTAGAGATTGAGATAAGTTCTGTGGTGACATTGAATGAACCTGCACACTCCGGTGAAATAACCGTTCCAGCACGGAAACTATTAGATATATGTCGAGCTTTGCCTGATGATGCCTTGTTAGCTGTGGAACTTAACAAAGAAAAGGTAATATTAACTACCAAAAAAAGTAGATTTTCTTTATCTACATTACCGGTAGAATCATTCCCTAAATTTCAACTGTCTGGAAAGGAACTGGAATTTAATCTAAACAGCGGATTTTTAAAAGATATGTTAAATAGAACTTTTTTTTCTGTTGCTCAACAAGATGTTAGATTTTATTTGAATGGTTTGCTAATGCAGATCAAAGAAAATAAATTATATGCTGTGGCTACTGATGGGCATCGCTTATCTTTATTTAGTTCTGATATTGATGAAGGAATTCATAATTATGAGATTATTATTCCAAAAAAAGGAGTGAGTGAATTGCAAAGATTACTAGATAGTGATGATTTTGATGTAGAACTCCATGTTACCGATAAACATTTAGCTGTCAATTCTAAGAATTTCACTTTTACTTCAAAATTAATAGAAGGAAGATTTCCAGATTATAATGCTGTTATGCCTAAGGAGAGTAAAATACAAATACAAATAGATCGCGATGATCTAAAGAACGCCTTAAATAGGGTTTCTATTTTAACAAATGAAAAGTATAAAGGGGTTAATTTTCAGTTAAAAATAGGAGCTTTATATCTTTCGTCAAAAAATCCGGAGTATGAGGAAGCTGAAGAAGAGTTATCAATAGAACATACCGGAGAGCATTTAGATATAGGTTTTAATGTAGGATACTTATTGGATGTTCTAAACCACATACCTGCTGGGAAAGTGGAGTTATCTTTTGTTGATTCTACAAACAGTGTATTAATTAAATCTTTAGACGATTCTTATAATTGCCTTTATGTTGTTATGCCGATGCGCATATAGCTTGCTTGGTAATGTCGATAAAAAAAATCAAATTAACTAATCTTAGAAATATTGAATACGCTGAGCTTGGGTTAGCAAATAGATTTAATTTGTTTTATGGGAGAAATGGCAGCGGTAAAACTAGTGTATTGGAAGCCGTACATTTGTTGTCAATGAGGAAATCTTTCAGAACCCACCTATCTAATCAGATTATTAAGAATAATCAATCATCATTTACAATTTTTGCTGAATTAACCGATGCAAGCTGTCTCGGAGTAGAAAAAAAACAGTTTGAACCAATTGTTGTAAAAAGGAATGGTGCATTAGGAGTTTCTATGGCTGAAATTGCTGGTCTTTTACCTATTCAGTTGATCAATACAGAAGGTTTTCATTTACTGGATTCTGGCCCAAAGTTAAGGAGACAATTTATTGATTGGGGGGTGTTCCACGTGGAACATAAGTTTTTAAAAATTTGGCAGAGGTTTAATAATGCTTTGGTTAACAGGAATGCAATTCTTAGGCAGGGAGGAAATAAAGAGTATTTGGCTGCATGGGACACTATTTTAATAGAAAATTCTATACTTATTGCTCAATATCGGAAAGATTATTTAGAAAGTTTTCTTCCTGTCTTCAAAGAGGAGATTGATTGTATATTAGATATTCCCATGCAAATAGAATATCGCCGTGGTTGGGCGGAAGATAAGAATTTTAGCGATGTGATTGTTGAAAATTTAGCAAAAGACAGAGTGCTTGGGTATACTCAATATGGCCCTCACAAAGCAGATGTAAGAATAACGATTTATGGGCAGCCTGTACATGTTAGATTGTCTAGAGGGCAGTTAAAGTTGGTTATGTGCTCTTTGAGGTTGGCTCAGGGAAAACATTTGTTTACTAGTACATCAAAAAAATGCCTATATCTTGTCGATGATATAGCTGCTGAATTTGATCAAAACCATATTAGCAAATTAGTGGATAAATTAAATAGTATTAAGGCACAAGTTTTAGTTACAGGGATTGAGGTACAGCACTTAGCTTTGTTTGCTAAAAATCAAGATACTAAGATGTTTCACGTGAAACAAGGAGATTTTTTGATTCAGGAATTCTGATGTTTTATTCTATTCTTATATTTGAGCATTATGATATACCTACAAAGGAGCGAGATAGCATAGATTTATTTAGGGAATTATAGTTATACAAATTTTAATGTAAAGACATTCGAGCCGTATAATAAAGATTGTAATTCAAAAAAAACGATAAATTTATCTCTATTTTAACTTATGCAAAACAGCAGATAATCTCGGTTAATGAAAAGAGTAGAAAAATAGAAAATGTTTCTACAGGAAAACATAGAATTATATTTTCAAGTCATTGATTCATCATCTGGAAATAATAAATGTGATACAAAAATTAAAAAAGTCTGTCCAATCTCATATAGCATGAATAGAAAATAATTACGCCAGATTCTTTTTTATAAGTTCTAACGGGGGCTCTCTGATAGCCTAGTTATTCGTGAGATGAAGCAGGAAGTCCTTACTAGAATTACTTCGGTAATTCTAGTAGGGAGAGCATGTCACGGTATGGCATTATTAGTAAAAAACGATTATGTTTATCATCTTTGCTATGTTACAATAAAGAACGATTTTTCTGTATTTTTAGGGTACCAGATGGGCACAAACAATACTACTTATGATTCATCAAGCATTCAAGTTTTAAAGGGATTAGAAGCAGTTAGAAAAAGACCGGGGATGTATATTGGTGATACTGATGACGGCTCTGGTTTACATCACTTGGTGTTTGAAGTTGTTGACAATTCTATTGATGAAGCATTAGCAGGACATTGTAGTAGTATCGAAGTTATTATTCATGGAGATGATCATGTTACCGTTCAAGATAACGGTAGAGGGATCCCAGTAGATATTCACAAAGAAGAGGGTAGATCTGCCGCTGAAGTTATTTTGACAGTTTTACATGCTGGAGGTAAGTTTAATAATGATTCCTATAAAGTATCTGGGGGGCTGCATGGTGTTGGAGTCTCTGTTGTTAATGCGCTATCAGATGTTTTAGAGCTAGAGGTTTTTAGTGGTGGTAGTCATTATCAGCAAACTTATAATCTAGGGGTTCCTAAAGAGCCTTTAAAAATGATTGGTAGTTCTAACAAAACTGGCACTAAGATAAGTTTTAGACCTAGTCCAACAATATTTAATAATGTAATATTTTCTCATGATATTTTAGCTAAGCGTTTAAGAGAGTTATCTTTTTTGAATTCAGGCGTAAAAATAGACCTGATTGATGAAAGAACTGCCAAAAAAGATGTTTTTATGTATGAGGGAGGCATAAAGTCTTTTGTTGAATTTTTGAACACAAATAAAAATCCTATAAATGAAGAAGTCATTTATATTCAAGATCTTAAAAATGATGTGGCTGTTGATGTGGCTGTGCAATGGAATGATAGTTATCAGGAGAATATTTTTTGTTATACCAATAATATTCCTCAAAAAGATGGAGGATCTCATTTATCAGGTTTTAGAGCTGCTTTGACTAGAACGATAAATAATTATATTGAAACTGAAAATTTGGCAAAAAAAACTAAAGTATCTGTGTCTGGTGAAGATGTTAGAGAAGGATTAACCGCTATTTTATCTGTTAAAATACCAGATCCTAAATTTTCTTCTCAAACTAAAGACAAGTTAGTTTCTTCTGAAGTTAAACCTATTGTAGAATCTATCGTTAACAAAAAATTTCAAGAATATTTACTTGAGGCACCGCATTTTGCTAAGTTAATTGTCTCTAAAATAATTGATGCGACCATAGCTCGTGATGCAGCTCGTAAAGCACGAGAAATGACAAGACGCAAAGGATCTTTAGATATATCAGGGCTGCCGGGAAAACTTGCTGACTGTCAGGAAAAAGATCCTGCTCTTTCAGAGTTATATATTGTTGAGGGTGATTCAGCTGGGGGTTCAGCTAAGCAAGGTCGTGATAGAAAGTTTCAAGCAATTCTGCCTTTAAAAGGTAAAATTTTAAATGTTGAACGAGCTAGATTTGATAAGATGTTAGCTTCTCAAGAAGTTACTTCTTTAATTACTGCTCTTGGTTGTGGCATTGGTCATGAAGAGTATAATCCGTTAAAGATCAGGTATCATAGAATCATTATTATGACTGATGCAGATGTGGATGGTGCTCATATTAGAACTCTGCTGCTAACTTTCTTTTATCGACAAATGCCAGAGTTAATTGAAAACGGCTATGTGTATATAGCTCAACCTCCTTTATACAAGGTAAAAAAAGGTAAACAAGAACAGTATTTAAAAGATGATGATGACTTAGATGATTATTTGATCCAATTATCTTTAGAAGATACAGAGTTTTATCCTGATGAATCTTCTCCACCTATTCAAGGTCTTGCTCTTGAAAAAATTATTAAGAATGTGACTGAGGTAACGAAGGTTCAACAAAGATTGGCTAAAAAATATGAAGGTTTTTTTATTAGTCAGCTTATCTGGGCTGAACAAATAAATGAAGATAATTTACTTGATTATAGTTATATGGAGAGATGGAGAAATCAATTACAAGAGAAACTAAATAATACGGAACATCCCACAGCTGCGTCTTTTACCATTAATTTTGTTGAGAATAGTAATGATCCTAGAATAGAAGTATCTATCTTAGATCAAGGGCATACAGACGTTTTAGAATTAAATAAAGAATTTTTTAATTCTAATGATTATAAAATTATTTGTGGATTTGCAAAAAAAATAAAAGGAATTATTAGCCCAACCTCTTATATTAAAAGAAAAGATAAAACTAAATTAGTGAATAATATCCATGAGGCTGTTGGTTGGTTAATTAATGAAGCAAGGAAAGGTTTGACTTTACAGCGTTATAAGGGCTTAGGAGAAATGAATCCAGACCAACTATGGGAAACAACAATGGATCCTAATACGAGAAGGATGCTCAAGGTAAGCATTGATGATGCTATATCAGCAGATCAAATTTTTACTACCTTAATGGGTGATCATGTTGAACCTAGAAGGGAATTTATTGAAAAAAATGCTTTATATGTTGAGAATCTTGATATTTAAGGCTTCTTTTTTGAATTCTATCCTTGTTATTATTACCTATTAGTATGATTATTTCATGACTTATTTTCTTTTAAGTAATTAAGAATATCAACACTAATAGAGCTCACAAATAGGTTTTGGTAATTTGTTTATGGGTTGATGGCTAAACTTTATGTTAATTTATAAGGGTATTTAAATATATGGACAATGAGAAAGCTATGCAAATTATTGCTATAGGTAGCGGCAAGGGAGGAGTTGGAAAATCATCTGTATCTTCTAATTTAGCTATGATACTAGCTAATAATGGGTATAAGGTCGGTCTTATAGATGCTGATATTTATGGCCCCACTCAATCAAAAATGTTTGGTACGAGTAATGAACAGTCTTTCATTTCAAGTGATGGGATGATTCAACCTATATTTGCTCATGGGGTAAATTTTGTATCTGTTCGCTCACTAATTAAAGAAGATGCCCCCCTTATCTGGAGAGCGCCTATAGCTATAAAATTAATTCGAGAATTTTTATCGTGTGTCAAGTGGCCAAAATTGGATTATCTATTGATTGATTTGCCTCCTGGAACTGGTGATATTCATCTTACTTTATCTCAACAAGCAAAATTAACTGGAGCAATCATTGTGACAACTCCCCAGGAGATCGCTTGTGAAATAGCGGAGAAAGGCTTGCAGTTATTTAATAAGGTTAATGTACCTATTTTAGGAATTATTGAAAATATGAGTGGTTATAATTGTATCCACTGTGGGCAAGGGCAAGCTGTATTTAAACAAGGAGGGGCTAAAAAATTAGCGTCTAACTATAACACTGCTCTTTTAGGAGAAATCCATTTAGATCATCTTATTATTGAATGCAACGATAGTGGCACATCTGTTATTCATCAGTATCCTAATTCAAAAGTTGTTATAGAATATCAACGGATAGCTAAAAATATGCTTGATAATATATCTGCCCAAATCACTAATTTAAATGAACCTAATGCCATTGAAATAATGAAAAATAATTTAAAAATTGTTTGGTCTGATCATTCATCTGGTTTGTTAACAGCAGAAACGCTGAGACAAAATTGTCCATGTGCGAATTGTGTAAAGAAGATAGTTGGGGGAACAGCCTTAGATAAAGAAGAAGTGTCCAAGGATATTTCCATTTTAGAGCTGGCTAGAGTAGGATGCTACGCAGTAAAACTAAAGTTTTCTGATGGTCACAATACAGGTATATTCTCTTATGATAATTTACGAAATCTTTGTGGTTCCAATGAATGTTAATAAGTAAATTGATTTCGTAAACTTCAATATGAAGCTAAGTTAAAAAAGGTTTAATTCTACTATGAACAAACTTAACCCTGGTCAGCCGTTACAATTATCACGTGATTGTACAGCAATATTAGTGCCTTCTGCCAAAAGGGTATGTTTACCCCAAGGTACAGTTGTGAATCTACATCAAGTACTTGGAAGTAATGTTACCGTCGTTGTTGAAGGTAATCTGGCAAGAATAGAAGAAGAGGATGCCGATGCTCTTGGGATAACACTGCCATCCAATAAAAGAAAAAGTACTCCTGCAAAGCAAAAAACACCAAAAGGATTTGTAAATTTAGACGATATATGGGATGCATTAAAGACTTGTTATGATCCTGAAATTCCGGTAAATATAGTTGACTTAGGGTTAATTTATGAATGTAAGACAATAAATAATACCTCAGGTTTTGGAAGTGATATTTATATACAAATGACTCTAACAGCTCCTGGATGTTCTATGGGTCCTATCCTTGTTGAAGATATTAAGAAAAAGCTGATCCTGCTTGAAAATGTATTGGATCTAAAAGTTGAACTTACTTTTGATCCTCCATGGAGCTCTGAAATGGTTTCAGAGTCTGGTAAATTAAGTTTAGGTATATTGTAATTGTATCTTAGCGATTGCATTAATTATCTAATAGGTATTAAATAGATAACCCCATTTTAATATACTATTTTCTTTTATCACGGCAATCATCGCAGTTTTATTTATTATTACTGAGGGAGCCGTTATTTTGTTGTTAATAAATCAAAAGGAAATAGTAGTTAGATCAGACTTAGAGTTAACTCTCATATATCTTGATATCCCAAGTATTTCTTCTGTTTCTCAGTGAGAGTTAATTTCGCTGTAAATTAAGAAAATAATCAATTGCCATAGTATAAAAACTTATATATGATAAAAGTTTGTCCAGCAATGAATTGATGAATCAGCTTTATTAGTAGGGCAAATAAATTTCTGGTTTAGAGGATAAAATTATGAATAAGATTAACAACAACCGCAAAATTTTTATTGTTTGGTTTTTAGGATCTATTTTTTACGCATATCAATATATAATCAGAGTTCTGCCGAATATAATGATGCCCGAGATCTTATCGAAATTTCAAATTAATGCCGATACATTTGGACAATTCTCCGGCATATATTATATAGGATATTCAATTATGCATATTCCTATTGGGATTTCTTTAGATAGAATAGGGCCTAAAAAAGTTATTCCTTCTTGTGTTTTGTTAACGATATCTGGTCTTTTACCTTTGATCTATGCGGATATTTGGATCTATCCTACGTTAGGTAGATTTTTGATAGGAATAGGTTCTTCAGGGGCAATTCTTGGAGTATTTAAAATAATTAGAATTTGTTTTAGTGAAGATAAATTTACTAGAATGCTTGGGCTTTCAGTAACGATTGGTTTGCTAGGAGCTATTTATGGTGGACAACCAGTTAATTATTTAATGGGTCTGTTTGGCTGGGAATATGTATTAAAGATCCTTTTTGGAATGGGTTTTTTGTTATCCATAGCGTTATTTCTTTTTCTTCCTGAGCATACTAAACAAAAAAACGGTTCTAGCAACTCTATTTGGTTAGATATAAAAACAGTATTAACTAATTCGAAAGTATTATCTATTTGTTTGTTAGCTGGATGTATGGTTGGTCCGCTAGAAGGATTTGCTGATGTTTGGGGAACTGAGTTTTTAAAGATAGTTTATAATTTGAATGAAAATATTGCATCAACTTTACCTTCAATGATTTTTTTAGGGATGTGTTTTGGTGCTCCTGTTTTATCTTATGTTGCAGATAAAACAAAAGCATATTATCAGTTAATATTTATGTCAGCATTTGTTATGGGAGCAGGATTTGTATTATTGCTTTATATAAAATTACCAGTATCAATGCTAACAATTTTATTTATTATAATTGGAGTGTTATGTGCATATCAAATCTTATCAATATATAAAGCAACTACTTGCATAGATCAAAGCTTATTTGGGATCACAACGGCTTGTGCTAATATGATCATAATGTTTTTTGGTTATCTTTTTCACACAGTAATAGGCGTAATTATTCAACAGCACTGGGATGGAGCAATGGAAAAAGGTGTGCCTATTTATAATAGTAAGGCTTTTAGTGCGGGGTTAAGTCCTATTATTGTTGGGCTGTTTATAGCATTTATAGGATATTTAATGATTTACTTATTTGATTACAAAAAAAAGGTTGTCACTATATAGATATTTTGCTGATAACATGTTTATCCTCAGGGTAGCCGCAATAGACAAGAGCTCAGAATATTTTGTCTGATGAATTAGTAGTAGACTGGAGGATATGGGAAACGTAATAATATAGAATTGGTGACGGTTTCCTGCCATAGATGACGATGGTTTACGGCATTGTTGCTAAATAAAATGACAGAATTTGGCATATCTGAAAATTATAAAATTTCTTAAATTTTTGCAAATAAGACAATTGGTTGAGCGGTCTATGTTTTTTCTCAATATTATACTCTTAATTTTTCATGTTCGATAAGCCACTTTTTACGAACTATACCTCCTCCATATCCTCCGAGATCTCCATTGCTATTAATGATACGGTGACATGGAATAATAATGGCTAACTGATTTGTGGCATTTGCGTTGCCGACAGCTCTATATGCTTTTTGTTTTTGGATGGCATCTGCCTGTTCTAAGTAACTCCTTGTTTGGCCATATGGAATACGCCTAAGCTCATTCCAAGCAAGTTTTTGAAATGGGCTACCTAAAAGATTAAGTGGTGTATTAAATACACGTAGTTCACCATTAAAATAAGATTTGAGTTCATGCTCAATTGATTTAATCGGTTCGGTACTTCCAGGCACAATAGCTGATTTTGTCTTATGTCTTAACTGTTCTATTTCGCGTTCTAATCCACGCCTATCGACAAATTCCAAAAGATATAACCCTTCCTTATTTGCAATAGCAATCATAGAGCCTAGTTTTGTATCGATCCAAGATGCTTTAAGAACAGGACAATGGTTAACAAATTTTGTTGGAGGAGCCCCCATTATTTTTGTAAAAGCATCCCTAAATCCGCTACTAGATTTATACCCACTATCTAGTTGTGCGTAAATAATGGCTTTGCCATTTCTGATCTGTTGCATTGCAATTCCCATACGTCTGGCTCTTGCGTATTCAACAAAGGTCATACCAAAGCGTTGCTTAAATTGACGTCGTGCTGTTGAGCTATCTACTGATAATTTGTCAAAATCATGATTTTTCCACCTTTTTTCAGGATTTTTTTCAACTGCTTCAATAAGAGTGCGTACGAGCTTTGATATTTGTCCTGGATGAGTCAGTGGACGACAACGTAGACAAGGCCTAAATCCTGCAAGTAATGCCTCCTGCTCTGTCTTGTAAAACTCGCAATTTTCAAATTTCGGTTTCCTTGCTGGACATGTTGGTCTGCAAAAGACTCCTGTTGTTTTTACTCCAACAACAAATGTACCTTCGTATTCTGAATTTTTATCAAGTAAAGCTTGATAGAATACTGAGCTTTGAGTTCTAATAACATTCATAACAATCAATGAAAAGTTAATTTATTTTTTTAAATGCCTATTATAATCATATTTAAAAAGAACTATCGCCGAAATTCAGGCATTAATTTTTTTGATGCTTTCATATCCAAGATAAAGAGATAAGGTCGCCGTCAAGACGGCAAGTAAAATGGTTGCTCTATACCATAAACCAATTATTCATAGTTGGAATAAAAAACAAAAAAACTTCAAAAATAAAAACGATAATAGGCATATTTTATTTGGTTCCTAAAAGAAGACTATATATTCTACTGCGTTGTAAAAAATTACGCATAATCGATAAATTACGGGCAGTTAGATGGCTGTGATAAAGAAAAGGATTAGTGGACATAAAAAAACATTAACCTAAATGAAATTGCTTTGTTGCCGACAAGAACTCTAAAGGTCTTTACCTGATGAATAAATTGCTCTAATATGCTTAGTACTACCAACAAAGAAGGCATCTTTATTATGAAAAATAAAATTATCTATAAAGTGATTGCGACATTGACCATTAGCTTATTTCTAGCAAGCAATGTTTTTGGTTATTCTCCTAGAATAGATATGCAGTATAAAGGTGGTAATAAACGGCACATTGGTAGATATGGATTCTTAATCCCGCTATACGAGCAACAATCAAATTTGCTTTTTACTAACATGTTTTTTATGCATGATAGTAAATCTAGTCTTGAAGGGAATTTTGGGCTTGGATTTAGAAAAAAATTCCAAGGGGATTTTATTCTTGGTACATATGGCTTTTGGGATATTAGAAGAATAAAAAATGTCTCAAAAAGGATCCATCAGGCAACTTTTGGTTTTGAATATATGACCAGTAGATTTGAAGCTAGATTTAACTTCTATCTTCCTCAAAATAAAAGATTTTTGGTAAAAAACTTAGGCATAGTCGAATTTACGAGGAATTATGATTCTTCAATTGGTACAAATGGAGAAACAACACAAACTATAGGTAGAGGCAACAGGTACGAGATCCCTTTACCTGGAGTTGACTTTGAAGTAGGCGGCAATATTCTCCAGCGTTTGGAAATATTTGGTGCCTATTATCATTTTAATGGTAGGAAAGGAGCAAAAGCAGTTAATGGATTTAGATTTAGAACAGCCTTTTATCTTTATCATTGGCTGGATCTTGAAGTTGAAGCAAATCATGATAATGTTAGAAAATGGAGTAATTATGCCGGGTTTAGATTTACCTGGTCTTTTGCTAAAGGTAACAAGCCTGTTAAAAATTCTGTCAATGATAAAATGACTCAGCTAGCTGTTCGTGATATAGATATAATTTCTAGCGATACAACTCTGGTTAATAAAGATATAACAAAAACAGATAATTTTTCTGGGCTAGTACTAACAGATGACGATATTAAAGCTCTTATTGGTGCTTCAACAGGAGGTAATGCTCTGTTTTACAATATGGATGCTTTTGAAAATAGATCTAGTAAACGAGCTAGTGATGTTAATAGAATGGTGACGATGAAAGTAGACGACAATAGTGGAATCACATTCTTAGCTTTAATTGAGAATGATAACAGTGTAGATCCTGTCGTTACTAAAAAACTTGTTGTCTTATTTAAAGATAAGGCTCAAGCAGATAGGGTTTTATCTACTACAGTAGTAAAAAATGCTCTGAAAAAATCTCTTGATGCTGGTGAATTAGACGGCCAAAAAACTAATTTTATTGGTTTAGTCGCTACTGATGCTAAAGATAAAGATGATAAAGATGTTTGGGAAGCAGAATTCAATAAATTATTAAGAGGAGATTCTAACGGAAAACTAGCATCCCCATCTCTATTTGGAGGTTCTGTAACAGCAGTATATCGTAGTGATGCTTACCCTATACCTCTTTTTATTACAGATCCTACCGTAAGTAGAAATGTTGGTATACCACAAGTTCAAATTAATTTAAAATTACCTAAATCGTTTTTAGATAAACTTCCTGCTACTGTAAAAGATACTCTAGTGGCAAATGGAGTTGATATAAATACAGAAGTAGATATTTTCTATATAACACAAACGATAGCTAATGGTGCAAATCAACCTACGTATGGAAATCATCCTGCAGGACTTCAAGCAGGGTTAAGAATACATCCTTATGTTCATACTGATGCTCCAAAAGATTCTGCTACAGCGTATAATAGAACTAATTATTTTAAAGCTTATGTAATTAAACCATCTGATTCTGCGCTAATCAGTCTTGTAGGAAATGGAACATCTAATGCGGCTAAGAGTGTTTACACTCATACTGTCGGAGCATCTAGCCCTAACATTGAGCCAAACATGAGATGGTCACCGCCCGGCATGTATCTACCAAATTCAACATATACGGTAACTAATCTAGATGGTTCTGGTTTCACTACTCAAGAGACTGCAGATAACATTATTTCAGTTGCAATTAGAGAGAATGTTCCTGGTGAGTCTCTAGTCCCTCCTCCTCTTGGTAAGAAAGCTGTTGTAACTTGGCATCAAATAGTTTCTGGAGGTTTTTCAAATCAGTTACAGCTTCATTATAATGATTTTAATTACCGTAATAATCCTAAAAAACTTATAGAGGTATTCAATAACATAAATTCTTCTCCTAGGACAAATAATACTAATGGAGATTTGGATAGATTGAAAAATTTTGCGAGACTTGCAGATATTGGATTTGAAAACAGTAAATTTATATATCAAAAAATGTGATAATGCTAGATTCTCGACTATTGGAGAGCGTCTTTTTGCATCCCTAAATATTGATCGTGAGTAAGATACTCTTGCGTAACCTATTTTGATGATAGATATATTTATTTATACAATTGTGGAAGCTCAGAAGAATCCAGGAAGGCTAATGCCTCTTAGGTTAATGAAATACTTGATTGCCATTTAAGTATAAAGTTTGAGAATAATAAATTTGTTTATTCAGGAAATTAAAAGTATTAAAAGAAGGTAGTTAATTAATTTCAACTAAAATTATCACCGTTTATAAAAACGGTGATAATTGAAAAAGTGATAATATAAAATTTAAACTATCAACTTCAGTTGCTTAAAAAAGCTTCTTATTTCTAGCAGGCTTCATTTGCTTAAAAATTCTTAATAAGAATAATTCAGCTTGTAATGCTGGTGGTTCACCATTTGAAATAATGTAATAATAAATTTTTGCTTGTGCATCAAATAATTTTGAGATAAAACTACCCCCCTTATCATTTATTACAACACTAAAGCTTGTAGAATCAATTTCTTTAATTTGTTGCCTAGCTTCAAAAATATCTTTGGCAACTCCATAAGCAATAATGCTTCCATCAGAAGTATCGTATACTGTATAAACGTGCTGTTTATCATCAAGATCTAGTGAGACATTACCCTTACTATATGCATTACCAGCGAAGATAACTAAGCAAAGAGGCAATATAAATTTTAAATTATTAATACTCATTCTAATTCCCTTTAGTAAATTAATTATGGTTAGAATATAGTATTTAATCTAAAATATTTATGTAAGAGCTAGTTTAAAAAAAAGTAAGTAAGGTTCTATTTATCAAGACAGAATTTTATTAAAAGGAAAATTATTTTATAACTTGTAAGAAGACGCTTGTTTTAACATAAGATATTAAAAGTAGAAGAAATATTGAGCAGATGTTTGATAAAAAGGGTTAGAGTTAGAAATATACCAATAAGTAGTATTTATAGCTAAAGTGTACGAGCTTCAATGGTTTTTATTACCTATATAATATTTTAGCAAAAGGTATTTATTAAAATCATATTTTTTGTTAAAGTATTAAAACCGGGGTGCTAAATATAGCTGAGAACATACTCGTATAACCTGCACAGGATAATGCCTGCGAAGGGAGAAGAAATGCCGTTTAAAACATTCTTTTTCAGATCATATTTAAAAAAATGTGATCATTCTGTGCTCTAGCTGGAGATTCATATGAACTATTTAGATTTAGTAGGCACGATTTTATCATTAATAGGCACATTTTACTTTATTAAAGCTGATATAAAAATGTGGCCAGTTTATATTTTAGCAATATTAGTTAATAGTATTTTATATTTTCAATATAAAATGTATGCTAGTTTAGTTCTTGAAAATATGTATTTAGTTGTGAGTATTTATGGATGGTTCTTTTGGAAAAAAACCATGAAACAAAATAGTGCCATTATTGGAAGAATAGAAAATTATCAATTTATAGGTTTATCAATATTATGGTTTGCTATGGTTTTAGGGATTTATTATTTAATGATCAACTTTACAGATACAAGTTTTCCAGTAATAGAAGCAATAGCTGTTAGTACAAGCATAATTTCTCAAATTTTATCGTCTAGAAAAATTATAGAATGTTGGTATACCTGGATAATTGCTGATAGTGTTTTCATCTATTTGATGATTTCTCAAGAGCTATATTTTCATGGAATTCTCTTTAGCTGTTATTTAGTGTTAGCAATTATAGGATTATTAAATTGGATTAGGCTAAGAAATATTAATATATTAAACAAGGAACAACAGTTCACATGATAGCTAACTTAATTCTGAATGGAGTTCTTGATCAAAAATTTTTATTAAATGAATTAAATAATAGCTCAGCAACTTATGCTGTTGACGGGGCTTTTAATAAGATTTCAACTTTGGGTTTAGAAATCAAAGCAATCTTAGGAGATTTAGATTCTCTGAAGGGAGATCATTTTGGGATCAAAACTATCGAGTTAGCAGATCAAAATTTTACCGATTTTGATAAAGCAGTGGATTATTTAAAGAGCGAGTATCAAGAAATTAACGTATATGGAGCTTCAGGAGGAGAGCTTGATCATTGTTTAGGTAATCTATTTGTAGCTAGTCGTTATCTTAACCAAGTAAAAATATGTTTTATTGAGCCAGATCAAAAGTATTTTATAACTAATAAAAACATTAAACTAGATAGCTTAAAAAATAGAACGATCTCAATAATCCCATTTCCGAAAATTAATAATTTGGTAACTAAAGGTTTGAAATTTGATCTTAAGAATAAGGCTCTGATTTTAGATCAAATGATTAGCGTTAGAAATATAGCTATCGATGATGAGGTAACTATAACTTTTGATAACGGAAAAGCAGCCATTTTCATATCTTCCAGTTAAAAGTAACCGTTCAAAACTCGGATCTTAAACTAGAAAAAAGTACTTAGAATTTCTAATAAAAATCTAATTTACGGAATTGTTACCGAGATCGCTCCATTTGAAAGATCATAAGAAAAGCTTCTACCAGAAGTATTGTTCATGGTAAAGGTACAGGTAATAAAATCTTCCCCAACAGAGGCAGTAAATTCTTTTGATATATTTGGGGTAGCTGCAATAGAAGGAGGATTTTTAATAAGTCCTGAGAATAAATTAACACATTCTGTTACAGTAAAGCCTCCATCTCCTCCAGTGTCCTGGGTATTTTCAGGCCATCCTTCGTCACTTACTCCTATTGTTTGCCCACTTTCGGATGTTACGGTATTAACAGAAGAATCTCCTCCCTCAGAAAGCCAACTAGAATGCACTAAGCTAACTCCGGTAGCGAATGAGTTAGCAATAGTTTGTAATTTAGCAGATTCTGCATTACCTGATAAATCAAAGAATTTCGGTATAGCTATTGCAGCTATGATCCCTGCTATAATTATAACAGTGATTAACTCAATTAAACTAAATCCTTTGATAGTGTTACGGTACATTTTTTAGGGTCTCTTATAAAAAAGTGGTGTATTATTAAATTATAGTAGATTTACGGTAACTTATTGAAAAATATTGATAAGTTAGTAACAACGCCGTAAACTATTGTTATTAGTGGAGATGCTGCAAGCGAAAAAATAAAGAAATAGCCAAAAAGGGATTTAGCAAAATATTTGCGGATCGTAGAGCTTTAATAGGGTTTATTACCTGCTTAGAGCATTCCCTTGAATAACTAACAGCAACCACCCTTTTTAGACAACTCAAATTCCGTGTGAAGGATCATTTTTATGGCCATCACCTTTCATTATTAACGCTACGCATGGTTATTATTTTATAAATTTTTCAGGTAGTTAGAGCTATTATTTCTTAGCATGTATCTGTTTTTAAGCTAACAATGTGTAATTATCTTTGTGGATAAAATTAACCACCAAGAGTTAATAGTATACAAAAATGATTATTAATGTTACAATTAGTCATAATTTTACACTATGGCTAATTCTATGTTTGTTAAATCATTATACTCTGTAGGCAACCGTTTATGCTTAGCTTTTATTTTGTTATTAACTTATTCTTTTGTGCAAGCCGCTCAATTAGATATTGATTTGACCGGACTCTCTTATCACGTTGGAGCTAGTTCATCATTCAAAGCCTATGAAGAAGCTCCTAGAAAATTAGATCCATACGGTGTTTTTGTATTTAATCCTGGTATTGGTATTGGGATCGATTTTAGAAAAAATAGCAGAGATCCATTTTGGTATGGATTCTCTCCAGTGATTAAAGGGATATATTTACGTGATTGTGATAATAGAGCAATGTATTTTCTAAATCTAGGTACTCGCTATAGATATATGCTTAACAACAATTTTTCTTTGGACTTAAATTTAGCAATGAGTTTCATTAATGCAGAAAAATGGCTTACTAATGAAAGAAAAAATGCAGTAAATCCTTATGCATCTTTTGGATGGAATTATCATTTTGATCAGAAGGATGCTAGTTTAGGAATGGTTACTTCTTTTGTGCCAAAAAATAAAAAGTCTGGTCGTCCTGGTACGAATAGTTTTAACATCATATTTATCAACATCTATCTTGCTTTGCCTGTTTGCTAACTTATATTGATGATGTGTCCCTAGAGGTTTTAATGGAGTTGTCTCTGAAAAGGGGTAGTTAGGCACAGCGTTTTCATGAGTAATAATAAACCTAATAGTATTTGAAATGACCGTTTTTATGTTAGAAAGTTTCTTAACTAATGGCTATATATGGGATTGTAGTTGACGCAAAAAATGAAATAGCACGATCCTTTTATGAACATTATGGATTTGAGATATTAAAAGGTTTGTAAGGAGCTGACTTGCTCTTTTTCTTCTTATAGCTACAATTAATGAATTATTATAAACCCGATAAGTATCTTGATTTTATTTGGAGTTCATTTTATTAAAGTGCTTTAATTGTGCGATAATAATACCTATTGTCAACAATGAGCACAAATAATTTAAAAATTATATTTACATCTATATGATTTAAAAAGATATTTTAGACAAATTAGATTTATCAATATCTATTTTTAACTTAAAACTTATATAATTAATATGACGTTTTTAATTTGCGATAGAATTAACTAACATGAACTAAATAATTAGTGAAATAGTATGAACAAGACTAAGAAAATAATATGTGTAATGGGGACTCGGCCTGAAGCTTTAAAAATGATCCCGGTAATTGAGAAGTTAAAGAATTTTCAACAATTTGAGGTTTTGGTTGTTGTTACTGGACAACATCGTGAAATATTAGATCAAATGTTGAGTTTGTCCGATATTAAAATTACGGCTGATTTTAATTTGATGACTGCAAATCAAACATTATCATCATTAACCTCAAATTTAATTGATAAGTTTAGTAAGTTAATTGAAAGTGATCCTCCTGATATGATTATCGCTCAAGGTGATACAACTACTACTATGGTTTCAGGTTTAGTTTCATTTTATTATAAAATCCCTTTTGCGCACGTAGAAGCTGGTTTAAGATCTCATGATATATCTAGTCCTTTTCCAGAAGAATTAAATAGGCAAATTGTTGGCAGGAGTGCAGCTATCCATTTTGCCCCGACTGAATTGTCAAAAAACAACTTGCTGCAAGAAGGTATTAGTAAAAATATATTTTCTGTTGGTAATACAGTTATTGACACTCTAAAAAAATTCTCTAAGAAAAATTCTGAAAATATAGTTGATCCTGAAAAGAAAATTATTTTAGTTACATGTCATCGAAGAGAAAATTTTGGTGATAGGCTAAAGGGTATTTGTGAAGCTATTTTGCAAATAGTTAATAAATTTCCTTTAGTTGAAATAGTATATCCTGTTCATCCAAACCCAAATATCAAAGAAATTATTTACAATAAATTACAAAATCACTCTCAAATTAAATTGGTTGAACCTCTAGGGTATGAAGAGCTCGTCAACACAATGCAACAATGTTATTTAGTCCTGACTGATTCTGGTGGATTGCAGGAAGAAGCTCCTGCGTTAAATAAACCGGTATTAGTGATGAGAACAGAGACTGAACGTCCAGAAGGAATTAAAGCTGGTGTTGCAAAATTAGTTGGTGTAGAGACTAAAGATATTGTTGAGTCGGTATCAGAGCTTGTGCAAGACAATAGTAAGTATTCTGCTATGCAAAAAAATTATTCTCCCTATGGAGATGGGTTGGCTTCGGAGCGTATTGCTGAAATAATTAGTAATTATTTTGATGAAGCCAAGCAAGATATTGCTCCTAAATCTGAGTTTAAATAAATAAGTTAAGATAATATTACAAATTAAAAATACGATAGGTCTTTTTTTCACGTTAATATTAGAAAATAGATGATTAATGCAGTAATTCTCAAAAAAACCATTCCAGCAATATACGGTTAGTTTCTATAATACGGGTATTCTATTTTAAGGCGGAAACCAAAGATAATCTTCCATAGTATTAGTAGAAAAGAGAAGGTGAGTATTGTTAACATTAGCTCTTCTAATAAGTGTTTAATTTTTTATAAATTGAGTTATAAAAAAGTAATTAAGTTTTAATCAGCAATTTTATCAGTTTTATTTTTCATTGGTATTTAAGAATTACAGTTTATTGTATAAATATTTTAACAAAAATGTTACTATAGGCCAATATTTCTCTGTTAATCTTAAATAGTTTGATCATATGACGTTATTCAACTTAATGATTTTTATATATATGGCTATAGTCTTTGCTATTGGGATTAAAGCAAGTTTAAAAATATCAAAAATTTCAGATTTTGTTCTTGCTGATCGAAAGCTCAGTGGCCCAATTGCAGCTCTTGGAGCTGGAGCTTCTGACATGAGTGGTTGGTTATTAATGGCGGTGCCAGGTTATTTATTTATTTTCGGCTTAAATAGAATATGGATGCCACTTTCTTTGTTAATTGGAGCTTATTTAAATTGGCAAATTGTTGCAAAAAAATTACGCGTTTATACTGAGGTAGCAGGGGATTCGTTAACAATTCCTTCTTATTTTAGTAATAGATTTTCGCAAAACTCGGATCAGATCAGATTAGTAACCTCTTTAGTTATAATTATCTTTTTTACGGCTTATGCTAGTGCTAATTTTGTAATGTGTGCAAAACTTACAGAGCAATTATTTTCAATAAGTTATACAAAATCTTTGATTATTAGCGCTATTATTATGAGCAGTTATACTTGTTTAGGCGGGTTTTTGGCAGTAAATTGGGTTGATTTTTTTCAAGGTAGTTTAATGCTTATTGCCTTGATTATTGTGCCAGTGGTCGTGGTTTATCACTTAGGAGGATTAGGGATAACTTTTGAACAATTAAGCTTAATACCTGGTTACTGGTCACTATCTCTGGAGCCCACTAAATTTATCAATGATTTTGGTTGGGGTTTAGGTTATTTTGGTCAAGTTCATATTTTGGCAAGATTTATGGCTATCCGTAATCATGAGGCTATTCCTACTGCTAAATATATTTGCATGATATGGATGCTATTCTCTTTAGTAGGAGCTATATGTTGTGGTCTAGTGGGTAGGGCTCATTATCATTCTTTAGATGATCCAGAGATGGTGTTTATAAATTTGGCCTTAGAATTATTTGATCCTTGGATTGCTGCGATATTGATTTCCGCAGTATTATCGGCGATCATGAGTACTATAACCGCACAAATTCTAAATGCGGCAAGTTCTCTTGTTGAGGATTTTTACCATAAAAAACTAAGAAAGCGTGCTAGCCAGCGGGAATTGTTATGGATCGCAAGAGTTTGCGTCATAATCATTGCACTAATAGCAATGAGATTTGCTTTAGATCCTAAAGGGACAATCTTAGCATTAGTAGGATTCGCTTGGGCTGGAATGGGGGCTAGTTTTGGGCCAGTAATATTAGTGAGTTTATATTGGAAGAAGATAACTTCTAAGGCTGCGATATTTGGGATGATTCTCGGCACTAGCTGTGTGTTGATATGGTCTTATTTAGAAGACACTCATTACATATTTCAAATTAATGGAATAGTTCCAGGATTCATTCTAAATTTATTAACAATTTTTCTAGTGAGCAAACTTGATAAGTCTTTAGATCAGGGAATGATTGAAGATTTTGATACTACAAATGATATTTTAGCAAGATAAAATTCAATGAACAGAAGATTTGACGTCATAGTAGTAGGAGGCGGGCATGCAGGGATAGAAGCGGCTATGGCTGCTCATCGAATGGGTGTGAAGGTCGTTCTTATTACTAATAGCAAGCATGATTTAGGAGTTATGTCTTGTAATCCAGCTATTGGTGGAATTGGTAAGAGTCATCTAGTTAAAGAGATAGATGCTTTAGATGGTGTTATGGCGCGAGCTATTGATAGAGCTGGGATCCAATTTCGTAAGCTTAATTCTAGAAAGGGTCCTGCTGTTTGGGCAACACGAGCACAGGCAGATAGGGTTTTGTATAAAAAAGCTATTAATCAAATTATAGTTCAAGAAGCTGAATTGAGTATTATTGAGGGGGAAGTAGTTGATCTATTAATTGAAAATGCAAAAATAATTGGAGTTAAAAGCAAGACTAAGATTATTTATGGAAAAACTGTAGTTTTAACGGTTGGAACTTTTTTAGCAGGTAGAATTCATCTTGGTCAGCAGAAAATAGAGGGTGGTAGAATAAACTCTGCCCCAAGTAATATTTTAGCAACAAGATTAAGGGAGATCTGTCCGAGAATTAATCGTTTAAAAACAGGAACTCCACCAAGATTGAACAAGAAGACGATTAATTTTGATGTTTTAGACGTTCAGAATGGAGACAGTCCAACTCCAATTTTTTCATTTTTAGGGAAGGTAAATGAGCATCCACAACAAATTTGCTGCCATATTACTTATACCTCGGAGAAAACTCATACTATTATAAGAGAAAATTTAACTAAATCAGCAATGTATTCTGGGGCAATTGAGGGAATTGGTCCTAGGTATTGTCCTTCTATTGAGGATAAGATCGTTCGTTTTTCAGATAAGAATAGACATCAAATATTTATTGAGCCTGAAGGTTTGAATGCCTTAGAGATATATCCAAATGGATTATCTACTAGTTTGCCACTGGATGTACAAGTGCAGTTTATCCAAAGCATTGCTGGATTTGAGCAAGCCGAAATATTACAACCTGGTTATGCAATAGAATATGATTTTTTTGATCCACGGGATTTAAATTTTAGCTTAGAAACTAAAACAGTTGAGGGTTTATTTTTTGCAGGTCAAATTAATGGAACTACTGGTTACGAAGAAGCTGCGGCTCAGGGTTTATTAGCAGGGATCAACGCGGCATTAAGAGTCAAAGAATTATCTCCATGGTGGCCAAGGCGTGATGAGTCTTATCTTGGAGTATTAATAGATGATCTAATTATTAAAGGTACGAATGAACCATATCGGATGTTTACTAGTAGAGCGGAATTCAGATTATATTTAAGAGAAGATAATGCTGATCTACGTTTAACTCCAATTGGTCGTCAACTGGGTGTGGTTGGAGATTTAAGATGGAAAAAATTCAGTGAGAAAAAAATTGAAATTGAAATGACACTTGTTAGCATAAGAAAAACCATGATCTATCCTGATAGCCAAGCTGCATTAAAATTTGCTAAAAAACATCAACAGGAATTAACAAGGGAGTATACTATTTATGAATTGTTAAAAAGACCTAATGTAACTTTTGAAGAGCTAGCAGCTTTAATTGATGATGGCTGTCAAGTATCAAGAATTGCTGGAGAACAAGTGGCCATTCAAGCAAAATATCAAGGATATATTGATAGACAGCTTGCAGAAATTAATAAAATGCGCAAATTTGAAAAATTAACTATTCCAGCAAAGCTAAATTATCAACAGATTAAAGGACTTTCTAACGAAGTTATTGAAAAGTTAACCCAGAGCAAACCAGCTTCATTAGGGCAGGCAGCTAGAATTCCAGGAATTACTCCTGCATCTATTTCCATCCTGATGCTTTATTTGAAGAAATCTCAACTCGAAATTATCTCATGATATTGCAAGATCAAATGCAAGATCAAATGCAAAAAGCTTTTAAGTTATTAGAACTTGATCTTGAATTAGAGCAACAGGCTAAATTTATTCAGCACTTAGAACTACTTGCCAAATGGAATAAAATTCATAATTTGACATCTATAGATAGCATAGGAGATATGTTGGTATTACATATTTTTGATAGCCTATCAATCAATAGATATCTACAAGGAAATAGGTTGTTAGATCTAGGAAGTGGGGCTGGCTTTCCTGGAATACCTTTAGCAATAGCTGAGCCGACGAGAGAATTTATTTTATTGGAGAAGAACAGAAAAAAAAGCACATTTATTCAACATGTTATTAATGAGCTTAATTTGACCAATGTAACTGTGGTACAATCGAGAATTGAAAATTTTGTAGATAAAGAATTTTTTGATGGTTTATTAGCAAGAGCAGTTGGAGGAATAAATTGGATTTATTCAATTGGGAAAAGAGTACTAAAAGTTGGTAATGGGAGGTTTTATTTTATGTTAGCCAAGAATGTTGATATTCCATCTTCTTTGCGAGTAAATGCTACATTATTCAATTTAAATGTACCTTACTTAAATGCTACAAGAAAACTTCTAGTAATAAAAAATTAGGTAATAATGGCTAAGATAATTGCAATAGTAAATCAAAAGGGTGGTGTAGGCAAGACAACAACTTGTGTTAATTTATCTGCTTCTTTAGCAATAACAAACCAGCGTGTATTACTTGTTGATATGGATCCGCAGGGCAATGCTACAATGGGAGCTGGGGTGAATAAAGCAGAGTTGCAATTTTCCAATAATGATTTGCTGATGGGCCGAAGATTGATTAATGAAGTAGTTAGAGAAACGCTAGCTAATTTTGATATAATTGGAGCCAATAGTGATTTAACAGAAGCAGAGATTTCATTAATAAAAGATCCAAATGGGAAAATGGTCTTGAAGGATTCTTTGCAAACTTGGAAAAGCAATTATGATTTTATTCTCATAGATTGCCCTCCGTCACTAAACATGCTTACAATTAATGCATTAGTGGCTTCTGATTCTGTTTTAGTTCCCATGCAGTGTGAATATTATGCTCTTGAAGGATTAGCCAGTTTGTTAAATACGATTGAACAAATTAAAGCAGCAATTAATCCAAAATTAGTAATAGAAGGAATATTACGCACAATGTATGATAATAGAAATAAGCTAGCAATCGAAGTATCGAAACAGCTAATAGAGCATTTCGGTCAAAAAGTCTATAAAACAGTTGTTCCCAGAAATGTTCGTCTTGCTGAAGCCCCGAGTCATGGGCTTCCAGCACTAATGTATGATAAGCGCTCTCAAGGTGCTATAGCATACCTTGTCTTAGCTGGTGAAATTTTACGTAAACATCAACAGATTGTGAAAACTTCCGCGGAGTAGGTGAGAATATGTCTAGAAAAAAGATTGTCCTAGGAAAGAATTTAAGCGCTCTTTTATCTGTACAGGATACTAAGGCAGAGATGAATGAGGAAAAAGAAAATTTACTCCAGATGGATGTTAATAATTTGATTAAAGGAAAATACCAGCCACGTAGAACGATGAATGAAGAGTCTCTACAAGAGTTAGTACAGTCGATTAAATCTCAGGGGGTTATTCAGCCTATTGTTATTAGAAAGTTAAGAGAGAATAAGTATGAAATACTAGCTGGAGAAAGAAGATGGACAGCTGCAAAAATGGCTAATTTAAAAAAAATTCCAGTTGTGGTAAAAAAAATATCTGATCAAGATGCTCTTGCTATAGCATTAATAGAAAATCTACAAAGAGAAGATTTAAATTCTTTAGAAGAAGCTCGTGCACTAGATAAATTAATCACAGAATTTTCATTAACACACCAACAAGCAGGAGAAGCAGTTGGGAAAAGTAGAGTTGGGGTAAGTAACCTACTAAGATTGTTGAGTTTACATAAAACAGTTCAAGATTTGTTAGAAAAAGGAAATATTGAAATGGGACATGCTCGTGCTTTATTATCTTTAGAGCATGTTTCTCAGATCAGGTTTGCCAAGCTAATTGTAGAGAAAGGTTTAACTGTTAGAAATATTGAAAATGAAGTAAGAAATATGCATATAGCTCCAAACTCTAAAACTAGATTTAAAGAAATCCCAGAAAACATTACTAAGTATAAAAATATTTTAATAAATATTTTACAACTACCAATAGAGATGAAGCCCGTAGGTAAAAATGGTTCTAAAATCACGATTACTTGTAAATCTAATGCTGATGTTGAAAAATTATTGGCATTAATAGAGCAAACAAAAATTGCTTAATGAATAAATTAGCTAAAAGCCAACTTAAATATATCAAAAATTTCTTTTTAGGTGCTCTTACTTTATTTTTAGTAAAGTACTATGGTAGTTTTATTGAAAGTTTTTCTGTTTTTATTGCTATGGTTTGTACTATATTGCCAGAAATAATATTTAGAAAAATTGTTAATATTTCCTCTGGTAAATCCCCTAAGCAAATTATTAGCATTATGTATAAAGGGTGTTTTCTAAAACATTTAATAACGATAATAATGTTTATACTAGTTTTTGTATTTCTACCAATAATTAATATGGAAGTATTTATTATATCTTATGTAGTATTAAAATTTATATATGTAGCAGTAGTCAGCTATAGCTTACGAGTATAGAGATAGTGGATTATTCTTCGTGAAGTGTTGTATATATTCTATTCTTTTAACAAGTTTATAAGAGGACAACTAAAGTTAGATATGAATAATGCAAACATTTATTATGAAAAATTTGGCGATCCTAGTTCACCGGTATTAATACTAATTCCTGGATTAGGTGGTCAGTTAACTAGCTGGCCAGAAGATTTTATCAATGGGTTAGTGGAAAAGAATTATCATGTTTTAGCTTTAGATAATCGAGATTCTGGGTTATCGGAAAAATATGATGATTTGGGTGTATCAAATTTATTAGAAATAATTTGGCAAATTCAAGCAGGTATCGATTTCAAGCCTCCTTACACTTTGGATGATATGGCAGAAGACATATTTGCTTTGATGAAAAAATTATTCATTAGTAAAGCCCATCTTGTTGGGTTATCTATGGGTGGTATAATTGCTCAGTTATTTGCTATTAAACACCCTGATCTATGTTTAACTTTAACTTGTATCGGAGCCACAACTGGAGATCCTGCGCTATCTCAACCAAAGCAAGAAGTTTTAGAGCATCTTTTTTCACCTAATAGAAAGATAGAAAATATAGAAGATTATATTAAAGATAAGCTAGAAATGTATAAAATTTATAATCATTCCGAGCACATTGATGAACAGCAGCTTCGTGGGCATTATATAGAGTCATTCCATCGTGGGTATGCTCCTAGTGGGATAAATAGACAAATGCTTGCTATGATATGTGCTGGCTCAAGAGCTAAGCAATTAACAAAAGTATTTATTCCTAGTCTTATTATTCATGGGGATCATGATCCTGTTTTTCCTCTTGACCATGGCAGGCATCTTGCTAAATGCTTGCCAAATTCTAAGCTAAAAATTATTAATAAATTAGGTCATGGATTACCAGAATGCTTTTGGAAACAAATAGTAGAATCAATATCAATATGTTGTTAAGTAATGAGGTACATTAGGAATTTAAATAAATAAAAAACTTCTAAAAAGTATGAAATTTATAGCATAGTAAAAAAATAAAGACAAATTGCCTATTATGAATGTAAGTTTTTTATCAGTAAAAAACATAGTAGAAAAAAATTTTGCAGTGTGGTTTAATAGTCAATTTACAGGTAAGAATGTTTAGGGGTATCCTCCTTACATAAATAAGAGATGAAGAAAAAATTTATTTTTATTGATAATTCGATTATTAGCATGGAAGGGCATCATTTTGAGTATGCTAAAAGGATAATAGAAAAGATTGATAAATCTAGTTTTAAGGTTTACTTAGTTGTAAATAAAAAATGTAAAGTTAAAACTATAAAAAGATATTTTGAAGATGTTGAATGTATTAATGTTTATAAACGTACTTTTTGGGGGAATAAACCTGCAAGGACAGAATGTTCTGAAAATAAACATATTTCTAGGATATATGGAAATTTAAAAAAAATATATTTTAAATTTATTTATTCCAAATTTTATCATTGCATACTTAGTTTTAATGATGAAGCCAGCGTTTATTTGTTGACAAAAAAATTTAGTATGTATCGGTTAATGTTTACTTGCATTTCATTAGTAATATTGTTGCCAGTTTTGATTTTGATCTTAATAATAACAGCTCCATTTTTGTTAGGTTTTTTCCTGATTAATAAAATATTTTCTTTTATTTCGTATAGGTTATTTGACAGAGTTATTTATTTTGTTAAAGTGGCTTCAAATTTTTCACATAAACAGTATTCTAAATATGTATCCTTTTGTTTTGCTAAAACCACAAAAAAAACCCTGTTGAGAACAATTAAGGCATCAAGCAGTGATATAGTTTTTATTCCAAATGCAAGATTAGAAGATATATTAAGTATTGCGTATATTTTTGAAGAAGAGTCTGTAAATATTAATTGGCATTTACTAATTCGCAGAGAATTTTCGTATAATTATTATGGAGAAGCTATTAATGAATATGAAAGAAGGAAGTCCTCTCAATATAGAACTTTGCTCAGACTTATACAAACTAAATTTCGAGGAGAATTCGTCCATTTTTACACTGACACAGAAGCTTTAACAGACCAATATAACTCTCTTAGGGTAATGAAATTTACTACTTTACCTATTCCAGCGGAAACACAAAATATTTTGGGGGAAAAAGTTATTTCTGATAAGGTGAAAATTACTTATTTAGGGGATGCCCGTCAAGAAAAAGGTTATCATAATATCCCAGAGATATATCAGTACTTTAATATGACTTCTCTAGCTAGTTCAATAGAATTTCATATTCAATCTAATTATTCTAGCTATGTTGGCGAAAATATTATTTGTGCCATTAGTTTATTAAATAATTATAGCAAAATGAATAGAAATTTATTCCTTTATACAAAAGAAATGTTGCCAGAAGAATATGGTAGATTAGTTGATGAATCAGATATTGTTTTGTTAACTTATGATGATATAGGTTATTCTTTGAGGAGTTCAGGGATTTTTGCGGAAGCTTTATATGTTGGTAAAACAGTTTTAGTTCCGGCTAAAAGTTGGATGTCAAAAATTCTAATGCCTGAAATATATAAATATTATACTGAAATAAAACAGTGTCATAATATATTGTCTAAAGAAGTTATTTTAGCTAAGAAAAACATTAAAAATTTAAAAATTGGCGTAGATTATGAAATACCTGAAGGTGCAAAATACATTTTGGTTGAAATTAAAATTAATAAGTTGTTTAACAATAACTGTATAAATATTAAAGCTAATTTTCAATATCAAGAAAAACAAGAATTGGTAATGACTGATAAAAATCAGATAGGTATGGCTTTGATACAGATACCTCCACAAGAAGACAAGGTTTCTTTAGACATTTTTACGGATTTAAATAATCATTTTTTAGAAGAAATGACAATAAATTTTATGCAAACAGAAAAGCATATTCCTATTAGTACAGTTGGTATAATCTATGTGGATAAGAAAGAGATAAATGATAAAATAGAGGAACTCATTTGTAATATTGATTATTATAAAAATACGGCGGCTCTTTTTGCAAAAAATGTTTGGCAGAAAAAGCATAATTCTAAAAAAATCATAGAAAAAATAATAGCTAATAATCAGGTATTGGGGCAACAATAAGATGCTAGAAAAAAGTGTGGATGTAATAGGAGTATCTGATGTTGTTATTGGTTATGGATCTCCTCAAATCAATATGCTATTTAGAGATATTTCTGATTATTACGGTACTAGAGGTCAATTGTTGCAGCCATCTTTTTTTGGCGACGATATAAAATTTAATAAGCAGAAAACTGATAAATATTTTGTAAAAACTGTCTATATAGATAGTGGAGCTTATAGTCGTGTTGGTCGTATTGATTATATAATAAAATGCGCTGATATAATAAATAAAAATAAACCTAAAATTTTAATTATTTACTGTACTTATTCTATTCCGGTGATACTAAAATTAAAATACAAACCAGATAAAATTATTTATTACTGTTTGGAGCTTATTAGTTGTTATGGTAAAGGTGATGTAATGCTTAATAATATTTTACAGGAAAAAATTGATCTATTGATATTTCCTGAAAAAAATAGAATGTTATCGGATGTTAAAGAGTGCCATTTTAAAGATCATAATAGATGGGTTAATGTTTACAATGCTTCTACGTACCTTAAAGATTCTTGTTCCATATCTTCTGAACAAAGAAATGGTAAGTTTTTATATGCAGGTAAATTGAGTTACGCTACTCTTAGTGATTTTTTTTGGCACAGCGGTGTCAAAAAATACTCAATCGATATTTACGGATCAATTGCTAAAGATATTGAGTATGAATTTTTAACCAGAGTTTGCGGAGAAAACAATAAAACAATAAAATATAATAAATTTATAAATAATAGTGAACTATGTGCTTTAAGGCCGCAATATAGCTTCTCGCTTATTTTGTGGAAGGGTGATAATCTAAATGGATATTACTGTGCCCCAAATAAATTATTTGAATCTCTTGCCTATGGAGTGCCAATAATTGCTACTCCCAATCCCCAATGTATAGAAATAATAGAACGTTATCAGTGTGGTATCTATATGAAAGAGTGGACGATTACTTCTTTTCTCGAAGCGTTATCAGAAGCACAAGCAATGCTTAATACTTCCAAATATTCGACAATGGTTGATAATTGTCTGGATGCTTTTAAGAAGGATCTAAGTTGGGATGCTCAATTTGAAGTAATAAAAAGACATCTTTAATTTCGAAGTTAAGATAAAGTAATTATTTTCTAGGATAAATTTTTAATAGATATTGTTTTATTGGTTAAAGAAGTTTTCTTGGTATCTTGACGTTTTGTCTGAACTATCTATCTGAATAGAATTTATATAGTTAAATCTAAAAAAATAAAAAAAAACATATTATTGCTCATATAAAGAACATAAAATTTGTGGATTAAAATTTATTTATATATTTTGAATATTCTTAACTCATTAAACTTGCATTTATCGTACTTTTTGCTAACATTCTAAACATAATAAGTTCACTAGTGGTATTTATGAGTTCTGAAGTTAGTAGTACATCTTATATTCAGCATCATTTAGAAAATTTGGTTTTTAACTTTAATGACTTTACTTTTAGTGAACATGGTTTTTTAACTTTGCACCTTGATACTTTATTTTTTTCAATTAGCCTAGGGCTGTTTTTTACTTTGGGCTTTTGGTTAGTAGCAAAAAGAGTCACATCTGGGGTTCCTAATAGATTACAAAATTTTGTTGAGATGTTATTTGAATTTACCCAATCACAAGTAAAAGACGCATTTCACGGGGAAAGTAAATTAATAGCTCCTCTTTCGCTAACTATTTTTGTTTGGGTGTTTTTAATGAATTTTATGGATTTGCTTCCAGTAGACTTACTACCTCTTATTGCCCATAGTATAGGAATAGAATATTTACGAGCAGTGCCTACTGCCGATTTAAATCTAACTTTCTCATTGTCTTTAACGGTATTTTTATTAATTCTATATTACAGTATTAAAATAAAGGGTCTAGGTAAGTTTGCTAAAGAAATCGCTACTGTCCCTTTTAAAGCGGAGAGTATTTGGTTAAAGTTACTATTGTTTCCGGCAAATCTTTTGCTAAGATTAGTAGAAGAAATAGCAAAACCTATATCTTTAGCTTTACGGTTATTTGGCAATTTATATGCAGGAGAATTAATATTTATACTTATTGCATTACTTCCTTGGTGGGCTCAATGGCTATTAGGCGCACCTTGGGCTATTTTTCATATATTGATAATAGTATTACAAGCATTTATATTTATGGTATTAACTATTGTATATTTAAGTTTAGCGTGTGAAGATCATTAAAATTATAAGGGGGTGAAGATGGAAGCAGCGAGTTATTACGCACATATTCAGGGGATGACAGCAATTGCTGTTGCTTTATTAATAGGTTTTGGGGCTCTTGGAACAGCTATTGGGCTTGGGCTTTTAGGGGGTAGATTTTTAGAAGGTGCTGCCCGTCAACCTGAAATGGCACCAATGTTACAAACTAAAATGTTTATTATTGTTGGTTTACTAGATGCCGTAACTATGATTGGTGTTGGGATAGCTCTATATTTTGCGTTTGCTAATCCATTTGCTAAGAATTTAGTTAGTTACATTGCAACATTAAGTTAACGTATGTTTTTTAAATTAATAAGGAGTGTTCGTTGAACATTAACCTAACATTGTTTGGGCAAATGATAACATTTGCTATTTTTGTATGGTTCACCATGAAATATGTTTGGCCTCCGATTGTTAAAGCTATGGAAGATCGTGAGAAAAAAATATCTGATGGTTTATCTGCTGCGGAGAAAGCACAAAGTAATCTAGAATTATCTAAGAAAAAAATTGTAGAAGAACTTAAACAAGCTAAAGTTGAGGCTAATATTATAATTGAAAATGCAGCTAAAAAAGCAACTTTGATCGTAGAAGAATCAAAAGGGCAAGCTAAAGAAGAGGGCATGCGAATAATAAATGCGGCTAAGCTTGATATTGATCAAGAAATATTGAAAGCAAAACAATCATTAAGAACTGAGGTTTCAATGATGGCGATTATGGGTATCGAAAAGGTGATCAAAAAAAATATTGATAAAGAAACTCATAAAAAATTAATAAATGAAGTTATTCAAGAGATTAAATAATGGAAAAAACGTTTGTTGCTAGGCCTTATGCCAAAGCTATTTTTGATATTGCGGTAGATACAAATACTCTTGAGGATTGGGATAAAGCTTTGCTTGTCTTAGAAAATTTTAGCACGCATCCAGATGTTATAGCTTTATATGAAAACCCAACTATTGATAATCAAGAAATAGTTGGATTATTAAAATATTTACTTGGTTCTAATGTAACTGATGAACAGAAAAATTTTATTAAATTATTAATATATAATAAGAGATTAAAATCATTAAAAACTATTAGTAAAGTATATACAGAGTTGCTTAATGAACATATGAGTATTGATGATGTTGATGTTATCTCAAGTATGGAACTTTCTGATGATATGAAGAAAAATTTACAGGATAAATTGAAGAAAAAATTAAATCTCAATCAGGTTAAGCTTAATTGTATTATTGATGAAGATATAATAGGTGGATTAGTAGTAAGAGTAGGTGATCATGTGGTAGATGGCTCGATAAAGAATAATCTTCGTCAACTAACCACATATGTACTAAATTAGATTATATTTAAAGGGGTAAGTTAATATGGCCGGGCATATTGCATTAAAACCAACAGAAATAAGTGACATAATTAAAAATAGAATTAAGGATTTTAAATCTTCATCTGAAATTAAATCTGAAGGGAAGGTTGTCAGTGTTAAAGATGGAATTGTAAGGTTATATGGTTTAACAGATGTGATGTCATCTGAAATGCTTGAATTTGATAGTGGTTCAATGGGATTAGCTCTTAATTTAGAAAGGGATTCCGTAGGTGCAGTTATTCTTGGTGATTATGGCGGGATTCAAGAAGGCAGTAAAGTTAAATGTACTGGCAAAGTGTTAAGTGTTCCCGTAGGTAGAGCTCTTTTGGGTAGAGTAGTTAATGCCTTGGGAGAGCCGATAGATGGCAAAGGGGCATTGGCTAATGTTGAATTATCAGAAATTGAAAAAGTTGCTCCTGGAGTAATTGAAAGACAGTCAGTTAATGAGCCTATGCAAACTGGATTGAAAGCCATAGACTCTATGGTGCCAATTGGTAAAGGCCAAAGGGAGCTAATAATTGGTGATAGACAAACTGGTAAAACCGCTATTGCGATTGACACTATTATTAATCAAAAAGATACTGGAGTGAAATGTGTTTATGTAGCAATTGGCCAAAAAGCCTCATCAGTTGCTAATGTTGTAAGAACTCTTGAGAAGTATGATGCTCTAAAACATACCATCGTAGTAGTAGCAAGCGCTGCAGATGCTGCAGCACTTCAATATATTGCTCCTTATTCTGGATGTGCAATGGGAGAATTTTTTAGGGATAATGGTGGGGATGCTTTAATAATTTATGATGATTTAACTAAACAGGCTTGGGCTTATAGGCAGATTTCTTTGTTATTGAGAAGGCCTCCAGGAAGAGAAGCTTATCCAGGAGATATATTTTATCTACATTCTAGATTGCTAGAAAGAGCAGCTAGAGTAAATGTTCAATACGTAGAAGAATATACTAAAGGTAAAGTTACAGGAAAGACGGGTTCTTTAACGGCGTTACCGATAATAGAAACTCAAGCAGGGGATGTTTCAGCATTTGTTCCAACAAATGTTATTTCGATAACAGATGGGCAGATTTTCTTAGATACAAATTTATTCAATGCTGGTAAACGTCCTGCGATTAATGCTGGGCTTTCGGTTTCACGTGTTGGTGGAGCAGCGCAGACTGGAATTATTAAAAAGCTTGGTGGTGGGGTTAGAATGGCTTTAGCTCAATTTAGAGAGCTTGAGGCTTTTTCACAATTTGCGTCAGATCTAGATCAAGCGACCAGAAACCAGCTTGAACGTGGTCAGCGTATTATAGAGATAATGAAACAGGGACAGTACTCTACTCTATCTGTAAGTGAGATGGGAGTTGCATTATTTGTTGTAGAAAAAGGGTACTTAGATGATGTTAAGCTTTCTCAAGTGGTTAATTTTGAGAATACTTTATTGAAATATGTTAGAGATAATCACGAAGAGCTACTTAGCAAAATTAACAGGGAGCCGGTTTTAACAGAAGAGATTACTGATAAGTTAGCACAGGTCGTTGAACAGTTTAAATCAGAAGCAGGTTGGAATAAGGTTAATATAAGCAATGTCTAATACTAGAGAGATTTTAGATAAAATAAAGACTATTTCTAATACTCAGAAAATTACTAAAGCAATGGAAATGGTTGCTGCTAGTAAAATGCGTAGATCTCAGCTTCTAATGGAAAATAGTAGGCCCTATTCTGACAAAATACTTCAGACAATTAGCCATTTAGCAAAAAGTCATTCAGAATATAGACATCCATATTTTCATAGTCGTGAAATTAAAAATATTGGTTACTTGATTGTCTCTTCTGATAGAGGTTTATGCGGCGGATTAAATAATAATCTATTTAAAAATATTCTAATGGAGATCCAAAAAAACCAACAGCAAGGGTATGGAATAGAGTTATTTCTAATTGGTAAAAAAGCTGAATCCTATTTTCGTAGATTTGATCTAGATATCCAGGGATTACAGTCTGGACTTAGTAATAAGATAGATTCATCTAGGCTAACAGGAATTACCAAATTAATGTTGGACAGGTATGATAAGGGGCGAATTGATTCAGTAAAGGTTGTTTATAATAAGTTTATAAATACAATGTCTCAACAGCCGATTATTCATAAATTAATTCCTCTAGAGACAGAGCAAGAAGATAGTGATGCTTCTTACTGGGACTATATTTACGAACCAGATGCCAGAGATTTATTAGATGAACTATTAACTAGATATATAGAAGCCATTGTTTATCAGGCTTTAGTGGAAAATATTGCATGTGAGCAATCAGCAAGAATGGTTGCGATGAAGAGTGCTACAGATAATGCAGGAGAACTAATTAAACAATTTAGGTTATCCTATAATAAAGCGCGGCAAGCTAGCATCACTCAAGAAATATCGGAAATTGTGGGTGGCGCAGCAGCTGTTTAATATCAAGAGGTTATGATATGGCAAAAGGTAAAATTGTAGAAATTATTGGAGCTGTTATCGACGTAAGGTTTGAGAGGGATAAAATTCCCCAGGTTTACGATGCTCTTAAGCTTGATGGAACTGAATTAACATTAGAAGTACAACAACATTTGGGTGATGGTGTTGTTAGGACTATTGCGATGGGTTCTACTGATGGTTTGAAAAGAGGACTAGAGCTAACAGATACAGGGGCTCCTATTCAAGTTCCAGTAGGTGTGGAAACTTTAGGGCGGATAATGAATGTTTTGGGTGAGCCTGTTGATAATGCGGGGAAAATAATTGCTAAAAAGCACCTTCCTATTCACCGTAAAGCACCTAAATATGAAGAGCTTGCTATAACTAACGAGTTATTGGAAACAGGAATCAAGGTTATTGATTTATTATGTCCTTTTGCTAAAGGGGGCAAGGTTGGTTTGTTTGGCGGAGCTGGTGTTGGTAAAACTGTCAATATGATGGAACTGATCAGAAATGTTGCTTTGGAGCATAGTGGCTATTCAGTTTTTGCTGGAGTAGGTGAGAGAACAAGAGAAGGTAATGATTTCTATCATGAAATGAAAGACTCTAATGTGTTAGATAAAGTTGCTTTGGTTTATGGTCAGATGAATGAACCTCCTGGTAATAGATTAAGAGTTGCTCTATCAGGGCTTACCATAGCTGAAGATTTTAGAGATGAAGGTAAAGATGTTTTATTATTCATTGATAATATCTATCGATATACTTTAGCTGGAGTTGAGGTATCTGCTCTTTTAGGTAGGATGCCGTCAGCGGTTGGTTATCAGCCCACTTTAGCTGAAGAGATGGGCATGTTACAAGAAAGAATAACATCTACCAAAGCTGGCTCTATTACTTCAATTCAAGCTGTTTATGTTCCGGCAGATGACTTAACAGATCCTTCTCCAGCAACAACTTTCTCGCATCTTGATGCCACAGTTGTTTTATCTAGACAAATTTCTGAGCTTGGAATTTATCCTGCTATTGATCCTCTAGATTCTACTAGTCGGCAACTTGATCCATTGATAGTTGGCCAGGAGCATTATGATACTGCTCGTGGAGTACAAAATAGCTTACAAAGGTATAAAGAGCTACGAGATATTATTGCGATCCTTGGAATGGATGAGTTATCGGAAGAAGATAAATTGGTTGTTAGTAGAGCGAGAAAAGTCCAAAGATTTTTATCTCAACCATTTTTTGTGGGAGAAATATTTACTGGTATTCCAGGGAAATATGTTTCATTAAAAGATTCCATTAGAGGTTTTAGAGAAATTCTTGATGGAAAATATGATGATATTCCGGAGCAAGCATTTTTTATGGTTGGTTCTATAGAAGAAGTGCTTGAAAAAAATGTTGAGCTAACTAAGGCTTGATATGCCATCAATAAGTATGAAAATTGATATTGTAAGTCTTGAGAAAGAAATTTTTTCAGGAATGGTTGCTTACGTAACAGTGTCTGGGATTATGGGGGAAATAGGTATTAACCACGGCCACGCTCCTTTGTTAACAAAGCTTAAACCTGGATTGGTCAAAATAATAGATGTAAAAGGTAAGAAAGATTATTTCTATATTTCTGGTGGTATGTTGGAGATCCAACCTTCATGTGTGACTGTTTTAGCTGATGTTGCGGAGCATGTAGATGATCTAGATGAGCAGGCTGCAATTAGAGCGAAAAAACGTGCTCAAGAGCTGATTAAAAATAGAAAGCCAGATGAAGATCTTGCTGAGATCCAGACCGAGCTTGCTAATGCTGCTGCTCAGCTAAGGGTTATTCAAGAGTTGAGAAATAAAGATGCCTAATATGAGACCTTTGACCGTTGTGATTTTGGCAGCTGGTGCAGGTAAAAGGTTGAAGTCTAGTTTAGCTAAAGTTTGTCACAAATTAGCAGGGGAGCCGTTAATAAAACATGTTATTAGAACCGTACAAAAGTTAAACCCGGTTTCTATTTCAATTGTCGTAGGTCATAAAAAAGAGCAAGTCATTAACGAATGTAAAGAATTTCCCGTATCTATCGTAGAGCAAAAACAGCAACAAGGCACTGCCCATGCTGCAAATGTAGCGATTGAAGGTTTAACCAAAGATTCAAGAGTTTTAATATTATTTGGAGATGTTCCTTTAATTAGCTTTGCTACATTGGAAAAATTTCTAGAAATGTCTAGTAGTTTTAATTTGGGTTTAATATTAGCTAACAAAGATGATCCTGCTGGTTATGGTAGAGTTATAAGAGATCAAGATAATAACATTTCTGCTATTGTCGAACAGAAAGATGCCAATGAGTTGCAACTAAAAATACAAGAAATTTTTACTGGAATTCTTTGTATTGGAGTTGAAAAATTCAAAAAATGGTACCCAGAATTAAGTAATGATAATGCTCAAGGAGAATATTATTTACCTGATTTAGTTTATGCTGCTTTAAAAGAAAATGAGTCAATAGCCAGCTTTACTGTTAAAAATGAATTTGAGATAGAAGGAATTAATACAAGATTGCAATTGGCAAGTAGTGAAAAAAAATATCAAAAAGTTTTAGCAGAGAAATTTATGGAGGAAGGAGTTACTTTTCTTGATTACGAGCATGTTTATTTTAGAGGTGATGTAGAAATAGGTAAGGATTGCTTAGTAGACTTTAATGTATTGATTGATAATACAGTTATTGAAGATAATGTAACAATAGGAGCAAATTGCGTTATTAAAAACTCTAGTATAAAGTCAGGTACTATAATTGAACCTAATACATATATAGATGGCTCAACGATAGCAGAAAATTGTCAGATAGGTCCTTTTGCACGTACTAGGCCAGGAACTATCTTACATGCTGATGTTAAAATTGGTAATTTTGTTGAGATCAAAAATTCTGAGATTCATCCTAATAGTAAAATTAACCATTTAAGTTATATCGGGGATACTCTTGTTATGGAGAACGTAAATATAGGAGCTGGTACAATTACCTGTAATTTTGATGGAGCTAACAAGCATAAAACAGAAATTCATGAAAATGCTTTCATTGGTTCTGGTACGCAATTGGTAGCTCCAGTTAAAATTGGTAGAAATTCTACTATTGGTGCTGGCTCTACTATAACTAAAGATGTACCTGACAATGAATTAGCTATTACTAGAACAAGCCAGAAAATAGTTGCTAACTGGCAAAGGCCCAAAAAGATGAGGAAATAATTATGTGTGGGATAATTGGAATAGTTTCTAAGAGGAATGTTGCGTCGCTTTTAGTTGGTGGATTAAAACGGCTTGAATATCGTGGATATGATTCTGCTGGGGTTGCTATTATAAATCCAGAGCACAATATTGAAGTTGTAAGAGCTGTAGGTAAAGTTGTCAATTTAGAAAATATCCTAAAGTCTTCGCCAGTAAAAGGGCAGGTTGGAATAGCACATACAAGATGGGCAACTCATGGAGAGCCTACGGAGAATAATGCTCATCCACATACTTCAAATTTAATAGCTATTGTACATAATGGTATTATTGAAAATCACCATGAATTAAGATCCTTTTTGCAAGACAATGGATATAAGTTTAACTCAGATACTGACACTGAGGTAGCTGCTCACCTAATTAATTATTATTTTGAGCAGGAGCAAGATTTATTAAAGGGCATTCGTCTTGCGGCAAATGATTTTGAAGGAGCATATGCATTTGGTATTATCTCTAATAAAAACCCTAATGAGATTTATACAATTTGTCAAGGATCTCCGCTAGTAATTGGCATAGGTATTGATGAAAATTTTATTTCCTCTGATGCAGTAGCTATCAGTCAAAATGTTGAAAGTGTTATTTATCTAGAAGAAGATGATATAGCCATTATCTCTGAAGAAAGAATATATATTTATGACGCTAATGATCAAAGAACAAGTAGAAAAATACAGCAGATATCTCAAGACGAAATGACTGTTTCTAAAAAAGGAAAGTTTAAGCATTACATGCTTAAGGAAATTTTTGATCAGACTGAAGCTATAAAAAACACTTTAGATGGCAGATTTAGTAATAATAAAATTGTACTAGAATCTTTTGGTTACAATATTAAAGAGGTGCTCAATAAAACTAAGAGTATTTATATTATTGCTTGTGGAACAAGCTATCATGCAGGACTAATAGCAAAATATTGGATAGAATCAGTTGCTGATATTCCTTGCTCAGTTGAGATCGCAAGTGAATTTAGGTATAGGGATGTTTCAATTTTCTCTGATACTCTATTTATAACAGTTTCTCAATCTGGTGAAACAGCAGATACAATTGCAGCACTTAAGAAAAGTAGAACTATGCCATTTTTATTTAGATTAGCAATTTGTAATGTTGCTAATAGTACATTAGTTAGAGAATCTGATGGTCGTATTCTAACAAGAGCTGGTTCAGAAATTGGTGTTGCTTCTACTAAAGGGTTTACGACTCAACTCACAGCTTTACTATTGCTATCTATGGCATTTGCTTCTTTAAAAAACGGGGAAAATTTGCTTACCGAACAGGATATCAGTGATCTTATTATAGCAATAGAGCATGTTTTGAGTGAGATCGATGTTATCAAGGGAATTTCAGCTGATTTTGAAAATAATCATAGCGCATTATTTTTAGGTAGAGGCTCTTATTATCCTTTAGCATTAGAAGGTGCTTTAAAATTAAAAGAGATTTCTTATATTCATGCTGAGAGTTACGCTGCTGGAGAATTGAAACATGGGCCTCTTGCATTAGTAGATAAAGAGATGCCTATTCTATTTATAGCACCAGATAATAAATTACTTAAAAAAATCAGATCAAATATAGATGAGGTACATTCAAGGGGAGGAAAAATCTATATTTTTACTAATAACTCTGAATTATGTAAAGACCAAAGGTTTAAGGTTGTACCAATGCCAACAGTCAAAGAGATGCTAAATCCTATATTATATTCTATCCCTTTGCAGCTTTTAGCATATGAAGTTGCTGTTTTAAAGGGTACTGATGTTGATCAACCAAGAAATTTGGCAAAATCTGTTACCGTAGAATAAATTTGGTTCTGTCAAAACTGACTTCAACTATAGTATTTATAAAGAAATTTATAGTTTTTTGCTATTGCTAGATTATTAAATTGTTGAAATATAGACGCAATACTTCTATGTTTTGCAGCACATGTCTGATGAGCTATCCTAAAAAATTGTCTGATTGCTTCAAAGGCAGTATAAAAAACCAGAGCTCTGAAAATATTGTTAAATTCTTTCATAACTTTGTAACGATGTTTAATACCTCAATGATCTTGCTATATATATTTACTATTTGGATGTTTGATTTTATTGCCAACTATATTTCTAATTTCTTGTGCTTGCAAACTATTATGTGTTTGCAAGCACAAGAAATTCATGTTGCCATTTTACTTCATTAGCATCATAGATGCTGTGCTATTTTCTTTACGTAAAGCAATTGTGTCTACCATTTTGCTTAATGTACAACCACTGCGTTTAGATAGATAAACTAGAACCGTAGGAGTTGGTGTAAACAAAGTTTTGCCAGAAATTTTACTCATAGCAGTCAAAATATTTTTATTTTGTCTTTTTTCTTCTAAATATCCGACAATCAAACTAGTCATTTCTTTCTTATTATTTCTAGCAGATGCAGCGGTTATATAAACTTTCGTTTTTTTAATAGAAACATCATCACTTGCAAATATATTAAGAGATAAAACTTCAAAACGTGTATAATTAAGCATGGAGCTAACAGTATCTAGATGCCCAAAAAAAACTGCCAACAAAAATGCACTATCTCCATTTGAATTAGTAGAATTAATATCAAACCCAGAAATATTTATACCCACTTCATAAATTGCTACTAGGCGTTTAAAATTTCCAGTTTTCCCAGATTTTATGAAAGCTAAGTTTAACTCATTTACATCAGGAGAGCTCTTCTGCAGTTTCAACTCTGAATAAAAAATTCTATCTGATTTTGTAACAGCATTAGCTAATATGCCAGCATAAGAATTTGTACAGGAAAAAGCTAAGTACGTTAGTAGCAGTGAATAGAAATAAAAGTCCTTTTTTTGCATACAAATCTCCTATTGTGTTTTTAGTTAGTTAAATTCAACTATCTTATATGAAAAAAATAGTAAACTAAAAAAAGTAAACATGCAAAGCCTGTGCAAGCTCAATGATATTCCCTCAATAATATCAAAACAGGAAGTATAGTTATGAGTCATGCTGCGTTCTATGTGGCATAGTCAAGGCTGAAGTGTGACAAATCCATTCACACGATTCCCACTCATTTTTATAAAGATTATCATTAATTTGTAGATCCTTAGAGAGGCGGGCCAATAACTTACTCCATCTTTGAGATCCTCTATCCATCTAAAGGAAGGAGTTTTACGGCACAGATGATAAAATCATTATATCCATGTAACTAAATATGTTAGCTGAATAAGCATAAACAAATTGCTAATGATTTACAGTTTATCTATAGCTGGTACATTATCTGACGGTAAATTTTCAACCATAACAAAACTTAGTAATGGGATTGGCAAAGTATAATTTTTTTAATGATAAGTTTTTAAACCAAATATTTTTTTGATTTGGGTACGCACTTTTCTCCTGCTATAGATTTAAGATAAGCAGCTCCATAGATATCTTTTGATTCCTTCAAAAGCATAGCAACCGTTGCTTGTTCTTCTTTTGTGAAGCTTCTCTGTTGAATTTTAGCGGTACCTTTTATACTTCTTATTTCTTCATATAGGCCATGTGCTTCTTTTTTAGCATTTATAATTGAGCACAAATGTAATTGAAGCTCAGCTAAAATCTTACTTTCTTTGTGTCTAACAAATAATACTAAATCTCTATAACCACCTTCTGCAGGATTATCAAATCTATTGTTGATATATTCAATTTCAAAGACGTCACTTTTTTTAAGCAATTCAAACCCTTGTTTTAATTCACTTAGATTTTGAAAAACTTGACTACCTCTAATAATGTCTTTCATTTTTTTTAAATCACCAGAATAATCTTTTATAGCTTTTTCTTTTACTCTATTGAGACCTTTATCACTTTCACTTTTTAACGGTGGAACTAAAATATCCATGCTAATAATTTCTTTTTGTACTTTCTTAGATTCTTCTATTAGAGCTTGCCTAATTTTTTTGCCATTTTTTTCTAGATAATGTAGGTACATCGCTGGGAAAGGATATTTTTCTAAGTCTCTATACTGTTTTGGTTTTGGGATTGTGCTAGTTGGAATACTAGATAAAAATTTTGTATTGTCCAAGAGATAGTTAATAGAAGATATTAGTAACTTATTTTCTTTATCAAATGAAGAAATTTTAGTATCTAAAACATTTATCTTTTGCTCTAAATGCATATGTGAAAAATATGCAGAAATTACAAATATGACTGTAGCTAATGAATAAAATGTTTTAGTTTTCATAATAAAAGGTTGTGACTAAACTTTATTGTAAATTGGTCTAATTAATTTATTATTAACACAAGATATTCACAATATACTAGCATAAAAATGTAGTTACAAGTATTATTCTAATTAACTCACACTAAAAAACTTAAACGGTTAGCTATTATGTCGATGAGGCCTATTGCTACTAAGAGTGCAATAAATCATACTAAAAAGAGTTACAAATTTTACTTAAAGAAGTGTTTTCTGTTAGAATAATTGTAAGAAAGATACCCTAATTTAGATAATAGATATATTAATCAAGTTCAGGGGGAATGTTTTTATTATATATTTGAGTTTTGTATAGATGATATGAGCTAGGTATTTAACTTTTTAAATAGAACAAAAATAAGAAATTATATATTATGAAGATTATCCTTTATATTGCAACAAGTAAAGATGGTTTTATTGCTGATGAACAAGGAGGGGTAGACTGGCTACCTCATCCTGATGATGAAAAAGATATTTTTGGTTATGAGAAACTAATGTCACGAGTTTCCACTATTATAATGGGTCGGCATAGTTATGAGCAAATTCTTAGTTTTGGATCTTGGGCTTGGCAAGATAAACAAACTTATGTTTTTAGTTCTAAGCAGTTAACAGCAGAACAACCGTATATTCACATTATTCAAGAAAAACCTATAGGATTAGTAGCAAGACTTCAACAGCAAGATCCAAATCAGGCAATATGGTTGTTAGGTGGTGCTGAAATGGTCAAATCTTTCTCAGCAGATAACTTAATAGATGAATATATTATTACAATTATTCCAATTAATTTAGGCAAAGGAATTAAATTGGTTTTACCATATAAAGATTTTGAATTAATACATACCCAAAAAGAGGTGAGCAACATTAGCCAACAAACCTATGTTAAGAAATAGGTTACTGCTTCCGTCATAAATAATGATGGTTTACGGCATATTGCTAAAAAGATGATATTATTTTTGATGAAAAAAACGCTATTTATGCATTTGCAACTTCCATTTCAGATATAGTAAGGAGATGAAACAGAATAATAGAAATGAATAGCCATCATGGAGTGCTAATTTTTTTAAGATTATTCCGGTAGCACCAAATAGGATATTGATAATTATTGCATAACCAACTATTTTTTCTGGGTAATCTATATTAAAAGAATGGTGAAAATGGTCTCGTTGAGGCTTAAAAGCTGAATAGCCTTTCAATTTTCGTTGAATAATTACTGCTATTGTATCGTACAATGGTAAAGCCATTATCCATAGCATAACTATTGGACTTACAAAGGTTAGTTCGTTTTGGGATAATTTTATTATGAACCATACTAAGAAAAAACCGATAAATAAGCTGCCACTGTCTCCTAAAAAAACTAGATAATTATTTTTTTTGATGTATTTGAAGGGTAAATTAAAACAAAGAAAACCAACAATTGCGGCTATTAATAAAACGATTAAATAATAATCACACCATAACTTTGCCTCAAAAGCAATATAAGCTAAAAATGTTAATTGAATTAATGTTGATGAACCAACTATCCCATCACTACCATCTAACATGTTTATTGCATTAATTATTCCAAGCATACAAAAAATGGTAAAAAATGCAGAAAACATTCCTAGTTGTATTGAACCAATAAAAAATATATCTCCTAATGACTGAAGCTCTATTTTACCCCAGAATATACATATACATGCTAAACATATTTCTAAAACAAATTTTGTATTTGAAGATAATTCATGTAGATCATCTAAACAGCCAATTATTATCATTAAGATACAAACAGCAAATAATATTCGATGATCTCCTAGGCTTATTGGCGTGAGTAATAGGGAAAACACAAACCCTAAAAAGATGCCTATACCGCCAATTAGTGGAACATCTCCTTTATGGAGTTTTCGATGGCTAGCTTGATCTACAAGGCCAATTTTTCTTGCGACGCTTCTTAGTGTATATATAAAGAAGATAGTAAGTAAGCAAGATAATATAAAGAGGGTCGATAAGTGAAAATTATTTATTAGCGCCATTATTCATCCTGGAATTATAGAGATTAAAAATCATTCATATTTATGTATAAAAATATCAACCTTCAGTTTATTTTAACATCCCTACGCAGGATTCTCCACCTATTGCCGTTTGCTAAAATAGTTTAGGTGGTGATTAGTGTGCTAGCGATAGGAGTTCCTTGGTTTGATTCTGTATGTGTTCCTTTAGTCTGGGTAATAGCATACCTTCAGTGGAAATTAGACAATAGCTTTAGTTCATAAACATGTTTCCAGTAGTAGTTGTTAATATGTTCAGGGAGTTTTTTTAAGTAATCTATTATTCCAGTTTTTAGGCTGTTGATGAGTTTAGGATGCATGATTAGATAATCGGATGTTACTGTGCCCAGTTAACCAGTAAAAAATACGTATGAAAAAACTTATATTTTTACTATATAATCAACTGCAAAAATATAATAAACACTTAATAGGAGCTTAAATGAAAAAATTTTTAGTATTGATGGTATTAGGACTTGGCATATTTAGTCAGGTATACGCGACTGGTGGACAAATCGTCCTGTTGAAAACAAAAATTAATGGTTTTAATAAAGTAGTATATCATTTTGCTATTCAAACCACTGATTCTAACGGAAAAAATACCATTTATAGTTTTGAAGCTACCCGTGGGATTGATATATTAACTGTTCTTAGCAGCCAAGTTGATGGTAAATTGTATCATGATCTACTAAACCCTGTGATCGATAGTGCAGTCCTAATGGATACTAATGATGAAGACTTATATAATTTAGCAAGTGCTATTGGCGCCTCTAAATATATGGAATTTGATGGGAGTAAATATAGATTTAACCGAGATGGTGGGATGAACTGTCGTGATGCTGGCGAGCAGGCTATTGTTGCGATGCGTGAAGCTACTGGTGCAAATAAAATGGAATGGCCAGCAAAATTTGCTAATGATAATTTTCATGAAGCATTGCCAGAAATTAACCAGAAAAGCAAAGAGTTTGGAACTGCTATAAATAATGGTAATATTGATGAAATTGCTAGTACTGGAAAAGATTTAGTTGATAATGTTTTTCACCATTTGAAACAAAATCCAGAAACTTCAAAAGCAGCTCATAATATTAGTAAAAATGCCAAGAAATTTGGAAAGGCATTAGAAAAAGAAGAATGCATAGTTATGTAAAAAAATTACTTTTAGGGAACTAAGTTAATTAGTTCCCTAAACCCTCACGTTCACTAATATCTCTTTTAGTCTTAATCAATTTTACTATTTATACTAACTAGATAAGAATAATCTAGTTATTTATCGTATAATTAGTTCATGGTAAATATTTCGATAATAGTGGCTATGGCCAAAAATAAAGTAATTGGTAATAAAGGTAAATTACCCTGGCATATTCCAGAAGATCTTAAGTGGTTTAAAAAGGTCACTATGGGTAAACCAATTATTATGGGTAGAAAAACTTTTTTATCAATTGGCAAACCTCTTCCGGGAAGGAAAAACATTATCTTGAGTAAAAACCCAAACTTTTTAGCTGATGGGTGTTTAGTATTTAATGGATTAGAGAGTGCTATAGAACAATTAGCTAGTGAATCCGAGGTTATGGTTATTGGTGGTGCACAACTATATGCGTGTGCTTTACCTTTAACACAAAAAATCTATCTTACTTTGATAGATCAAGTCGTTGCAGGAGATACTTATTTTCCAGATTATGATTTAGCAGATTGGCAGTTAATTGAAGAAAAGTGCTTAAGCGGCATAGAAAAATATCAATTTACTTGTAAGCATATGATCTATTCTAGAAAATAAAAGTATTATTCTAGCTTATTATTTTTAACAGCAAATTTTTTTAAATCGCTCAATCTTATAGCAGTAAGATAGTTACCCCAAACACAACCAGTATCAAGACAGATGAATTGCTCATTATTTGTGTTACCATTAAGAGAAGACCAGTGTCCAAAAATAATTTTATGATCTTGTAGAGCTGGATTAGCTATATTAAACCATGGAATATATTTAGGATCTGCATTTTTAGGATTACATTTAATAGAAAAATCTAATTGATTTTTATTTGTGAGATAGCGCATTAAGGTAAAGCTACTTTTAAAAAAGCTATATCGTTCTATCCCTTCCAGTTCTTCTGACCAACTTGTTGAAGAATTTGGATACATATTTGCTAAAAAAATTTTAACATTATCACTTTGCAATTCATCCTCAAATTCTCTAGCATAAATCTTAGCATTTTCTATACTCCAAAATGGATATATTCCAGCATGACAAACTATAACTTTACTATTTTGGTCATAATACATAACTGGTTGATGTCTAAGCCATTCACATAAAGTTGATGAGGAATTTGACTGGATAATTTCATCGATAGTATCTTTTTCATTAATAGAATTACCTATATAGTATTCTCTTAGCAGATGTAAGTCGTGATTGCCAATAGTTACTGTGCATTTTGGTAAATTTGCTAAGAATTTAATTGTCTCTAAGGATTTTGGACCACGATTAATAATATCTCCCGCACAAATTAAATGATCTGTTTGCTCATTAAAATTAATAATCTCTAACAGTTTCATTAACTGATCAAAGCATCCCTGGATGTCTCCTATTACGTATGTTGTCATATGCTAACTCTTATGGTGTGTATAATAGTTACTAATTCTAATGTAAGATTCTAAATTCAAATTTTCTGGGCGTAGTTTAGGGTCAATTTCGCAATTAATCAAATCATTTTCGAGGACATGCTTTTTTAACGCATTAGCAATGGTTTTTCTTCTAGCTGAAAAAGCAGTTCTTATTATCATTGAAAAATCATTTTCATTATTTATTAACAGTGATTTATTCTTATGGGGGACAAGTCTAATCATAGCTGATTGAACTTTTGGTTTAGGTAAAAAGCAGTTAGCGCTAATAGTAAAAAGAATTTCAGGTTTAAAATAATATTGTAACATTATACTAAGTCTACCATATGATGGACTATTGCAGTTTGCGCAGATCCGATCGGCTACTTCTTTTTGGAGCATAAAAGTACAATCTTTAATATAGTTAATGTATTTGACACAGTGAAATAGTATTGGTGTTGAAATGTTATAAGGGAGGTTTCCTATAAATCTACAAATTTCTTGGTTGGCAACAACATCAAGTTTAACCTTCAAAATATTTTTGTGGATAATTTCTATTTTAGGATTGTTAAGAAAATATTTTTGTAATTGTGCGATTAACTCTTTATCTATTTCAATTATTTTAATAGATCTACAAAGTGGTTCGAGTGCTTTTGTGATAACTCCAGTCCCAGCACCTATCTCAATGAAGTGTTCATCTTGAGATGGATCTACAGTTAATAATATTTTCTGAATTATATTGTGATCTATGAGAAAATTCTGGCCTAAATGTTTTTTAAACTTAAATGGCATCTTATATATTTATGGTTAAAAAACTATAAATCCTGCAATTCTTTTTTCATTATTTTAATATATGCACTATATTTTAATTGACTTAACCATTTATTTAGTTGCTCATTATGCTCTTTTTGAGTTAAATATTGAAGAGCTTGTTTACGTTCAAGATTTTTTGATATATCAACCTTTTTAGTATTTTTAATCATTAATAGATGCCATCCTACTGGTGATTCTATAGGTTTGCTGAGCTCATTAACTTTTATATTATTGACTGCTAGAGCTAGCTGAGGAGGGAGGTCATCAGCAGTATGCCAACCTAAATCTCCTTTTTTTGGAGCACTATTTGAGTCATGAGATTTATCTTTTGCTACTTCATAAAAATTTGCTCCATCCTTAATAGTTTTATATATCTTATCAGCTTCTTTCTTAGCTTCTGTCATGGAGCCTCCTAGCGAATCAGGTTTTATTAGGATATGATGAACGTGAAGTTGATTCACGTAGGAAGTAGGTTGCACGTTTTTGGTTGTAATTAGATGTAATACATGAATACCATTTGGAGTTTCAATAGGCTTTGAAAGAGAACCTTTCTTTATCTTTTTTATTTCTTTGGCAAATAGGGTGGGCATTTCTGCTTGGGTTTGGAAGCCTCTATCCACTATTATGATAGGGTATCTATCATCATTGATATTCTCAATAATATCTCTAATTTTTTTATTCTTCCCTGTAGATTTAACTAGAGTTTTTGCAATAGTTGTGGCCACAGTGATGTCGTTATCGGATGGGTCTTCTGGCAAAGATATTTTAATATCTTCAAGATGATAAGCTTTACTTTTGTCGAGTTTACCATGAGCTGTTAAATATTCATTAATTTGTTGCTCAGTAATTTGTATTGGTCTAATTACTTGTTGGTGGAGTTTTGATATTATAAGTTCTATTTTTATTTCATTTTCATAATTATCAAAACTTTGTCCTGAATTAACAATATTTTTTTTCAATTCGGTAAAAGACATTTGATTTCTAAAAGCTATTCCAGCAATTGCTTCTTTTACTTCAGCAGAAGTAGCTGTTACATTGTTTTGCTCAGCCAGTTGTAATTGTAAACTATCATCAATTAACTTAGATAGTACTTCTTTAGTTAATTGTTTTTTAGGAGGAATGGTTTTACCAAATGCAATATATTGAGATGATATCATATCCATTTTATTGTCAAATTCTTGTTTGGTTATTGGATCTTGGTTAACAATTGCATAAATCTGATCTATTGGTTCACCGGCGCGCAAAAATGAGAAATATGATAGCAAAAAAATTAAAATGCTAATTCTTAGAAATAAGATAATATCTGTTAATTTATTCATGTTAAATTACCTATACTAAATGGTCTTGGAACCCAGGTATATGAGTTTTAAGAAGATTATGAATATCGTCTGTTGCATATGATCCTAAACCTTTTAAGACAAATTGTATATATACTTTATCATCGAATTTAGGTTTATCCGTATTATCTAAACCCATATAAGCCCTTCCAGTTAATAATCTTATCGCCCAACAACAACTATTATACTCTAAACCAGAAAAATAATGCCTAAAGTAATCTGCATTTATATTATAACTCATTCCAGCATAAAAACTCCAATAAGTATTTATCGGTAGACTAGTTGAAATATTGACTTGATCTAGATTTTGAGTCTTATCAGTTGGAGTTAGGGTAGGAATAATTTGATCTCCATTTATAATATGAGAGTAACCTATATTTAAAATTTTACGCTTATCAGGTTTGTATTGTAGATTTGAGCTAAAAATATCCACGGATTGTTTCTGGTGAGAATATACGATTTCGTTTTTCCATGTTAAAATTTTATTGACTTGTAAATTGAAAAAAGCAGCTATTGGCGAAAATTGGTTATCTATTGGGACATATCCTAGGAAAGCGTTATCTGAGCAACCGGCTGTTGTGCAGATTGTCACTTTTCTGTCTTTAAAGTACGTTATTTGCCCAATGCCCATGGAAACAAAGGGGACATTGCTATCAATAGGTAGTATGTCTGTAGATAAACCATAGCTTATTTGCTTTGTATCACCAACACGATCGAAACCTGAGAATCTATTTGGCTTAAATAAATTGTTAAATGATAAAGAGTTATATCCTGAATCGAGTGATATAATTTTATTTTGATCAACTTCTGGAATATAGCTATACATCACTCTGGCGGTTAATTTTTGGCTATATTTTTCCCCTAATTTTTCTAGGATTAAGCTAGAATCAACGGTATAGATAGGAATTATTTTGGTAGTTTCAAATTTTGGAGTAAGATCGATTTCTTTTCCTTTCTTTAGTTGGAATTTATACATATTGTATTTAGAAACATGGACAGCAACTTTTGGTCTTATAAAACCAAATTTATCTTCTAAATTAATTTCCAATGATGGTTTCGTTCGATATCGTTGTATTTGCTTCCATTGACCAAATAATTGTTCTTGTGGATTCCAATAATTTGTATATCCAGCAGTATTATCTACATTAACAATTTTTAATATATTATGATATTTAGTGTCGGCAGTTATTTTTGGTAAGTTGAAATAAGGTCGTGATGTTACCGCTTTTAGATCAGAAGGACTTAATGTTTGATAGACTATTACTTCTGATGCTATTCTCCAATTAGGATCTGCATATGCTAATTTAGCAGATTGAGCTAAATTGTTAGAAGCCAGAGTATTAAAAGAATTGTTAAAGTCTTGTAAATAGTCATCATCACTTACAGCATGAACGTCTATTGCCCCAGATATTTTTTTGCTAAAATTAAAAGATTCTTTGAATTTTACTTCTCCACGGTTTTGTCCTAGATGCCTGTTAGTTATTTTATTTGGGAGAGCAGTATTAGTTGGAGTAGTATCTTGAGTATTTATAAAAGTTTTGTCCTTTTGTATAAAAGAAGTTTGTAGAGTACCTTCGGTAATTTTTGATAAAAACCTAAATTCTCCGTTGAATTTCATTCCATGTTTATGGATATATTCAGGCGAGAGCGTAGCATCATAATTTGGTGCTAGGTTTAAATAATATGGTATTTTAATGCCAGCTCCTAAACTATTTGAATAGTTAAACCACGGATATAGAAAACCAGATTTTCTTTCATCACTGATTGGAAAACTAAAGTATGGCAGATAAAAAACTGGGACTTGTCTAATATAAAAGATAGCATGTTTAGCGTATGCCATTTGCTCTTCTTGATCAATATCAAGCTTGCTTGCTCGCATATGCCAACTATTGATATAGGGTGTACATGTTGTAAAGGAAACTTTTTTACAATTAAAATATTTTTCTTTTTCTTGAATTATTACTTCAGATTTACCATGGCCAAAATATTTTTCAGATCTGTCTTTAAAACTAGAGATATTAATACGGTAAATTGCATCTTTCACAATGCCCGTATTATTTAAAATATCAAATTTAGCATAGTTGCCATTTATTATAGCACCTTCAGAAAAAAGTTTAACATTATCAAATAATTCGATATCTTTTATTTTATTTGTTTTATCATCAGGATAGACTTTAGCTGTTTTTGAACGCAAGTATTTATTAGCATGAAAAGCTTCCACATTGCCCTTTAGCAGAGAGATATTGTTTTCTAGTACTTGCAAGTTGTTAGCTGTAATTTTTATATGTTTTTCGGAGTTACTAAAATTTCTTTCTGTATAGTACCCTTGGCATGCATTAGTTGATAAAGGTTGATGAGTAAAAAGGATATCTTCAGCAATTTTTTTACTTTCTTCATCAGTATGTGCTACTGATACCAGAATAAACGATATGCTTATTAAGAAGACAATAAAGTTTAATATAAAAATATTTGTTAGCAGATTTTTTTTTAGCATATAGTATTGTACTAAGTATGACTCATTAAGCATACATCTAATTCATATTGAAAAACTTTCTTAAGCTCAAATTTTATTATATCATGACAGTTTGCAAAAGTTAGATTAAAGAACTATAAAGTTTTAATAGAGTAGGTTCTTGTGACTCCCAAGAGAGTTTTTTGGCGGATTTAATAGAGTTTTTTTGTAACTTGCTCATAAGTTTGGGATCTTTAAATAGTAGTTGGATTGTTTTAATAAGTTCAAGAGAGTCTCCTTCTTTAAATACTATACCGACTTCATATGAATTAATAATTTTTCTAATTTCAGGTAAATTACTTGCAATAACAGGCAATCCAGCCATTATGTATTCAAATAATTTATTTGAGTCTGTAGAGAAATGATTGAAGCAAGTATTTAGGATAGGTTGAATTCCTAAATCAGCAGCAGCTGTATATTTAGGTAACTCTGTAAGTGATAGTGTATTAATAAAATATACTCTATCTCCAACATTTAATTCTCTAACCAATTCTTGTAAGGTGAATTTGATACGTCCATTACCAATAAAAACAAAATATGCGTTGTTTATTTTAGGGGTTATCGATATTAGCATCTCTAGTCCCCTGCCTTGTTGCAGCCCTCCTTGATAGACAATAATTGGCCATTGATGTTGTAGTTTAAGTTTTTCTCTGATTATATTAGATTTTTGATATGGTAAATATTTAGGTCGATTTTGTAAGACTACTGGTCTTTGGATCTTATAGGCTCTGGCAAAAAATTTTGCTCTAGTATTTGTAGTTGTAATAATTCCAGAGGTATAATTTAAAATAAATTTTTCGATACACCAAATAAATTTTCTAAAACCTGCATATCCCTCTCGATCAACACTAACTTCATGAGCATCGTAGATCAGTTTTGCACGAGATAATAGCATTGATAACCATGCAGCTGGCAACATATTTACATCATGTGCATGAATAATATTGGGTTTAGATTTTACGATATTTAATACGAATAAAATATGTATCCAGATTCTAGATAATATAAGATAGAATTTCTTAAAAAACCCACTTCTGCGAATGGGCTTTTGGATTTTATTTTTATTTTTAGTTTTTTGAGATAGCCATAAGATATTGGAAAAGATGCGTTTAATGCGTATCCCTGAAGTTAATATTTCTTGCTTATTAGTTTTACCAGGAGTGTGTAAAGCATAGACGGTAACTAGGTAATTATTGTTCTGGAGAGTTTCTGCTTCTTTTAATACTCTGGCATCATTAGTAAATTCGTTCCAGACAAGCATAGAAACTTTAACAGGTTCTTTCATTCTGTTTGTTTTTTGTAAGCGTCCCAAACTGTTTTAAAATCACCGGCCAATTTTATTTCTCCTTTAGATATCCATAGAGCTTCTTCACAAAACATTTTCATTAATTCAGCAGAATGGGAGGCAAAGACCAAGATTTTTGCTCTTTGTAGAACTTCGTGCATTTTTTTACTAATTTTTTTTGAAAAGGCAAAATCTCCCGCAGACAATACTTCATCGATTATTAATATATCTGGTCTAACACTAGTAATAATAGAAAAACCTAATCTTGTTTTCATCCCTCGTGAATATGTACGTATGGGTAGGTCCATATAATCACCTAGCTCAGAGAAATCACGAACATTGTTGATAATGGCATCAGTTTCTTTATAATCAAAACCATACAATGCACAAGCATATCTAGTATTCTCAATTCCTGTGCCATGCATATTTAGTCCAATTGATGAAGAAAATAATGCTGATATTTTACCTTTAACTTTCCGTTTCCCAGTTGATGGTTTATAAATTCCACTTAGGACTCGTAGGAGGGAAGTTTTGCCAGAACCATTAGCTCCTAATATAGCAATTCTTGTACCAAACTGAAAGTCTACCGAGATGTTTTTTAATGCTCTAACAAATTTCTTATTATCGATAATTTCAATTGTATTGCCAACGGTAATTTTTTCAGTGTTTTGAATATAAGGCTTATTTTTACTAATATCTGCTACTACCGGTAAATTTAGGCAAATATTTTTCAGGGTAAGATAGATATTAGAGTCCTCTTTCATAATTACAACCAGTGAGCTATTCTATTACGCATGATAGAAAAAATACTAAAACCTATAATTAAAGCAAATAAACTAATTAGCATACTAACTATATAACTATGTAAAGATGGCATGGTTCCCATCGCAGGTTCACGAATAATAGTTAGCAAATGATAGATAGGATTGAATTCAGCAATAATTTCACGAACTCCACTGCTTTTAATCCAAAAAACAGGGGTAACAAAAAATAGAAATCTCATAGAAGCTTGCATAACAAACCGAATATCTCTATATCTGGTAGCAATAGTAGCTAAAAATAGACATGTGCCTGTACCAAAAATTAACAGCAAGATCATTCCTGGAAATATTAGCAGAAAATATAAATTAATAGTTACTCTATCTATTATCATAGCTAATATAATTACAGGGAGACACATAGTAAAATGAATAATGGCTTTTACCATTACCTTTATAATGTAAATAAAAAAAGGATTTGGTACATTTAAAATGATATTTGCTTCTTTAGTAAATGCGCTAGAGCCCTCCCCTAGAAAAGCTCTGATTATATCAAATAAAACTATGCCAATAGACACATAAGTAAGAAATGGCACGTCTTCGAATGCCTTGTTAGGGTTAAATATTATTCCTATTGAAAATACCCAAATAGCGCATATAAAGGTTATCCAATATGGACCAATTTTGGTATCTCTAAATGGTAGTAAAGTTCCTATCCAACCCATCCAGATAGTTACTTTTAGCAAAGACAAAGATTCTCTGATGTCTTCCCAGCCATCATAAATCTTGATAGTAAAAAAATTTTTAATTTTCTTTCTAAGCCTATTAAACATATATAGTTATTTTTACCTGGTTTCTTTTTAGGTAGCTTGATAAATTTACTAATTAAATTGATAAAGCATTACTTTATTTTAGCATATACTTTTACAAACGTGATAATAGTGCATTATAGATTTGTATAAATTTTGTCTTCATTTTGATTGGTAGTACATAATTTACTAATTCTATAAATTAAAAATTTGGATGACTATGGGTATATTTTATGTTTTTGATACTGATACCTTTAGTTAAAACTAAGATAAATATAGCTTTTTAAAAATCTTGTGGTTTTTGGAAGTGTTTAAATGATTGCCCATATCTCTTGAAGAGCTACTTTCAGCTTCCTTTTGGGTTTTTTGTAAAGACGAGGAATTTTACTTAACCAATAAAACATGACTTGTTATGGATCTATGAGGGCTTTAATGTTTATGTATTTTTTAATTTAGCAAGTTCTTGGCTGATTATGTATGCTTGACGTTCTATGGTGAAATTTTTTACAAATAGCTTAGCATTGTTAGAATATTCGAGCATTCTTTTGTCATCATTCATTAGTTGAATAGTTTCTTTTACCAGTAAATTAATTTTTCCTATTTCTATAAAAATTCCTGATTTAGCCTTGGTTAACATCTTACTAGCAGCGCCAGTAGGTGCATATAATATTATTGGTTTACCCATTGCCATTGTTTCCATCATTTTGGATGGAATAACGGTTTTATTTGTTTCAATATTTGCAAGCACAACGATACTAATATCTAATATAGATATATATTCTGGAACTATATTTGATGGGAATGGTCCATCAATGATCATATTACTGATATTATTAGACTTGATTTTTTTTTCAATATTATCTCTATCAATACCATCTCCAACTAAGAGGATCTTTATTTTTTCTTCTTCTTTTAATTTGTCTGCAAAATCAAATAACTGAGATATTTTGTGTGCCATCCCCATTGTACCAATATATCCTATGACAAAGTTTTTCTCTAAGTTATATTTTTTAATTATTTCCGTAGATTTTTCTTTGGGATAGAAGAGCTGCTGATTATATCCAGCTAAAGATAAATAGACCTTGTCTTTGTTAATATTCAGACGTTCTAAGTGTCCATTAAATCCAGGAGAAGATATGAAAATAAGATCAGCTTTTTTGTATAGCCATTTTTCAATTAATTTAGCTGCTTTGATAAAGAATGATTTTTTCATAGCTCCTACAGATACTACTGAATCTGGCCATAGATCAGACAGCAATAATACAAAGGGTTTTCTATGAACTATTGATAATAAACAGCCGGCAATAGCACAAAAAAACTGAGGAGTACTTGCTATAATAATATTACAGTCTTTGTGGAAGAGTCCGGCAATGAATCCGCTAAACATAAAGGAAGAAAAGTCTAGTATTCTATTAAATATTCCTTTATTTGGGTACATATAAGTTTTTACTCTTAATATGGATATTTCATCGGTTTGTTCTTTTTGATAAATTTTATTTTTATATCCTGGAAAGATTTTTCCTCTTGGAAAATTTGGGAATGAAGTAATTACGGAAATTTTATGGCCAGTTTTACTCCATTCTCTGGCTAATTCAGATACTATTCTGGCTCTAGCATTCATTTCAGGAGGATAATTATCTGTTAAAATAAGAAATTTCATCTTTTAATCTAGATAGGTAATTATAAAATAAACTATACATACCTATTATAAGATGTTCTACAAATATTTTACGACTAATTATCCTCCAAACCAATATTATTCTTGCTCAGTATAAGCTCAGCTAGTTGTTAAACCACAGAAATCTACTATATCTCTTTGTAAAAGTTGTTCTGCTGATTCTTTGAACTCTTTATGAGCTACCAGTGAAGTTATAACTTTTTTATCGCTATTTTCAAGCATTTTCTGTAAGGAAATTAGTGAAATTCCTCCGTTAAGTTTTTTAGGTAGTTCAGTGATATTAGGCTCAACAACTTGAACATTATAGCCTAGCTCACTTAATTTTTTGACAATCTCAATAGATGGGCTTTCACGTAGATCATCAATGTCTGCTTTAAAAGCAATACCTAGGCAAACAATATCCTTGGTATTCATGTCATCGGCTTTTTTCTTAATTGTGTTAACAACAAATTTAGGTTTGTCATCATTCACTTCTCTAGCTGTTCTTATTAATCTTGCCTCATTAGGGGATTGGCTAACAATAAACCATGGGTCAACAGATATACAATGACCTCCCACTCCTGGTCCTGGATTTAGAATATTAACCCTAGGATGACTATTTGCTAATTTTACTAACTCAGCAACATCTATACCGAATTTATCGCATATAATAGACAATTCATTTACAAAGGCAATGTTGGCATCTCTAAATGCATTCTCTGATAATTTGCTCATTTCTGCTACTCTAGAGTTTGTTATTCTAATATCACCTTCTACGAATATTTCATAGAATTTTTCACATAATTCTGAGCATTTTGGTGTTATTCCACCGATAATTCGATCATTTGAAACTAGTTCATTTATAGCATGTCCAGGTAATATTCTCTCTGGACTGTAGGCAACACGAACATCAGAACTTTCTCCGGAATTGTGTGGGAAGGTTAAATCTTCTCTTAATTTGTCAAGCCAAGCAGATACTTGCTCTGTTGTACCTACAGGAGAGGTAGATTCTAGGATGATAAGATCTCCTTTTTTTATTACTGGAGCAATAGTTTGGCAGGCAGATTCAATGTAACTTAAGTCTGGAGACATATCACTTTTTAATGGTGTTGGTACTGTGATCACAAAAACTTCTGCAGCTTCTGGAACTGTAGTTGCGCGTAAATATCCATCTTCTACAACGGATTTTACTAGGGTGTCTAGACCAGGCTCTACAATGTGAATTTCACCGTTATTGATGTGATTTACAATTTTTTGACTAATATCAATACCGACTACTTGTTGTTTTCTAGAGGCTATTACTGTGGCTGTTGGTAGGCCTATATAGCCTAACCCTACGATTGAGATCTTACTAAAATTCATTTAAATTACCTTATGTGCTAAAAATATGTTTACTAGATATATATTTGTCAAAAGTTATTAATTAGAACTGTTTGACTCATATAGACGTACTAATATTATGCCAATTGTTTATATATATGTCAACATATTCTTTTATAATACAGTAGATAATTCTCTCCAGAAATTACCTTGATACTTAACTAATTGATATATAAACATATTTAGTTACCTCAAAAAATACTGCAAATTTGCTTTATTTCCCCATATAGGGCGAAAGCACCCTGATTAGATATAGAAACCACTAAAACTACTGAAATTAATGAAAATTCCTCTTGGGAAATAGATATATTATGTAGAAACAACAGAACCAGAAACGAAGTGTTACGTATGTAATAATAATATCAATAAAGAATATGGAACAGATAAAAAGAGGAAAAAAACATTTGCCAGCATTTGGGAATGAAATAAATTTATCAGCTGAATTGCTATGTTTGTAAAGATTATGAAAATTGTCTGGTAATAAGCAATACGATCTTGGTATAGAGCTAATAGCTTTTATAACTATGGTTTACGAGCAACATGTTTTACTATTAATATTATGCGTCACAGAGATTTTGGAAGAGCCAAAACAAATGTTTTAGTTAGTTTTAAGTATTTAGTAACTAGTTAATTAGGAACATAAATTATGCTAAAAAATAACTCAGTTCAACACGATGTAAAAATCATTACATTGTTTGTTAATAGGCTTTTCATTTAAAATACTCTATAATTATATTAACTATTTTGCTGAAATTATTATGCCTAATATTCAAGAAACGGACATGTTTATGTTATCGGTGGATACTGAAGTTAAAGTTAACCGTGTAGATAAATTTGAGCAACTATCTGATGCATGTATCTTAGGAAAAATTGGTAATAAAGAGTTTGGGATCCCTCTTATTATGAGTATGCTTGAAGAGCGGAAAATGAAAGGAGTGTTTTTTGTGGATTTTCCTTGTGTATATTTAATCGGAGAGAAAAAATTTAGAGAATTTATAGAACTAATAATACAAAGAGGTCATGATGTTCAATTACATCTCCATCCTACTGGATTCTATCATTCAAAGCTGGAGAGACTAAAAAAAATTTCTAAAGAATGGTCAGCCGGCGGAACTGTTGCTGCATTTAGAGCCTCCATAGAGCACTGTGTCGAGTTATTTGAGAAATATACAGGAGTTTTACCAATTGCTTATAGAGGAGGAGCTTATCATTTTAAAAGAAAATACATGGATGTTTTAGTAGAGTTTAATTTTTTATATGATTCAACTTTTAATTCATTTCGAAATTGGCATGCCGAATTTGCGGCTTGGGAGAGTTGTTGTACTATTCCTTACAAAATAAGAGAAAATCTAATTGAATTCCCTATTACTTGGGCGGCATGTGTCTATTATGATCCTGGTAATGCTTATCACAATAAGAATAAAAAAATTATTGTTTCTCTTAATTGTGGATCCTTTGATTATAATTCACAGATCTTCAAAAATGCTATGCTCAATTTGGCTAACAGACCACCTATCTTTTTCATGTCCTTGCTCCATTCATTCACTTTTTTACAGCAAGAGAAAATTTATAATCAAAACGACAATGAAACCGTTATTAGATATAGTAATTTGGATAGCGAGCGTGTAAAAATATTAGCAAGCATGTTAGATACGGTTGCCGAAATCCCTAGCATCCAAACAGTAACTTTTCAGGACTTAAAAAAGATGAACTATCAACCACCTAATAATCCATATCCTGTTGAGCCATTTCCAGAGTATATGAGAGATATATCAAAGCATAGCTATAGCTGGCTTAGAAAATATTCTAGTTCTTACCTTAAGAACTTAGAGGAGACATATGGAATTTAGTTTATCAAACATAGATGATTTACAATATTCATATGATTGGGGGATGTACCAAGCTAAATCTTTAGTTAAACAGTATGAAAATCTTAGCAGTGATAGTTGGCATCGTAAAGATGTTCTAGAGTTTGGTTGTGGTTGGGGATATACATTACTATATCTATTGTTAAAGAAAAAAAATGTTAATAAAGCAATTGGTGTTGATCTAAAAGATTTTTGGAATAATTACTATAGTTTGTCTAGAGATTTTAAAGAAATTTATGATCAGGTTGAGTTAGTTGATGGAGATATTCTGGTTTTAGATGAACTTAAAGAAAGAAAATTTGATACTATTCTGAATGCAAATATTATTCATACTCTATCACCAAGCTATCTTGAAAGCCTTATTTCTTGGTTTTATAAGCACTTAAATCCTAAAGGAAAAGTTTTAACGATCGCAAAAACAGTATTTAATACTAACTTCTATCGACTGCCACTAAAGACTCCTTATGCACATTTATTATTTCCAGAAGATGAATTATTGAATTATTTAGGAGCAGAAAGGCTCCATTCATGGTTTCCATATTCTGGTAGTACATATATAATGTTATTTAAACGTATGGGATTTAACATTGATGAAGTAATTAGGATTAAGTCTCCACTAGCTGATTTTCAATTAGATAGCGAGCATAGATCAAAGTTATCTCAATACAATGAAGAAGAGTTTTCAACAAGTGAGATACTTATCAGTGCATCAAAACCGTCTGAAAGTATATCAAATCTATGAGTATTCCATGAGTCAAAATATTAGTGAATATGGCGAAGAAATAGCAAAAAGCTTTTGGGATAAATTATATGATAAATATGATCTAGATTTAACTAATCGTATAGTTCTTGATTGGGGGTGTTCATGGGGATACTTAATAAAATATCTTCATGATAAATTTAAAGTTTTTATGCTAGTAGGGAATGATATTTATGACTATTGGAAAATTCTAGAATATGAGCATAAGTGGGTTTATGATAAGTTTAGTAATATAAAATTTTTTACCGGAAACTTATCTAATATAAATATCCCAGTTGAATATAAATTTGATTATATATTTTGTACTGATGTGCTTCAATATATGAATCCAGAACAAATGACTAAAAACTTACATAGGGCATATTCATTATTAAGGCCTGGAGGAGAATTAATCGGTTACTTTAACACTTATAATTCAACCGAAAATACTCTAGACAATTTTATTAAAGATAAAGAGATTATTTCCATGTTTAAAAAATTTAGAGTAGTCAATTATCTCACTACATCATCTTATTTTGCTGTATTTGCAAAAATAGGATTTGAGATATTAGATCATTATTTGCAAGATAGTATAGAAGACGGAAATTTAACTGAAAATCTATTCTCTGCCAAAGAGATTAGTTTGCTTATGGCAAAAGGTGATCTTAGTTATGCTAAAGTATATTTTAGGTTAATACGTCCTATAGAAGCTTATGAATTAGAAAATATTTCACAGATTGCCCGGACAGTCAATTGGAACCCAGAATAAAAAATTAACGATAAGAGTATTAGAGATTTATGATGACTAACATAAGGAAGCTATTTAAAAGGATAATCACAATAAAGCTTAAGAGAGATATTAAGAAATACTTATACCAACATGGCTCAAAAGGGATTTTTGAATCGATGCATTACAAATATTCTAGAATATATTCTGAAATTGATTTAAAGAAAATACTTTTTATTGTTATGAAAGATATTTCTATACATGACGCAGTTAAATTTGGTGAGGAAGTACTGTACCATACAAAAGATCCCGGTTTTGCTAGAGTTTTGGCAGAACGTTTTAGACGAATTAATGATATTGCAAAAAGTAAAGTTGCAATTAATATAGCTGAAAAATTAGAATTGAGCGATCCAACTGCTAAATATAATACAAATGTGGGTAAATCTATTAGTAAACAAGAAGATGCTGATTTTAAAGTTAAGTTACTAGAAATATCTGTAGAACATCCAAATGATGCAGATAAAATTAAAGTATTCTTAAATAACTATGTGCAAGAATTCAATAAAACAGTTTTTGCTATTTTAAAAGATTCTCATCCAAAACTAGCAGTTGATTATGGGATAAACTATTATTATGTCGATAAAGATAAATTCGATGTAAAATTTGCCTGTGTATTGCTGCTTAGAGTAGAACGTTTAGGCTTGTACGATAAAGCAATAGATATTATTAAAGATCTATTAAACGCTGAACCATCTAATTCTTTCTATATGGATAAGTTAGTAAAATTTATAAAAATTAGCTATGGACAGAAAATATTGGCACAGAAAGAGCATTATGAAAGATATACCTTAGATCTATTATCTAGGATTATCCCTGGAGATATTTTAGACAAAGAATTATTATCTTATAGAATTATTTTCGAACTTATGAAAGATAACGAAGAGCTATATGAGTCAGCAGCATACTTTGCTAATGAATGTCTTAATAAAAAGAAAGATCCTGCGTTACTGTACTCTTTATTTCAGCTTCATTTCTATAATGGTCATATTACTAGGGCTCTTGATACAATTAAGGGTCAGAAGTTAGATAAAAGATTGCAGGCCAGAAAATCAATTATTTCTGCTTTTAGTAAATTTCTAGATAAGGGTTATAAATTACCTACAAAAAAATCTTCTACTAATCAATTAACCATTCCAAATAAAAATGTTCTATATTGTCTTCATAATAGCTTGCCATATAATTCAGGCGGATATGCTACCAGATCCCATGGAGTAGCCAAAGGGGTACAAGCTAATGGGTGGAATATACAAGTAGTATCAAGACTTGGATATCCTTATGATCTATCAAATTTCAAAGGAGATGTTTCTAAAATTAATGAATCAGCAACAATTGATAATATTCATTATCACAGGTTGTTTCATGAGTCAGTAAATTATAAAGGTAGTTCGTTAGACGTATATTTAGAAAAATATTGTAAGATGTTAACGAAACTATCCAGTAGATTAGATATTTCTATTTTGCATGGAGCTTCGAATTTTTTAAATGGTATTGCAGTAAATTATGCTGCTAAAAGTCTTGGAGTGAAAAGTATTTATGAAGTTAGGGGACTCTGGGAAATTACTAGAATGTCGCGTCAGCCTTTATGGGAAGATAGTGAACATTTTAAGATGATTAAGCGTTTGGAAACAGAGGCTGCGATGAATGCGGATGCGGTAATAACTCTTACAGAAGCCCTAAAAAATGAAATGATCGAAAGAGGTGTTGATAGTTCTAAAATTACTGTCATATCTAATGGAGTCGATTCTAAGCGCTTTAGCCCAGCAGATAAATCTTTGTCTTTGCAAAGTGAATTTAATTATCAAAATAAAATTATTATTGGTTATATAGGTTCAGTTGTGGATTATGAAGGACTAGAGTATCTTGTAAAGGCAGTACAAATATTAGATGATAGAGGACTAAAGAATATTGCTGTAATGATAGTTGGTGATGGCGTAGTATTATCATCTATACAAGAAATGACAAAAGAATGTGGAGTTGAAAACATTTTTAATTTTGTTGGCAGAGTTAAATTTGAAGAAGTAGATGAATATTATTCATTAATCGATATTTTGGTGTTTCCGAGAAAAGCATTACCAGTATGTGAAATGGTTTCACCTATTAAACCGTTTGAGGCAATGAGCTTAGGTAAGGTAACGGTTGGCTCAAATGTTGCGGCACTAGCAGAGATAATTAATCATCGAAAAACAGGCTTGCTTTTCGCAAAAGAAAATTCAGAAGACTTAGCAGATAAACTATCAGAATTAATCCATGATGCAGAGTTAAGGGATACACTTGGGAAAAATGCTAGAGAATGGATAAAAAAACATAAAGACTGGGATATATTAACTGAACAAGTGTCTAACATCTATAGTGGTTTATATGAGTGATATTAAATTAATATCTGCAATAAATAATTTAGAGATATTAAATAACCTCCAATTAAATACTGAAAACTGGTTCTTAACAGAAAGAAGCAAAGTAAAAAACATTAGTTATTCAAATAATAAAATTACTATATCTTTTAAGGGCAGTGAGAATAACCAGGTGGTTTCATTAATTGCAGGTGGGGGAAATATAGATATTTGTCCTGATGATAGCGCTGCTTACAATATAGTAGAGTTTGATAGTATTAACTTTTCAGTTAATATAGAACACGGTGAAAATATGAGTGTTAATTTACTAGTAGTTCAATTCAGTCATCAAAAAGAATGTTACAGAGATAAAATTAAGTTAAATAACAGCAATAATATAATAAAATTTAACAAACACAAAAGAGCAACATGCATGAATGTTGCTTTTCAAATTGAAATTTCTAGCGTTAATGATGAACTCTTAGTAATTCATGAATTGTCATTATTTAATTTGGCTAAATTTTCATATTTCTTAATATATAAAAATTTTAGTAATGGATTATTGTTTAAGCCTAGATCCGATGTAGATGCTATCAAATTAAAAATACCTTTAGATTGGAGCATTGATCCATTCAATGATAAAAATTGGTGTTTTCAATTACATGCTTGGAGAATGATTGGGCACTTGCTAATGAAGTTTGATAAATCACTTGTGCTAGATGATCTGGAGTTGTGTTTTACTATTATTGAAGATTGGTATAGGTTTACTATTCAAGAAGGTAAATTAACAACTCTTACTTGGGATGAAATGGCTGGAGGATTAAGAGCGTTAAATATTGCTTATTTAATAGATAGATTATTTGCTTTAGGATTTGATCGTATTATTAGTGATAAGCATAAAAAAACTTTAATGGACTTAGCTCATTTACATATCAGAAAATTAATGGAGCAGGATTTTATCGAGAATAACCATGGAATATTTCAAATGCACGGGCTAGTAATGCTATCATTATTATTTAACGATGATAAAGGTATTAGATATGGACTAAATAAAATAGAATATTTGATAAAACAACAGTTTTATCCAGATGGTTTTCATACCGAAAATTCAGTTAAATATCATTTATTAGTTCTTAAAATTTTTGAAAAAATATTACCATTTCATCTTTATAAAAACCATGCTCAAATCAATACATTACTAGAAAAAGCAACTGCATGTAAGAAATGGACTATCTTTCCTGATCAAAATTCTTTGATGATAGGTGATAGCAATTACACTAGTTATGATATTAAGTTAACTAAGGAGGTTGATACTGATACTATATATAAACTCTTTCCAGATTCTGGATATTTGTTTGTACGTAGTGGTTTTAAAATTAAACAAGACGAAGCTTTCATGTTGTTTTTGCAAACATCTTTCAAGAATATTACTCATAGACAGTCAGATGATTTCAATGTCTTATTATATGAGTATGGTATAAATATTCTTGTTGATGCAGGTAATTATTCTTATGATAGATGTCCTGAAAGGACTTATGTAATGTCATCAAGAGCTCATAATACGGTGGTAATAGATGGTACTGACTATAATAGAACAAATTTATTTTATGAGTCAGCGTTGAAGTGCCATCAAGAAATAAATGGGACATTTTTAATGAAAACACATTTAGAGCGCACCGACTTAAAAGTCACCCATAGTCGTTGGGTAATATATAGACCGAAAAAATTCTGTGTAGTGATTGATTTTTTAGTTTCTAAAAAGAAAAGAAAGTACGATCAATTTTGGCATTTTCACCAAGGACTAGAGTTATCAGCGACAAAAGAAGGGTTTGTGGCTAATATTAATGATAAAATATCAATGGATATTATTCCATCTGTAATAGATCTAAAACTGTATGGCGATAAACATGCTAAAGATAGCTCACCAAACACTAAATTAATTAAAGGGCAGAAACATCCAGAGCTGCAGGGATGGAGAATGAAGGAGTATAAGGAGCTAATTGAAAACTATGCTTTACAAAATACAGTTAAAGCAAAACAAGCTATACTAATAACGAAATTTATTTTTAACAATAGCAATGAGAAATTAGTAGACGTTAATGTTGATATTGATGTTGCAAGTGATTTTATAATTTACAATGTTGTGTCTGAATATCTTGATGTAGAATTAGAAATCAAGGAACCGAAGGTAAGTAAAGAGAATGTAAGTCCTGATGTAAAATCAGAAATCAAGAAACCGAAGGTAAGTAAAGAGAATATAAGTCCTGATGTAAAATTAGAAATTAAGGAACCGAAGGTCAGTAAAGAGAATATAGGTTCTGGTGTGAAATTAGAAAGTAAGGAGCTTAAAATGAAGAAGTATAATACACGCCCTGCAGGCCAGGAGCCTTTTTGCTGTAGTATTTGCGGGCTTGTGAATGATAACAAGCCTGAAAAAGGTATTTGCGCAGAGTGCCAATCCCGACCCCGAATTAGAACTTTGCCATTGATATTTTCAGAAGTAATCCCTAATCAGGTTGATGCTGAATTGGCAAAGTCGTTGCCTATTTTAGCATTTGCACCTATAAAGATAGAAAGAAAAATGTTATCAACGTATTTTAAAGAAATTCAATCGGTTTCTTTATTTGGAACTTATGGAAAAGGTACTATTACTAATGTTGATGCTAGAGATTTATCAAGGTTTAAGGACAATACATTTTCTAGTATTTATTCTATGTCAGTTTATGAATATTTTCTAGAGCAAGAGCAAGCATTACGAGAGGCATATAGAGTAATATCTCCTGGAGGAGTATTTATGAATCTATTTCTACCAACTAGAGTAAAATCTGGAGACGATGGACCAACTGTAGTTTGGGAATTTTATCCGAATGAGAAAGAGTTACCATATGCTCCAAGAGATAAGAAAATGATTGGTGTGTCAGTAGGAAAGGATTGGTATGTTAACTTAATGGAAAAAATTGGTTTTAAAAGCGAAATAATTGAAATATATGATGAAATAAGTGATGTAACTAACACTTGGTTTATTGGTAAAAAATTGTAAATACTAAATATATAATATTGGTTATATCAAAATGAAAGGTTCGGCCAAAATTGAGTTCTAATCTTGCTTAAGCCATATTATTTTAGAGCTTTTAAACTATAAAATTTACTCACATATTTAATATTCATCATCCAAAATAAGTAAAATGCAGATTTTTAATTTTTGCTATGGCTTTACGCCAATAAACCAGGTATTAATACTTCCATCTATTTCATCGTGAATATCAATAGCATGTCCTTTAAACCCAGATTTATTC
>PIVX01000245.1 GCA_003353785.1 Gammaproteobacteria bacterium | reverse complement strand
TCTTGTCCCATTCTTTTACACCACTGGAAAGGACAGAACCCACATATCTACCGTTTTACATGCCCGAAGGGCATTTTTCCCCTGGTCCACTGTTTTTCCATCAACACGAAGTGTTGAAAAGGGAAGGTGGCAGGGCCATGTAAAATGCCGATATGTAGCGATATTATGTTTTACTTTCCGCAACAAATTTCAGCAAAATCCGACCAATATTGAAGCTTTTATAACGATTTCCGATTCACTTTCTGGACCCCCGAATCGGTGATTTGGAAATCGACAGACCAAATCCCACACGCACGTTTGGTTCGTCTATGTGCCACCAAAACAAATTCAGTTAATCCGACCATTATTGAGGGTTTTATAGCCGTTTTCGTTTAACTTCGGGACCTCGCGAATCGCCGTATCGGAATCGCCGAACCAAAACAGACGTGTAAGTTGGGTTCGCATATGTGTCAGGTACCCGCAAAACAAATTTCAGTTCAATCCGACCAATATTAAAGGTTTTATGACGGTTCCAGTTTTACTTTCGGACCCCGCGAATCGTCGATTCGGGAATCGTAGGACCAAAACCGATAAGTGCGATGGGTTTGTGTATGTCCCCAGTACCCCTGAAACAAATTTCAGCTCAACCCGACCAATATTGAAGGTTTTATATCCGCTTCGGTTTCATTTCCGGACCCCGCGAATCGCCAATTCGGGAATCGGTGGACGAAAATGGACAACTGCTATGTGTGTGGCAATGTCCCCAGTACCCCTGGAACAAAATTCAGCTCAATCCGAGCAATATTGAATGTTTTATAGTCGTTTCGGTTTCATTTCCGGACCCCGCGAATCGCCAATTCGGGAATGGGTGGACGTAAATGGACAACTGCGTTGTGTGTGGCGATGTGCCCAGTAACGCCGAAACAAATTTCAGCTTGATCCGACCACTATTCGGCGGTTTATAGCCGTTTGGGTTTCATTTCGCGACCCCGCGAATCGGTTATTCGGGAAATCGAAATCGGCCAAAATTTGTTTTGGGAGTTTATCTCACCCTAGGGTACCTCCGGAAAAAATTTCGCTTCGATAACTTTTATGTAGCCCGAGTTATGGAGTTAAAGCCTGATGCTAACACATGTTAGCCGCTAATGCAAGCTTCGTTGAAAAATAATAATGACAGATTCGGACT
>PIVX01000073.1 GCA_003353785.1 Gammaproteobacteria bacterium | reverse complement strand
GTGTAGACGTAACATTAGTTGCTTTTAATAATGCTCAACGATTAGCATACCAAAATGCTATTAATGCTCTTTGATGTATCATTTTTGCAAAGGATTATCATCAACTTGCCTTGATATTGTTTGTCTTCTAAACAAGCAGCCTACATGCCCCGATCTCTTGCTATTAATTCATTAATATTTGTGGTTCAATTAATCTTTATAGGGTAAAAAGAAATGAAATGAAAATACATTTAAATCATATTGCGTTACTTGTCACAAATTTGGAAACAGAAGTAGAGTGTTTAAAAAATAATGATTCTTTAGCTGTAACAGATAAATAGAAATAAAAACAAAGCTGAACAAAAAAAATCGTTTTCTTTACATTGCTAGCGATTACATGAAACGTCCTATTTTATAGTAAATTAATGCATAGGAACTCATCTAGTTATTAATATTAAGTTTTATTTTTAGTTAGATGAGTTTTATACTTAGCGTAACACCGTAGTTAATTCAGATTTAGGGTTCTGTCAAAATTGAGTCCGAATCTTGTTCTAGCTACGCTATTTCAGAATTTTTAACTATATTTGAATTGCTAGATTATTAAATTGTTGAAATCTAGACGCAAATAGCCTGCGTTTCTCTGCACGAGTTTAATGAGCCATATCTTTTTTATTGAATATCTGCTCTTTTAAGTACAAAAGTTGTTGTTCCTATATTCGTAGAGCCTGTAGAAGTTTGGAGTTTCCAGTCAATTTTTATTAACCTACTATTGATGTGCTTCTTTTTAAAGGCTGATTTAGGGGTCTTATAATGAAAATTAGTTTTAGGAATGAGACGAGCTTTTTTTCCAAACGAAGAGTGCTTTGTTAAGAGATTTGCTTTAGGACTTTTTATCCAATTCGAGATATTATCAGCTGCAATATTAATGACTTTTGTTTTATATTTTGTAAACATTGAATCATTACTAACATATTTACTGACTGCATTTACCATATTTTTCTGGTGAGCTTTATTAAATTCATTTCCCTGAGTGTAATTAATTCTACTTTTAATTAGATGGTTTTCTTTTGGCTCAGAATGTGATGAATCAACTTTTTCATCATTAGCGGCTAGCACTGTTTGAATATTTAAAACAAAAAATAATATAAGAAATCTTGGCTTTATTATCATTTTCAATATATATCTCCGCAATATTTAATTAGAAGTTCAATATTGTACATTGAATATTAGGTTCTGACTATCGGAACTTCATATATGTTGCATAGCCAACTTTAAATCCATGATAAATAAAATAAAAACCTTACTGATAACTTTTGGTTCCCAACCAAGATCTTTACGGTTACGAGTATCGGAATAATAGAAAATATGAACTATTATAATTTAATAGTTATCTTACTGGCTTTATGAAATTAAAAATTATAGAGATAATAATTCAATCGCTTACCGCAATAGGTACAATCGAAGCATGTATAATTTATTTGCATTTAGCACGTAGAGCCTTAAAAATAAAAGCATCCTCTTAATAAACATCTTCACTTTTATGTACGAATAATATAATATATTTTCTTAATTTTAAAATTATTTTGGAATATTAATTATGAAAAAAATATTAATTATTTTATTATTGACTTTAAAATCGTCATCTGGATTTTCTCATTTAATACCTATACTTAATTTAACTGCTGAGCATGTTTCAATTGGGGTTGCTTATATGAAAGATAATGGTTTAATTTCTATTGATGGTGATTTATCTAATTTAATTGGAATAAACATCCCCAGTGGAATGTATGAGAGATTTGATATATCTGACAAGCACAGAACAATAGATAGTAGTTATGTGTTTTATATTGGTGCAGCTTGGAAAAATATAAATGGAAAAAGAGTTGTTATAGATAAAAACACTTATTTTAGTTCTCCAGTTAGCGTAATTGACCTAAAGGGACAATTACTTTATATAGTTATTCAAGAGACACAAACAGGCACAGTAATAAAATATTCCTATCAAGGCTCATATGAAAGATCAAAAACTACTGATACTGTAACAGATGTTCTTCTAGATATTAGTGAAAAAAAATCTCAATCAAAACATAAAAAGAAATCAAGAAAATGTGATCATTGCAGAAAACTATCTGATAATACAAAAAGATGTAAAGGATGCAAGAAGAAAAGATATTGTAGTAGAAAATGCCAAAAAAGAAGTTGGGTGAGAGATAAACATAGAGAAAAATGTCCTGGTAGGTCTTATAAGGATGACAATATACTACTTACGCAATAAAATTTTGACCCTTTGGCATCGTCTATATTCAAATGCAAGAAAAGTATAAAATAGAAACATCTATAAAAACGGAGTACTGCAAATAGGAACATGTCACATACAACTAAATATTATGGATAGAGTACATCTACAATATTTACTAGAAAAGGGGATGAGAAAGTCAGAAATAGCCAAACTGTTAGGATTTGATGTCTCAACGATTTATCGAGAACTTAAAAGAAATATCCATACATTTTATAAGAACACCACTATAAACAATAAACACTATGCCTATCATCATAGTTTTGCCCAATCAAAAGCGAATAATAGAAGATATGTTAAGCCTAGAAAATTAGACATAGATAAGAGCTTAAGAGATTATGTTTTGAAAAAGTTGAAGGAATATTGGTCGCCTAAGCAAATAGAAGGTAGATTAAAGTTAGAGAGCACCCTAGAAAATATTGTAACTCATGAAACTATCTATCAATACATATATAAAAAATGGCAAATAAGATATAGATTTAGTAAATATCTTCGTAGAAAGAGAATAAATAGAATACCTGTAAATAGTAGACGTAAACGTCATATCCCTGAAAGCATGTTAATAAGAAACAGACCTGCTGAAATATCAACTAGAGAATCATTTGGGCATTGGGAGTGTGATTTAATGATATTTAATAAAAATACTAAGTGTAATTTAATAACTTTACGAGAAAGAAAGACACGCTTTGTAATAGTAATAAAAAACAATAATAAATTAGCTTATGATACAGCCTCAAACATAATCAGAAAATTAAAACAATTTAGTAAATATGTTAAATCGATCACATTTGACCAGGGGAGTGAATTTTTTAGATATAATTGGCTAAAGAAAACATTAGGTACGGAAATATATTTTTGTAATCCAGCATCACCTTATCAAAAAGGTGAGATTGAGAATGTAAATGGTATTATTAGGGTGCATTTCCCTAGAAATATAGATATAGGATTAGTTAGTCAAAACAGGATAGATGCATTGGCAAGAAATATAAATAATAGACCTATGGAGTGTCATAACTATAGTACAGCTATGGAGGTTTTTAATAAAGCAATAGGTTATAAAATAACAAATTAAAAAAAATAAAACTTGAAAAATTTTATTACCAATGTTTTAATTTTATATTAATAATAATTATAAAGAGGAGAAAAATAATGTTAAAAAAAATCTTTATTACAACATGTGCTTTGTTTGTATTTATGCAATCAAGTTTTGCAACAAAATTACTCTATGTAAATAACCATACTAGTAAAAATATAGATTTTAGAACTGCTGCTGTATATTACCTTCGATCAGGGTGTTCAGAATATACTGGTAGTCAAAATTTGCAAATATTAATTAAGAGTAAATCACGAGCTTATATTCCTTTAGAGGTTAAACAAAAAGATCCTAGAAGTGCAGAAATAGTATTAACTACTCTTCCTAATCTTTCATCTAAAGTAATAATCGATGGAAAAGAAACGGCAATAAATTGGGTTGGAGACAATATTGACAATCTTGACAACGAACCATTTGGCGCACAAAGATTAAATACATCAAAAGAGAAATATCAAGGAGGACATTCTGTATTTTTAAGAAATTATAGAATGGAAAAAATAGACAATAAACAACAACCTGTGATAGACATACAGTTTGTTCCTGGTGATGCAACTTAAATATACTCAAGATATTTCGGAGTTTCAAATCTGTGTGTCTATTAACTGTAAAATGTAATAAGATACACAGATTTTTATTTATAAATTGTATTCAAATTACTAATTACAAAGTCTTAAAAAAATTACTGGGCTTATCCACAAGCAAGGAGTAAGCTAATTCCAACAATCAAGAAATTAGCAATAATATTGTTGCATTTGGAGCTAGATTCCGCCCTTAATTGATAGTCAAGTAAACCAGATTACTGGACTATAGAAAGGAGCTTCGAAAATGTCAAACAAATGTTATATCCCCAAACCAGTATTTGATACAATCGATGAAGTTATTGACCAATATAAATCCTTTCGTCCTTATATATTGTCACTATATCAGTGTACTTATAATATTTTAACTTCAGACTTTAATATAAAAATTTTGCAGGATCAATAAAACAACCCTGCAAAATATATTATTTCATCAAAGATCTTTATTTTCAGAGTCCTTTATAGCTTTTCTAATAACATTTATTGAATCTTTAAGCTCAGGAAACACAATAACAGGATCAATACCAATTTTGTCCAATAACATGATCGCAGTAACTGCCTGAGTAATCTTACTTAAATTATTTTTATCAAACAAATGATAAATATAAGCAAATACCTTCTTTGATAGTTCAGGTGATTCTACTACTGTTTGTAATAGTCTATCAGGGCTCTTACACCAAGCAGAAAATAATTCACTATCATTACCAATATAATCTAATAGCTCAGACATAAATTTAGTGCGCACATCTGGCCCGAATCTCGCAACTATTTCAACTTCCCTAGATTTTGGAC
>PIVX01000244.1 GCA_003353785.1 Gammaproteobacteria bacterium | reverse complement strand
GGCAAGCACTTTTAATTTAAAACTTTATTCATTTTCTCCCGTTTTCCAAAAAAGAAGAGTTTTCGACTTTAAGCTAAATGTCTTCGATCGTTTGTGTCTCGTTGGATGGATGGATTATTCTAAATAGAATTGATAATTGTAATGTTTGTATTTGTATTTTTTCCCATAAACTCAAGCAAGAAAGCAGAAAGCATATATTATTTTTTATTATTATGATGATACCAAATGCACTGTATGGTCATTTTTTGAAATAAAGCACTGTATTCAAATTGTTTACTTGCATCGAAAAACAATTTGAATAATACACTATTATTTCATAGTGAACACATTGCGTTGAGGCTCGTTTTTTGTGGACATGAAAGTGGCATTTTTAAAAGTTCTCAAATCGTTCGACTTGCTTCTTAAAAGTTATCACATTCAATGGTTTCAATCCTTCCTATTCAATGGTTTCAATCCTTCCTATTCAATGGTTTCAATCCTTCCTATTCAATGATTTCAATCCTTCCTATTCAATCATTCCATACAATTAATACGATTGATTCAATCAAGGGATATATACGATTGATGTTTAAGAATATTTGAATTAATATTGATGCACAATCAACGATTCATTTGGAATATCACATATCATATGGATCATATTAGGTGTTGGGCAATAAAATACTCAGTGTCTCAATTGCTAGTTCGTCTTTAAAATTTAAATTGCTTGAACTGAGCATTTTATTTGCTCAACACATATTCCCATTGTATATTTTCTTCGCTCCACGAGCCACGTTTATGGTCCTTGGCTCAAAGTGAGAAAGACCATTTTGGTCAACCCCCCTACTCTGGCTTAGTGAAGTGAGTCCTTCTTTGTTGAATTATACCAGAGTATATTCACCAAACAAGTCCGAATTCAGTCCCGGATTATGAATATAATCCGCGCCTGAATCCGGACTCCCTTCGCCCGAGTTATCGTACCTATGCACGAGTTATCGTAAGGTAGTTTGGTCGAGCGACTCGCCCGAGTTATCGTAAGGCAAAGGTGCACTTTTTACACGCAACTTTATGCCCGAGTTATCGTAAGAGTAATGTGCACTTTTTACACGCAAAATTATGCCCGGTTTTTTACCCTAAGAGAAAGGTGCATTTTTTACACGCAACCTACGCCCGAGTTATCCTAAGGTGAATGTGTTTTT
>PIVX01000243.1 GCA_003353785.1 Gammaproteobacteria bacterium | reverse complement strand
AAATGTAGAAATGAGATAAATATAATATATTTAATGTAGAAAAGTTCAACAAAGTACGCGCGCGAACCTCAACATAAAGAAAAAGAAAATAAAAATTAATTAATTATTACCCGTCGATTAGTATATATGTGAGGATTGGTGTAGTTGGTGCAGTTGTTTAGAAATGTAGAAAAGAGATAAATATAATATATTTAATGTAGAAAAGTTCAACAAAATACGCGCGCGAACCTCAACATAAAGAAATTAAAAATAAATAAATTATTACCCGTCGATAGTAGATATGTGAGGATTGGTGTAGTTGGTGCAGTTGTATAAGTAGATGTAGAAAAGAGATAAATATAATATATTTAATGTAGGTAGAAAAGTTCAACAAAATACGCGCGCGAACCTCAACATAAAGAAATCAAAAATAAATAAATTATTACCCGTCGATTAGTAGATATGTGAGGATTGGTGTAGTTGGTGCAGTTGGTGTGTTGGTGTAGTTGGTGTAGAATAGCAAATGCCAAATTATTGATTGCAAAAAAAGATTTTATTTTTAACTCTCACATAAACGGCGACAACGAATCCATGCGCCGCCAAAAAGCGCGCCGCTGTAGTGTTTAAAAACTTAGTTTGAGTTTTTATTATTTAGTTTTATAGGCTTCGACGTAAGCCTATTGGGCGCAGTTTTGAACCGCGTAGATCGGCGTATTATTGTTTAGCTTTATACGCTTTATTTAACCTTTTTTACCGCATCTATATCTATTGGGCGCTGTTTGACCCGCGTACAACGGCGCCGTGGTGTCGCGTTATTTGGCGCTCAGATTAGTAGTTGCCAATGGTTCAACTCATCATTCATACCGTACCCGTTTACCGCAAGACCTATATCAACAGGACATGATTTCTCAGCAAACGTTGCCCCGCCCACTTTTAACAAATAATTCATTTAATTTAATTTAATTTAAGCATTTATTTAAAAAACTAATATCCAGTGCAATGGTTTCGAAGTATACTGAACTTAATAAAAAAAGAATTAGATCGCTAACTCTCAAATTGACGCTTTGTATAGCTTGCCGGAAACACACACGGACACACACACAAACCGCCGAGCGTTGTATAAGTAGACTAGAAAAGGCGTCTTGCTTCGCAAGACCAAAGAAGATATGTTAAGTGTATTTTATATAGAAATGTAGAAA
>PIVX01000242.1 GCA_003353785.1 Gammaproteobacteria bacterium | reverse complement strand
ACTAAATTCATATACAAGTGGACACTATCCCGAAGTAGACGATCATGCATTGGAGTGATAATACAGGTTGATTGACCCATCAATGCAGGGTTCTGCAAAGCTTCAATCTCCATTTGCACGATATGCCAACCATCGGGGGTCCCCATGCCTTGGTTCTGAATTAGAAGTCCGGTTTGGCGTACATTCCGGGGTTGACCATCGGGTACAATGGCAATACAACCGAGTGCAATGGCGTTAGAATCAAACTTGAAACCATTTGGCAGAGGTGGACTTAACACACATACCGGTGGTTCTTCATCATAATGTTCATTTGGGTCGGCCCATGTTGCTGGTACTCGAGGGGGAGGGCAGGGCAACAAATGGCGCAAAAATTGAGGCAGTTGCCCACGTTGATGTGACACCTCCTCTCCAGGGTATGGCCAGACCATGTCAGTGTGTACACCGGTTTCCAAATGGTAATAAGCGAATTTTTGATCTTCTGTTCGAGCGCCCCAGTCGTACAAGACAAGAGTGGTCGAATCTTCAAAGGGGTAAGATACCCATCCATCAGGTGGATGCCTAAAGGTATTTTGATATGGCGCTGTCAAAGCATGATGATCTTCAACCTCATAGGGAATGATCGCGACAATGCCATATCGGGCTACAAAGTTAGAAATCTTCCAACCTCGAGGGGGTATTGGCACTGTAATATATTGGTCGAGAGGTACCATTTGGCCATATCTGTTTCTGAACCAAGAAGAATCCACTCGATTGGGAAAGATAGCCCTTCTAGATAGTACTGTAGGTTGGTTTTTATGAGTTGTAGTCTCAACTTGGCCGTTGCGAAATGGTTGGCAACCTTGGCAATTGCAAACATTTGGAATATGGTGTGGTCGTCTCTGTTGGAAAGCGACAATGGCTGCTGGTGCAACTTCTCTATCCCCTTCCAGACCGATAACACCGTCCAACATAAGAATAGCTGGAGATGGTGTTCCAAATGGTTCTATGGTTGGATATTGTATAGTCCTTGGATTATTGGATATGACTGGGTCATTTTGCACTCTTTCAACAGTGGTAACGGTGGTGGGATTTATCTCTGACTCCAATTCCCGGGTTGAAGCACTACGACTTAGAACATCCGGTATGGACGAAGATCGTGCACTCCCACCTCTGGTCGGACCCGGAGAAGCATTTATGACCTCGCT
>PIVX01000241.1 GCA_003353785.1 Gammaproteobacteria bacterium | reverse complement strand
ATTAGACATCTTTCCTATTAAATCACAGATTCTCCGTATCTAAGATTTACTAATCCAGCAATTAAGTTCCACACTTTTCCATGATTTTTACGCTTCCCTCTATAAACATCTTTTGTGATTCTAAAAACCTTACAGCGTCTAATAATATTTTCTACTACAATGCGTTTTTTAGAAATCAGGTGATTGTATAGCTTTTCTTTTCTTGTCAGTTGCTTGCCCTTGGGTTTTTTGATTGGAGTACGGCTATTAGCATGAATATCTTTTATCCCTTGATAGCCTGAATCACAAAGAATTTCAATGTCTGAGGGTATATGTACTTTGCTATCTTTGAACATCTTAAAATCATGAGTTTTTCCCTTACCTGAAGCAATGCCGTATATCATTTTGCTTTCTAGGGAAATCAGTAGCTGAGCCTTCATAGTATGTCGTTTTTTTTACCAGAATAGTAAGATTTCTGCTTTTTTATAGGTCTTTCAATCTCTTGTTCTGCAACGTCTACTACCACTGTGCATACATCGTCCAGTGATAATTCACCTGTCTTTTAGGGTGGATGAATTTGAGCAAGTAGTTGATGATTTTATGAAAAATCTTATTTGCGTACGACTCACTGATTCCAAAGATTGGAACCTAAGTTACTAAATGTTGGATAATGCCTTAAGTATGTTAGCGTTAAGTGTAATTTACTCTCTGTTGGCATAACCTTACTTTGCACCCCTCTTTTTTTCATCTTGTTATTTTGCAAGTCTTTTTCTATCTCTTGTTCTAGTCGATTTAGTAAAAATGTAAATTGCTCCTCTGGCACACCTACTTGCCTCAAGTAGTTTTTAGAATTTATCATAATTTATTTGAAGCTTTATTAAAACACCTTAAATACAATGTTTATGACCTGAAGTCTAAGGGATTATTTCGGAAAGATGTCTACTGTTGTTAGTAATGAATTTAGGTTTGTTAAAAAAACAAATTTTAAAAATAAAAAATTTTTTTATACAAATTGTAGAAAGTGTTTTTCTAAATATGCCTATTCAGAGAAATCGAAAAACTTAGCAATCAAAATGCATAACTCCAGAATGAGCGCTTGTAACATTGGCAGAACTCCCAATTTGTCACCGTTAACGGTGACAAATTGGGTAAAAAGGAAAAGCTTTCTATAGCAATGAAAAATCTGAATTTTACTTTAAAGTGCGATGAATT
>PIVX01000240.1 GCA_003353785.1 Gammaproteobacteria bacterium | reverse complement strand
TTACCCCTGCCCTCTTTTTGGTATCCACCCACAGCCACCCCTTCTACGCCATATGTGATGGGAGTCAAACCCATAGACGCGTTATTCCTTGCACCACACACACAAAAATACAAATGCTTATTATCAAAAAGAAAATGAAAATAAATTAAAACAATATAAAAAACAATATTACCAAAGAAAAAAATCAAAAGCAAAACAATGTTTAAGACCATTTGATGTTAACTTTGATCACACGATATCAAAATATTTGCCAACATGGGAAGAAATTGATGTTTATGGTAATTTAAATCCTGTTTTGCAAATTAAATGAATATAACATAATGGATCCACGTACCAAACCTAGACCAGGACAACTTTCTTTAAATGTTAATAAGAAAAAAATGATAACTGACTGGAAAGAAAGTATGGATCACTTTGCTGAAATTCGAACATGTGCTACTTGTGGTAGGGAACAAGTGATGACTGAAGGAGAATATCATCTTTTAGATTTTGCAAGTCCACTTCTTAATTGTTGCAAAGCTGACATTAACAGATTACATGCAAAAAATTCGCTCAAATATGACGCGTTACATCTAGTCACTTTAAACAAAGAAATTTTCAAATTGAGTGAGAGAGGAGTTGACTATGCTAGTAAAAAAGTAACTGTTTGCAAGACATGTCGTGTTAAATTAAAGTATGCACAAAGAGTTCAAAAAGCACCAATTTTAGGGAAAATTATGATTTAGGGAAAATAAACCCTGAGTTAAAGAAATATCCGTTGAGTTTTGGCGAAAAATTAGCAATATCAAAAGTAATTGTCTTTGTTCCACGCATACATTTGAAGGGATACTCTGACGGAAGGATTAGTAACACAGGGATTAAAGGTCACTCAATTGCCCTTAAATGTTCACAAGAAGATATTATGAAATCATATGTGTCTTCCCTACCACGAACTGACTTAGGAGATGTAATACATATTAGTTTGTTTGGAAAAAAAGAAATGTTGCCAATAGCTCAAAAAATCCTAGCACAAGGCGACCTTCGGTTTCAGATAGAACATATTGTACGTTGAGAGAGGTTGGTCATCCTGATTATCAAAATATTAACATTCCTTCTACTGATAAAGAAAAAAGAAAAGCACAAAAAATGTTAGATGACTGTGTTAAAGAGATTGCAAAAAATAATTGATGAATCAATATCAAGAAATATTAATTAT
>PIVX01000239.1 GCA_003353785.1 Gammaproteobacteria bacterium | reverse complement strand
TTGTAGTATAACATATTGCGTCTTCGATGAAAGCATACCCCCCTATTTCCCCCTCAACATCCTTGACTAACCCTATCAAAATTTTCGCCAATAGCTCTAAATCATGATGATATTTGTTGAGGTTGGCCATCATAGCCACTTCCATAATTCTACCCCACACATGCCCTCTATCTTTTTCGTCCTCTATCTCGTTTAAATCAACTAACTGAAACGGGGATGTTAATATTTTTTCTGCCAATATCATATGCTGTTTTTGATACATTCCTAGAAAGCTAGTAGTAAGATTATACGGAGTTCTACCATTGTAGAAAATCAACGGCCATACGATTGGAAAATTAACTTCAGCAGAATGGTCTTTATCCTTTTTTTGTTTGTCAAGATGATACGCAATGACCTCTAGCATATAACGCATTACTCGCAACGGCATTTCTTTGTCAGGGCTACTTTGATGTTCTGCAAGAACATAGAAATACCCTATTTCCCCAGAAATTCTTACCGAATATAGCATATCCAGAATCTTTTCTTCTTGCTTCTTTTTTACAAAATTTCTTGGAGTGACAAAATTTGTTTTTTCTAATTGCAGCGTCTCTAAGTCAACCTGCTCTTTGATGGATACAGGCAAATGCATACTGAAAAAATCCTTTGCAACACGCAAGTCAGACATAGATTGCCGGAAAAACAAATCATGTATTTTGTCGTGCGATGTACTTATCTTTGTCATATTTTTTTCTCAATCAAAACAATCTGCATATTTTTCTTGTTGGATATCAAGCCAATAATTATCCTTGAAATAAGTTTTCAAAAAACTCTCTTTCTCTGCTGCAAATCTACTATTTTTTACTTCTTCTGGCAATATTTTATCTTTTTCTTCGGTAGTTATTCCATTTTTCCAATCATTGAATTCAACTTCTATCAATTCATCTTCCATCTCTTGCCGTTTTGCCTGTTGTTGCCTGGCTTGCTCTAATTTGAGTCTTAATGCCCTATCCTTTGGAGCCTCAAAGTTTTTTGGGGCTGTATAAAATCCTTGTCTACGAAGAATACCCATGAAAAACTCTACAGGGGATTTTTTTATTTCACTGGCTTTACCATTTTCCTGTAAATCAAAAACAAAACAATCAATTGCTAACTGCAAATCAGTTGGAGACATCGTATCTAACTTGGCTATCTGCTGGATATGGTTTTTACTAAAGCCA
>PIVX01000238.1 GCA_003353785.1 Gammaproteobacteria bacterium | reverse complement strand
TTTTTAAACTTAAACTCGACCTCTGATTGGTCAAGACACTTAAATTATTTAACAGTTTATTGGCCGGTTAGTTACTGACGTCATATGACATCACTATGCCGTCTTTAGCCCAATGTGAATTCAGATTGCACAATCGTACGCAATCTTTTATTACATCATAATATGACGTCACTAAAACGGTCCTTAGTTGTGTAATAAGTTTAAAGTTAAATGACGTCATAGTGGAAACAAGCCTAGGCTTGCCACTAATGCTTGACATCACTACAGATCTAAATAAACACCTGGCGGGGGCGCCCTACTGATTAGCTAGCAGTTTAAAACGTATGATGTCATTGGCTGCTAGATATGGAAAGAAAACATGTCTGGGCTTGCCCCTTCATAATAGTTTATTCATACAGCTCTGTTTAAGTTTGAATGCAATTCCATTGGCTAGTAAAAGGTACACAAAGAGATGCTTTTTGTTAAAGTTTTTTATGGCCTTTTTGTTGTACTAGAATGGATAAACGTTCTTTGCCGCACTTGTCCTAATTGTTGCAGGACTGAAAATTAGTCTTTTAAAATGTATCTATTTCCAAATATAAAACATTACAACTTTGTAAGGAAGGAGGGACCTAATAGTGCAAAAAGAGCAAGGTTTTGTTTGAGGTTTCTTTCTAACAGAATATTTTTTCAGCCAATCAGCAACTGACTAAGATCTGTTGTGTCATAATATTACAGTACTCCTCCGATCCTACCATGATCCAACGATCCTTACCACGATCCTATAATCCTTAATGCGATCATTCGATCCATGACCGGAAGGATCGATCTAAGAGTGCTCGTTTTCCCTATTTCCCTATGCTACAGTACCCCTCTGATCCTATGATCCTACCGTGATCCTATGATCCTTAATGCGATCCTTCGATCCATGATCGGAAGGATCGATCTAAGAGTGCTCGTTTTCCCTATTTCCCTATGCTACAGTACCCCTCTGATCCTGCCATGATCCTACCACGATCCTATGATCCTTAAGGCGATCCTTCGATCCATGATCGGAAGGATCGATCTAAGAGTGCTCGTTTTCCCTATTTCCCTATGCTACAGTACCCCTCTGATCCTATGATCCTTAATGCGATCCTTCGATCCATGATCGTAAGGATCGATCTAAGAGTGCTCGTTTTCCCTATTTCCCTATGCTACAGTATCCCTCTGATCCTGCCATGATCCTACC
>PIVX01000237.1 GCA_003353785.1 Gammaproteobacteria bacterium | reverse complement strand
ATTTTACTTGGATTAAAAAAGAAGAGATTGATGGGTCTAATATCTTTTGTATGCAGGACAAACGACTGTAAGTCTTTTAACCCTAAGCAGATTCTTTTTATCCCACAAATAACTGTGCCTTACACCAAGTGCTTATACTGCTCAGAAGAGCTTTCCTCAGGCCCACTCCGCTCAGAGTCTTCCTATAATAAATCCTACCAAGATGCCTCTCCTTATTTTCCCGGCCCTTCCTCTAAACACTAGGGCTACGACTAAAACAACTTCTAGGTCTAATACTAGAAAAAGCACGAGAATGACCAAAAACTGAAGAGAGAAAACTCTCAAAACTCGCCCTGTAGTAGTCAAGCCCCTCTCAAGTGGAGCTTTTCTTCTTATTTCTCTTTCTCTCTTTTTCCCAATGAGACACAAGATAGCGACCATTCCTCTCATAAGGCCAACCCTAGTAAATAAAAAGAGTGTTCCTAGCACTAATTTCCTCACCAATAAATTAAACTATAAACAATAAGTCAAATACAATCTACCAAATGTCAATATCAGAAGGACATCTCTAGACTCGCATGATTAAGACAAGTGAAGTGTTTTAAAAAAAGACGTAGACCCCCAACTAAAAGAAGAAAGAGGCCAAGAAAAACGTGAAACCCGTGAAACCCTGTGAGAGTAAAAAAAAGACTCCCATATGCTCTCTCTCCTAGAGAAAATATGGCCTCTCTAAACTCAACCCCCTGATTGAAGAGAAAGATCCTGCCAAGGAACAGGGTTGCTCCAAGGGCACCGCTCCTCTCTTTACAGAAGCCACATATAAGGAGATGATGTGCTCACGTCACCGTGACCCCTCTCCCCACAAGGAGAATGGTGTTGAACAGGGGGACTCCCCTTGGGGCAATTGTTTCTACTCCAAGAGGAGGTCAGGTGTGTCCTATCAGAGGAGAAGGAGACAGGGCATAGTGAAATAAAGCTCAGAAGAAAGAAAACAAGAGTATTATCTCTCTAAAAACAAAGAGAGTTAATCTAAACTTGAAATTATCATAAACCTGAAAAGAGTATTCTCCTCTAGCTCCCTCTCATACCATGTCAGAGCTTCAGAGACTCACCCTTGCTCCTAAACAAATTAAACAGAGAAGAAAGGTGACTAAAATCCCAGCTTTAAGAAAAATCACAAGAGAGGTAATGCCTCCTAGAACACAAAGACCAACCTGCCTTGGCCAGGGAGA
>PIVX01000236.1 GCA_003353785.1 Gammaproteobacteria bacterium | reverse complement strand
AGCACATCCGTCTGAAAACGCTCTTCGGATGACATCAAATCTAAGTTATGCTGTTTCGTCTATAATAAAATTCGTTACCTTTTAATTAAACTTGCTTAACCTTCATTATGCACTATACAATACAGTAAGTCTATATGATTGGTCCAGATTGGAATTGATTTGCCTGGCTATGATATGCCAGGTTCACCGCATATATTAAGTAGCGCTGATTATATGTTATGTGAGTCTTTATGTGGTGAAACAAATGGATGTATGGCTTGGACATACCAACCACCGCATACTTACCCCGGGTGTCAAAGTTACAGTAATGCAGAGCCATATTTCTGGCTAAAGTCAACAGACTCAACACTTCCGGCTCAAAACCCATTGAGTTATGTTTACATTTTATTTTAAATGGTTTTCAATTTTTTGCTAATCGATAATAATAACTCGGAGATCTGAAAAAATAGTTGTCACTCTCGAAAAAAATGTCGTCAGAAAAAAAGGTTCCTGCAATCGTACAAACCTATAAAAGTTGCCACATCTTCTTGAGGCATATATTGATAATATCTAATAATAAAATGAAATTTCTATCGTTCCAATAAAAAAATATAGGATTGTCAAATCTGGAGCCTTTCTTCGAGATCTCAACCAATACGCCAGATTGCGAAATGTTTGAGCATTCAAATTGCAGAGACGGTAATGCAGCCACTATTTATTAATATTTTAGCTGCACAGAATCAAAACTTTTCATTTTATGCATACAAACGTTCTACAAAATCATTAATATAAATACCAAATATACTCAAAAATATATATAATAAATAAATTAATTTATTGAATTGTAAAATGATTTTTTAATGACTTAATCATATTTTTCTTAATAAAAATTGATAATTTCGCGTAAAAATTATTCTTTTCAATCATAACATCCTTTTTTAATCGACCAGCTCTATAATTTAGTGCTGAATTGCAAGTTTGTTACATAGGAAGGATAATTAATTTAATTGACAAATGTATATTGTAGCTCGACTAATTTAGGAAATTATACTTCTAAAAATGTATTTTACTTCGGCAAGTTATTAATAGTTTCGATGTCAGCAAATTGGAATTTTGACCCTTTCGGTGACTGGTTTGTTGACTCAGATATCATTCGTCATAGTCAACCCATTTCTCGCACCATGACCGACAGAATAGCCACAACACAATTACAATCAAACCAAAATGACCTGGAATC
>PIVX01000072.1 GCA_003353785.1 Gammaproteobacteria bacterium | reverse complement strand
CAGCTATGATCTGCTTACTATTCTTAGATAAGGTTAGAAGATTTTTTTGCCACACAGCCCAGGCTTTAGAATACTCATTTTCAAAAACATGCTCATTTGAAGTTTTTAACTGAGATTTTGCGCTCTAGAAATAACAGTTAATGGAAGATTGCCTAAGTCAGGCTTTGTCGACTTTAACATCTGAATATATAGGAATCGGCGTTAAGATAGCTAGCTGACCACAAGCAGTATATATAAGAGGCATCAACCATTCTTGTAAACCAGAGAACTGTAACCAATAAATGATCGTCAGCATTAATAATATTGCTAAAGTTAAATTTACACCTAATGAAAAAAAGCGTGCTATTCATGTTAAACTTACATATTTTTTGCACTTGGATTTATGTTGTGCTATTAGTAAACTATAAGAAGCCACCATGTTTGTAATAAAAAATAATAAAGGGGAATCTGGTACTCTACTTATAATAGCTATTTGTGTCGCAAGCTCATTATCAATTTGGGGACTTAGACAATGCCAGAAGCAATACTACTATGCAACACATAAAAATTATCAAAACAGACTTGCACACATTTCTTTAGGTATAGAAAATATATCAAATTTTACTATTTATGAAGTAGAACTTGTGTCTATCACTGACGGCAAGGTTATTGCTCATTGCCACGAAATATCCCCCCATTATAAAAAAAACCTTGGAGATTATTATACTTCATCATTAGATGGCTTCCCTTTCAAAATGGTTTATCAAGATGATAAAGTTACCAATTATATCGGACATCTTGTTAATATTAGATATAAATCAAAAAAATATAGAATGAATTTTACAAGCATGTCCTTTAGAATAACAGAAAATAATAATACAAATATAGTTATAGAGAATGATAATAAAAGGCTAATTGCTAAAATTGTATAAAAAATTTGGCTCTACTAATAAAAACAATAAGACTATTAAAGCATTTTCCATCCATTTGTAACATTATGTCCATCTACATCAGGGGTAATATATGTTTCTTGAGATCTAATTATTGCTCATTAAAACGCCGTGAGCGATCACGCAGGAAGCGCTCAACACCATGCAAATGCCCATATAGTCTCGTTTTATAGCTTCTCATCTCTGTATCTAATATCTCAATATTATAAATAACGTTATCTTCCCTCTTAAACAATCCAAACTCAAATCTTTTTTGCATTTTATTTACACGCTGTACTCTTCTTCTGTTATTTCTACTATCTACAAGCGTGGTCGTTTTTTTCTTAAATGGCTTAGAAGCTTTATTCTTAATATATGCATAAGCTTTTGTAGTAATATCTACTCCAGTATCACATAAAGGGTAATTTTGTGTAACTGACAACATTAAATTAATATTGTCATAATCAATTATATAGTTAATTTGAGCTGATGTGTATGGTTCAAGACAGACTGAATATTTGCCAGCAACGTCCTTAATTTCATAAGTTATATCTTGTACATATTTAGTATTATTATGAATATTTATATTTTTACTGTCTGCAAAACTACTACTTATACTTAATAAAGAAACTATGTAAAACACAAAAAATTTAATAATATTATTCACTAAACTAACTCCTGAACTGCAGTGGTATAATATCATACATTAATAAAGCTATTCTTTCAACATGCTTGTTTGTTGGCCTTTACGCAAAGTGATTCTGATACTCACCATGTTTAATTATTTGGCAGATATTGATGATAGCAATAATTTAGGTTTTGTCAAAACTCACATTATTCATTAAGTAATTTAAGGGAAATTTTTCATATAAATTACCTCAGAAATTTATCTACGATCGTAAGGTAAATTATTTAATAAAACACCTGTTAATGATGGGTACAATGACATATCATATTTCCAGCTTTGGACAGTCTAGATAATCAATTTTTTTCGGTTCTTTTTTATATTTCTCATGTTCTGCACGGATGAATTTATATGCTATCTCTTGAACGTCGGCACCCTTATTCTCGTTTTTATCTTTTCTACAATCAGGACATGACATCTTATGCACTAGTGTTATGAGTTCAGAATAAGCATATTTATCTTTTTTAATATAATAAGATATTAGTTCTTTAAATTTAATAAAATCACCTATTATTGCTTCTCCTAGTAATTTTTCAAATTCCTCAGAAGAGAGATGTTCTTCATTAGTAAAATAAGCTATTGTCTCTAACAAACTTAGATAATTTTCTAAAGAGATATATTCTTCAGATTTTCCTTCTTCATCTCTCATTGACATTATTTTTTTTGCTATTTCATTATTAAGTTCCTCTTTATCTGAATTCCCTTTTTTTATTTTACAACGAATATTATTAATAATTGTTCTTGCCCTAAGAATCTCTTTACTGTTGTAGCGTTCATCAATACGTAATAGAAAATCACTTTTTGCTGTTTTGCTCATGCCTGATAATTGAACCCATGCAACATAAACAATTAAAGCTGTTAAAATTATTAAAGATGCATTTCCGGGGACTATATCGGAAAGGTCAAAAAATATTTCTATTATAAAAACCGAAGTAACTAAAATTATTCCAATAGAGCCGATACAACGACAAAGGCTCCAGCGATTATATATTTTTTTAATTTTATTGCTAATTTTACAACAGCATTTTTTATCGCTCATATCTCCTCTCGGCATGACGAATAGATAGTGGTTGTATAAAGTATAGTCTATTACCCTACCATCCTGTTTTATAAGCTAATTGCTTCATTAAAGACTTCTTCTGATGTTCGATAATCATAACTACCAATCATCATATAAATATTTCCATATAAAAATAACTGGAACATATTAATGCAAAAATAGATTTAAGAATGTTCATACATATTATAATATTTCATGAGATAGTAAAGTTTGAAAAATTACTCTATCTTGAGAGTATGCTTATTGTTTCTATCGCTCATAGTTAATAAAAATTGCTGTTTCCCACGTAATAGAATATTTTCTCTATGTAAATATGGAACAATGTTATGTTTTATTATATCTGAGGTTACCGTTTGTGTTTCTATTGCCATTCCCATTTCAAATTTTCTACAGTAACCTGACACAATATGAAATAGTAATGATTTATTTTTAACGTCTAGACTATTGCGTGAATCAACATTAATCATTTCTTCAAGCCCACCTGTATTTAAATTGTGTGAACCTATGTTGATTTCATTCATAATTTCCACTATTGTTTTATTACTATTATCTGTTTTCATTATTATCCTGTCTATAATTACGCTTTCTATAACAGCATTTTCATGAAAAAATTTTAATACTTCTCCCGTACCACAAAATTGCAAACCTCGTTTGATAATTTCATTAATATCAAAAACCTCAGATGAGGCAGTTTCAGCCTCCACTGCATAACCAAAGCCTGTTCCAAAAAGAGCCTCCATTTGGGTCTCAAATTTTTTCTGTAAATCTTTTGAAGAATTACCGACATATTTGAACTCTATATTTATAGCTCGTATAAAAGCACTGAATTCAGTGTCGTTATTTATTTTCATACCCCATGCATAATTCCCTAATAAAATAAAAATAATTAACATCTGTCTCTTCATATTGCTTATCCTAAAGATTAAAACCACATAGTATCAGTTTGGCAGTTTTAGTACAGCAATAATTGATTACAATTTTTTATAACTGAGTATAAGTAAAAATATTTTTTTGCAATAAAAGTTTTAAAAAAACATCAATAAAAATTAGTTAAATACTATATTTCAAGGATGAGATGTGGTTGAATTTTGATTTATTCAACAACGCCAGAAATGGAGACCTCTCATATTTTTTGAGTTAGAGTAACATCTACATAGATAGTCGAATAATTACATAAATGAATTTTGTCAAGACTGAATTATAAATTTGTAATAATCAACTTAAGTCCTAGTTTTAAAAATTGCCTTCTCAATATGACAATATCTTTTTTCCGCTCACTATTATTTCCTTACATTTATTAAATGGCCGTTTTTATGCTTGTGATCATCAGGTTGAACTCTTCAGCGTTGCTTAATTGTTGTTGCAAATGCTCAAGTTGTTTTACTGTTTCTTTCACTTCTTTTTCGGCTTCTTCAGTATCTTCATATGTCTCAAATAATAATGAATCCAAACCATAGACTCCTAAATCCTGAAAGTTTACACTGATGAAACGCGCTAGAGATTTCGAGTTCATTATTCCTTTGCTAATAAGTTCAGCAGTCGAAGTTCTTAAACAATTTAAGGTTTCTTCGTGTTTTAATTCTTTCTCTAGGGGCTTACGTTCTTTAAATTTCTTTTCTAAAATTTTTTGAGTATTGCTTTCAATTTTTTTTAGAAGATGTTTAACCTCATCTGAAATTTTATTTGCGTTAATATTCGTAATATCATCGCTTGCCTGCTTAAAGTTTTTATTCACATGGACTATCTTAGCTTGTTCCTTAGCCGACAAAAATGACATAACATTGCTTGCAGGAAGTGTTCCAATGATTTCTAATGGGCCTCCCGTCGCAAAAATTAGCCTAGAAAAGCATAATAAAAAAAGTGCTGTTTTTAATTTCATTAAAGTTAAGTTCTAATAATATTTAAAGATAACACATTTTACACCTTAGAGGCTATCCGAAAAGGTATACACCTCTTGTAAACAGTAGTTTCTACATGTTTTTATGAGGGGTAATTACTAATTATATTTCGCCCATTTCTGTACTATTATCACACATGTTAATTATACAAACAATGGTTATCATATGAGCAGAAAACGATATGGTACGGATTTAACAGATAAATATCTCTCAAAGAATGCAATACATGATCATTACGATCTATGTAAAAACATTTTTTTTACATCAGTAACCAAGACTCTTTTCATGGATTAAGATAGAATAAATATCCTATTTGTTATCATAGATACTATTCAATAATGCTTAATGACGGGGAGGAGTCTGTTTTCTTATCCACAAATCTCTAATAGCTTCAAT
>PIVX01000235.1 GCA_003353785.1 Gammaproteobacteria bacterium | reverse complement strand
ATCAGTTAGTAAAATATTTCGTACGAGGAGCCAAATGTGTATTAACTGCAAGTCTTGAAACAAAATTAGGTTTGGGTAAAGGGTCAGAGGGAATTTATGTTGACGTTGTTTGGAAAGATTCAGAAATAGCAAAAGATATGAAGAAATTACCAATTGGAGTTGTTACACAAGTTAGCCAACCAGATTATATAGTCATTAAGATTGGTAGAAGAATTGTTGCTATTCAACCTAAAAGAGCTACTTTTGAGGATGATTATGGCAACGACAGAGCATATTTAGCACACGAATCAGATTTAGCAGCAGCAGTAACATTTCATAAAATACAAGGAAAAACCGTAGAATCTATAATATTATCACTCAATTCAAGATCTGACGTGTCTAGGAGAATTCATGTGTTGTCATTAAATAGCTTGTATGTTGGTTGTAGTCGTGTACATGATCATGAGCATCTTCGAGTGCTTCCTTTATCTGCAAAAGATAAGAAATATTTAAAAACATTAAAATGGGATCCATATTTGCGTTTATTTTTCAATAATTTTGATGAATCTGGAAAATGGATACCAAATGGACTACAAAAATACAGAGCTGAATTTGTTCACGCTGTAAAATTAAAATTAGGAATGACAGATTTATCTGCATTCACAGTGACAGAACTTAAACGTTTTTCGAAGGACTTGGATTTAATTGTTTCAAATAACAGAAGACCGAAGAAAGATGAATATATAACAGCTTTAATATTTGCACATACGGAAGGAAGAAAATTATTAAAAGCGAATAATAGCCATTTACTCAACACTCAGCGTTTGAAATTAATCAAAGAATTGCAGAAACAAAAAATTAAATCTATGAAAAGGAAAGATTTACAATATTATGCAAAACGTTTGGGCATTAAAAACAGCATGCAAAGGAATAAATTCGACTTAAAACAAGAATTGCTAAAATTATTAGGGATAGTATCACCATCATTAGATAGTAGGTTTGTAAATGAACCAAATGAATTTGAGGAAAAGGAAGATGTTGCCATGTTGTTTCACAAACCAAGTTCAAAACAATGTGCTTCTGAAGAAGATTTTAGTGAAAATGAGTTTACAGAAGAAAAAGAGATTGAAATAGAAGAAATAAAGAATGATTTTATGGATGTTGTTCCAGCTGAAGAAGAAAACTATGAATGGAACCAAAATGAGAATGATTTAGATGATGATGATGACGATGTGATAATTGG
>PIVX01000234.1 GCA_003353785.1 Gammaproteobacteria bacterium | reverse complement strand
ACCGTAGTCAGTGGTTGCTTGACCAAATCGCAAGGGCGATCTTTGGAAACGGTCAAGTTGTTGAAATCCACGTCTGCCTTTATAGGCGAGGAAATCACCAACTTCGTTTCGGTCAGAAATTAATCCAGTGATAATAATTCCTCCAAGAGACGTTTCTTCTTGGGTACTAGCACCGGGGGATTCGATGACATAATTTGCACTTCGAATTGATTCGAGTATGGTTAATTCATAAGGTGTTTCAGGAAAGGGTTGTACTCGAGGCATATGACCTCGGTCCTTATTGTCCATGAAGTCAAGTAGCTGATTATGAGCTCTAGCTTGACGAAGAGCTCGAACTCCATATCGTAAAACTTCGAGAGTTCCAAGTTCGTCTTCACAAACAAATCTCCAAATCTCCTGGACAATAGGGGCTTGAATTTTATACACAAACTGAGCAAGCTCTAGTTCGTTAACATTTGGGCAATGTACTTCGAAGTGTTCGAGGGCTAGAAGTAATCTTTCATTAGCCCACGCCTGTGTAGGGTCCATTTCGGTATGATTACCGAGTCTTCGATAATAGAAGTCCGGGACAGCAGTTGGTTTCTGTCTGGGATAATAATCAAAGAATGATTTAGGGGCATAATCCCTGAAGTCATTAAAAATCATTCTAGAATGTGCAAACGGCCAAGCTGACATTGCCTGTAGTGCCATAATATAATTTCTCGACCGATTTGGAATTCTCAAATAGGCCGGAACGCGTGGTGTGTTGAGAGGTCTCCCTTCCAATCTATTTACTCGATAATGATCGACACCAGCTTCGTCCATTAAAGTTTCTGGAAGATGATGGGACCGATTATCATCTGGTCCATGCAGTGATTCCGTCCTAGGGAATAAACTTTCTGCATCTTCCGGTAGAGCTTTAACAGCTATGGCTAATCCGTTTTTATATAGTTCGTCCAATTTTGCAATTCGATGTCTATATAATATTTGGCGTTCAGGATCACAATCTTCTTGGTTAGAGAGGTAATCCTGAACATTTCGAGATCGTAAAAGAACTGACTCGAATACTATGAACCATTGAGTAATGGTAATAAGATGTCTCTCGGTCATCTTAGTGTGAACTTCCAAATGAAGTCGGTCCATAGCCAGAGTATATTTATTCATGGCTGGTACTAATTTCATAATACGTTGAATGAATGACACTCGAGGGGGACATTCCATTAATTCTGAAGCAACGTATGACGC
>PIVX01000233.1 GCA_003353785.1 Gammaproteobacteria bacterium | reverse complement strand
AAAAAAAAAAAAAAAAAAAAAAAAAAAAAAAAAAAAAAAAAAAAAAAAAAAAAAAAAAAAATAAAATATAAATTAAAAAACTAAGGAAAACATTTATTAACCTTTTTTAGGTGGTACAATTGGGAAACGTTTTCTTTAAAAACCAATATGTAGGACACCGCTTAATTTAATTATTTATTTTGTTTTTTTGCTGGAAAGGTATTATCAAATGCGTCTTTAATATATTTTTTATCCAAATTATCTGACGCTCTTTGTAAAGCCCAGATATAATGTTGTCCTGCCAAATTCCATTCTTTTTTTATTTTATAAAAATGTGTCCTCAATGCATAACCTCTATAGTCAGATGGTGCAGATGTTGTCAAATCTCTGGCATAGCGTTTTAATTGATCATATTTCTGTAAGAACAATGCACTATTTCCAGCATAAAATAATATGTCTAAAATCTTTTTTTTAGATGTAGATTGTGAAATCTCTTTAATTTTTGTGTTTTTAAAAACTTTATTCGCAGTTTTTAAACACTCTGCATATTTTTTATCTTGATACAATTTCCTGGTTTCCCTTCTAGCCGTGATAAATTTTTGCACTTCCGAAAAATTTTTATGTTCATGAGTATTTAAAATAAAATCATGAGTATAAATAGTACGTTCAGATACATTATCAATATCATATGGTGTTTTTGTCCATATTTCTTTAGGATTTTCCTCGGGAACATCTCCAGAAAAAGATATTTTATATCTTGTGAACATTCCTTGTGTTGATTTGTTCAAAATACGGGCCGCAAACCAACAAGAAATAGTCGGAAAAGCAAAATATACAGCAACTACCTGACCACATTCAAAATTAACCTCATTAACATTAATTCTAATATTTACTGTATCATCATCCTCCTCCTCCTCATCATCATCATCATAATGCTCATTTGGTTGAACTGGAATGCCAACATCAGGCCATAAATGAGCCTAACTAACAAATCTATCATTCTCTGTTGGCTTTCGTTTAATATTTGGTATATATATATATAATTGATTTATCTTTTATTTTATCTTTATTTGCTATTATTTGTGTTTCAATATTGATAGCATTTATACTTCGTGGATATTTTCCAGGGTGTTTCTATCATCAAACTGTTTCATATCAATATCATCTTCACTATCAATTACATTTGTTATCCCAATAAAGGAATAAGTCATGGTGTTATGTTGATTAAAGGAATCTCTTGATATCTCA
>PIVX01000071.1 GCA_003353785.1 Gammaproteobacteria bacterium | reverse complement strand
TATTACTGGTAAATATCGAGGAATAATATTTGAATCTAGGTACGATGCTAGATTAGTTGGGGATAATAGCTCTGGCAAGATAGCTTTTCATGATATTAAGGGAATACCAGATAACTTAAGTCAAAGACAATTAGTTAGACTGGTTAAAAATAGTCGGTTTAACATTGGTACGTTATATGAATCAGGCAATGTCGTAGGTTATAGTGTTGATACCTTGGGTTGGATGAGAGGTGGGCCTAAGAAAAAAGCTAAAAATAGTGATGGGGTTAATCATGGCTCTGGAGGTGCTAAAGATAAGTATGAAATTAACATTGAATTTCCTAAGATGTCTGATGCCACTCCAGCTAATGATTATAGTTTTGGTGATAATAACACTAACTCTTCTGTGAACAAGAGTAACCCATCAAACAATCAGCCTTATGGTATCAATGCTAGTGTTGGCTCTGGCCAACATTCTAATCAAGACCCTAACTGGAATAAGTCATCTCAGCCAATTACATCTTATCCCAGTGTAACGGGTTTAACTAATGCGTGGAGACAGATTGCTGTTGGCACTCATGGTAAATTTTATAATATAGATGGTAATGATTATGTGCATTGGAACGATGGTAGTTTAGCAAAGGTTGTCAGTATTTCTGAAAACGAAGCTCCTCGTGTCATTTGTACATCACCTGAAGAACTAAACAAGTTTAATTCTATTGGCAAGCGCATGGAGAGAGGGGTGGCTTATGGAAGTGCTCGCTCTAGTTCGTTTTATGACAGGTTTATTGAATATTTGTCGAGCAAAGATACTAACGTAGATATATTGAATTCCCATGGTATAGAGGAAACAGTTAAGTATTACCATATGTGGCGGATAGATGTTCCATCACCGATAACCCATATGGAAGAGGACAGAAGGGATTTTTATAAGAAAAAAGCTAAATTAGAAGCTGGATTGAATTCTAGTGATAACCTAGAGAATCAACTGGCTAAAAATTATGTGTTGCAGAAAGAAGTAGGTGATTCGTTGACAACCATGCATAATCGATTAAAAAATTATGGTTATATTGAGCAAAAAATAGCTCTTAAAACAAGGAAATTTTTTAATATGGCAGGTGAGTCGGGAGCCAATTACAACAGAACAGCCCTCCTTCGCATGGAAGAAATTGGCCAAGAGATGAATGAATTTATTGCTAGCGGAGGTCATATCTTTAATAAGGGAATGCAGCATAAATCAAATTCTCTAAGAGATGCTCTTAGTAAAACATGGGGATATACTGACTATTTCCATCCTTTTAGAAAAAATTATGAAAAAATAATAAACAACTTTAATCAAGCTCTTGATGAGAATAATAATAAGGAAACAGCAAGGAAAAAAACAGAATGGGAAAATATACATGCACAAGCAAAATTAGATGGAAAACTCCGCGTTGAGGCAATAGCCAGAGAAAACAAGCTTAAGCTTGAAAGGATGAAGGCCGAGCAAGAAGAAGTAACAGAAAGAGATTATAGAAAATTTAAACAAGAATTTGATATAGCTGTTAATGCAGTAGAAGAATTTATTTCAACATCCGAAGTACCATTTAATGAGTTTCTTGTAAAATGTTCTAAATTAATAAAGAAAGCCGGGGATATTAAAAGTCAAAAGCACAGTGGGAAAGCGCATAGACATCCCAGGTATAAAGATGCAAGGGCTATTTATAGTAGAATGCAAGCTGAGATGAATCAGGCTTACGAAAACAAACTGAATGCTAAGATGGAAAAGAGCAGACAAAAGCATGCTCTTAGCCAGCAACATACACTTGAGCTGTTAGCTCAAAGAAAATTAGCTTATCAGCAAAGGCAGCAAGCCCAGGCTGAGAAAAAGAGAATTGAAAATATAGAATTCATGAACAGCCATCCCGGTTTAGAGCTTAATAAGCTAGATGTAGATGTTGCACAAAATTTAGCAACTGTTTTTGCACTCTTTGAAGCTCAGGAAAAAACATTATTTAGTAATCCTACTTTTAAATCCCCAACGTATACTCAACTACATCAAGGCAAAGAAAATCAAATAAGAAATACCTTGTTTCAGCAAACAATAATGAATGCCTTTGCAAATGTGCCATCGGATAGTGCTCATGTAAAAGCAATTAAAGAGGTTGAGTCAATGGCTGAAGCTGACCCAACCATATTAACTAGACTTATCCCAACTTGTGAGAGAGTTATTAAGAGGCATGTTGATACACAAGCAGCAACAATAGCAACAGAAAATTTCTCCCAGAGCCTTGCAACAATATCTGAGACCACGGATAATATAGACTTGTCATTTGCTAATACATATCTAGATAGTATTAGAACATTGACATCTGTAGGATTAGATTTCATCCCAGTAGTTGGTCAGCTAAAATCAATAGCTGAAATAATAGCTGGACATGATATTATAACCTTTGAGGAGATTAATAGGCCATTAGTTGCAGCAGGGTTGCTTCTTCCTTTTGCGAAGATAAAGCATCTGGTTAAAGTTAAGAACCAGTTGTCGAGAGCTAGTGCTAAGAATGTTGCTAAGGGGAATAATAATAGTAATTCTCTTAACTTTAGTAGTAAGAGTGGTGGGGGGAGTAAGCTTTCAGGTGGGAGTAATGGTGTTAATGCAGCAAACCATTCATCTAGTTTAGCTTCTAAGGGAGCTAGCAAGGAATCATTAAATTTAAATAAATCATTAGCCAGCAAACAACAATTTGCTGAAAAAGGGACTATCATAGCAGGGGCTGGTGCAAATAAAATTTTCAGAGATGCTGGTAGGGTTGCAAAAAAATACGGTGGAGAGCCAAAAGATTGGGTAAAGAAAAGCAGTAATGAATACTTAGCAAAGGATGGGAGTAAAATTTCAACTCACTGGGTTGAAAACATAAGAACAGGGCAAAGGATAGAGCAGAAAACTATTTTATTGCAAGGAAAACTACTATGAATAATGAAATTGATATTGAAAATTCTAGAAAGGTTATTTTAAAAGCTTGTAAGAAAATGATTAATGGCGAAATGGATTTTCTTTCAGGATGTCTCGAGATACATAAAAATGTATTTAATATTTGTGAAAAGGATAAATACCCTGATGATATTTTTGGAATATTTATTCTAATTAGTTCTGAAAGTGATCATATCCCCTTAACAACAGAATCGCGTGAGTTATATAACAAAGAATACTTAAAAGAATTGGACAAAGAAGCAGAAGAATTAATAGATTTTTATAAAAAGAATATTCTTAAAGGATGTCAGGATGTAATTAAATATCTTGAAAGTGCTAGTCATCAGAATTCTATTAGATGATTTCTTAGAAGGTTCAGGCTATCGGAACTTTACATATGTTGCATAGCCAGTTTAGATTTTAGTTTTACAGGTGGTGAGAAAGTGGGCTTTGAAGGGGGGGGCATTTGAGAATGTGGATAATGATAAGCTTAGCTTTATTATGGATAAACTAAATAATAGACCTAGAAAGACTTTAGGGTATAGAACTCCTAATGAAGTGTTTTTTGACAATATAAATTTAAATAATAAAAAAGGACTTTAACATATGAAAAATTGTAGATGTGAGTGTATATTAAAAACAGTAACTATCGTTATTGCAGCAGCAGCCGTTTTTGTTGCATATAAAACCTATGATATTGCTGACAAACAACTATCAAATATACAGAAAAACACAGAAGTAGCAGCTCAAAATATAGGAATAGCAGCTCAAAATACAAGAAATGATTTCTTATTACGTATTGAAGAGCGTTATGGAAGCAAGGAACTACTTAGGGCAAAAGCTATTTTGAAAAGATTTTCTATGGGAGCAGTACATTTCAAACAATCAGCAAACATTTCGAGAAATGATTCTGATGTTAAAAGCGAAACTACACATAAGCAGGCTGGTATACAGGAAGGCTCTCTTGCAGATAAAAAAATTAAGTGGGCTAAACAACCAACAAATACTTTAGGAAACGATTCTCGAGTTAAAATTAAATTTGAGGACTCTGATATGCAAAAAGCTTTTTTTGCGGGGGAAAATCTTGGAGCAAGCACTATGCTCAGAATGAATAAATTTTATTCCGACGATCCTTCTGAGATTGGACAAATACAATCTAAAAATAAAGGCCTTAAGCAAATACAATTGCAGCTTGAAAATATGCAGTCTCAAATTAAAAAAGAACAATTTAAAAATAAGAACTTCAACCAAACACAACTTAAGAACATGCAATCTCAGATTAAACAAATACAATCTGGGAAAATACAAAATTGGCAAAATGATAATAAATTTGAAGATTTAGTATATGTAGAAAGCCTTTATGAATTTTTAACAACAGTAAACCATTTTTTTAAAGAAAAATATATTACAGATGCTGAGATTACAAAAATGCTTGGGAAGTCTTTTGCTTTTTATTCTGGGCTTTGCTCACAATACAAAAAGCAGCAAGATAGATATGAATAATTTTTTTAAAGATGGTGTTGCAGTTATTAGAAGAATTCAAGGTGATATACTCCGCTATATAAGGATTAGATGGGCATTAGGAGAGAAAATGATTGAGAACAATCTAGCGTTCGGTAAAAGTAGTGATTTAAATAATAATATTGATATCTTGTATCGGTAGAGTAGAAACGCACGTAAATAATGCCAAAATAAAATGGGATATTTGGTATAGGCCTAAAACTCGGTGCGCTTGCAAAACTTGACATATCCACGCGAATCCCCTACATTCCAAACAGTACTAACAACCATACAGGAATTTAAAATGTCAAATTATTTAAAAGATACTACAAACAATGTAGCTAAAATTAAAACTCAAATTACCAAAAATATTGCAGCAGGGCAGAAGAAGGTAAAATCAGCTATAGATAAAAATATTAAAGGACTAAAGACGGCCAAAGATAATCTTAAAAAATCTAATCAAAACTTAAAGTTAGCAAAAGATGCTGCTTCAAAGAAAAAACTAGCATCAACCATTAAGGTGCTTAGTAAGAATATTGCAGATTTAGAAAAATCATTAGGATTATTAAAAGCAAAACAG
>PIVX01000232.1 GCA_003353785.1 Gammaproteobacteria bacterium | reverse complement strand
ATTTTACCCGAAATTCGGTGGCCAAAACGGGACTTTTCTCAACAAGAGGAGACTGAGTCTCCCACGGTTTTGGTGGTATTACCAAAAATCGAGACGCCTAAATTTTGTGTCGATTTTGAGCGATTTTCGGCACTCAATCGTTTTCTCCGACGTGTTGCGTTGGTTTCTCAAATTTTCGCTCATTGGCGCACGTACAAGCGCAAACGCAAAACTCGTTCGACCTCAAAACCAGCGGTTCTACCTATTCTGTTTGCTGACATTTTAAAAGCAAAAGTTTTGGTCGAAAAATTTATTCAAAAAACCGAGTTTTCGCGTATTTTTTCCGCAATCGAAAAAGGTCAGAAAAACAATTTGGTCAGGCAATTGAATTTGTTTTTTGACATCAATGGTTGTATACGGTGCAAGGGTCGATTTGAGCATTCAGATGCGCCATTTGAACACAAAAATCCACTTTTATTACCTAAATCACATCCATATACAGCCATGGTTATTTGGGAATGTCATAACAACTTGATGCACTCGGGGGTCAGTCAAACCCTTTCGCAACTTCGTTTAGAGTATTGGATACCTCAAGGGTACAGTACTGTCAAATCGTTACTCCATAAATGTACTACTTGTCGAATGGCGGTCGGTCGAACATACGAAGACCCACCCTACCCACCATTGCCATCTTTCCGTGTCAATCGGTCATACCCATTCCAATATACGGGTATCGATTACATGGGGCCTTTATATGTCATTTTGATGGGCGAACGTATCAAAGTTTGGGTCTGTCTGTTTACATGCGCTGCCACTCGCGCTATCCATTTGGAGTTGGTACGGTCGCTGACCGCTGACGAGTTCGTTTCCGCTTTAGAACGGTTTTTCGCTATCTACAGTATCCCCCAGATGTTCATTTCTGATAATGCCACCCAGTTCAAGTACACCGATGGGGCATTTAAAACATTATGGGGTGCTATTAACAAAAACAACAACGTTTCCCACTTTATACAACAAAAAGGGGTTACTTGGAAGTATACTGTAGCCATGGCCCCCTGGATGGGGGGGTTCTATGAACGTTTAGTCCAATCGGTCAAAAATACACTCAAAAAGACGGTTGGACGCCGTTTGGTCGAATTTTTTGAATTTCAAACGATTTTGGCAAAAGTTTGCGCGGTTTTGAATACCCGACCTTTGACAACTGTCAATTCTGACTTAAAAACAATTTTAACCCCCGCCGATCTTATGGGGAAAACATCTCA
>PIVX01000070.1 GCA_003353785.1 Gammaproteobacteria bacterium | reverse complement strand
ACAAATTAGAAGTTGCACCTTACTTTCAGTCAAAAATTATGCTTAAAATAAGTTTTTTAGAATATGCAATGGATATATATAATAATTTGAATATGAAACACATGAATGATAGTATCTCCACAGAATTCAATATTGTAATAACTAAAGAACAATTTCTAAGTAATGGTATAACTCGGCAAACTAAACTTACAGAATTTTCTTTAAGGAGCGCTATTTTTAATTATGTCAGGGACAACAATGCACATCTAAAATTACTAATTACTATTAAAAAAAATCAAAGCATTACAATAACTCACTCAGATTTATCAGAAAGTGAACTTAAATACGATGCAGAGCATCTAAAAACTTCATTAGAGATGAAAAATATTAAGAAATATAACGGATAAGCTTTTCTTAAAGAGATATTACAAGGAAAGAAAATGAGAAAACTAACTTTAACTATAGTGATTTTGCTTTTAACAAAAGCAATTTATGCCGATGGAATTATTCCTAATCTTCAACAATACCTAGAAAGATATCCTCAACATATTGATGCACAAGGCTGGGTAACAATTTCTAGAAGCGAGTTATTAGATAATACTAAAAATTTTGATGTAAAGTGTCAATATCAATTAGTTTATAGTGATACTATCATAGAAATGCCTACTTCTGTTCGTGCTGATTTTTTGATATTTAATTATACTAATCCTAATGTATATATGCTGATTGAGAGTAAGAATAAGCTATTATTATTAACATGTCCTGAAGGAACTAGAAAAAAAACAGATACTGGAGCACGAATAATCGCAATTAAGCAACTATCTCCTGAATCAACTAAATATGCTTTGGAGAAACATCTAAGAACAAGCTTAAGAGCTTCTCCTGCTGAATTTGTTGATTTAATGGTAAGCATGGATAGAAGAATTAAAACTTTAGAAAAAGAGGTTAATAAAAGTTGTTGTAAGAAAAATTGTGTAATATTATAAGTTAATCTAAAGCGATATAGCTATTTTTAATTACGAAAAACAAGGAAAACACTATGTTAAAACGTAACTGTTCAGAGGTAGATTTTTAATTTGATTTATAATAATATATAAAAACTAAATATTATTTATATACTAAAACAAGTATTAAGATGTAATATTTTTCTTCTTTGCAACATAATATCTAGAAGCATATTGTTCGATGCTTTCTCCTATTACGTAATCTGCTAATAAAAAAGGATCTTCTTTAGATGCTGGTTTGTATAACTGTATATTGCCAGACTTTACTTTTGATTGTAGTATATCTGATTCTAGAAATTCTTTGGCATGATTAATATAAAGATATCCTAGTAAGTGCCAAAATTCATGTTGAAATATAATAGATCCCATTCCTTCTAATTTACCTTTTTTTAAATTACCTTTATGATCAAATGCTTCATATTCAATCCATTTATATGTTGCAATTTTACCTTTTGGTTTATCTAATGCACTTAAACATCCGTGCCAAAAAGATATTTTTTCTTTAGAAGCCTTAGTGATTTTGGGATTAATAAAAACTTGAAAAGGAATATCTTGCATATTTAATCGAGGCTCTCTTTTATCATCAATATATTCAATTATAAAAAGCTGTATAGGATGACCAAGCTGATTAGCAGATAACCCAATACCGACTCCATCCATTTTTTCTTTCATTTGTACAATCAATTCCTGAATATAGGGGGAATTTATCTCTGAAACTTGTTTACTAGGAGTGTAAAAGATCTTCTTAGCATTTTTATCAGAATATTGAACAAAAACATTTTTTATTTCTGCAATGCTATATGACATTGTAAAAGAGGTTATGTAAAAAATAGTTACTATTTGTATTATACATTTTATCATTGATATTTTATACTTTAAAGACAGTCTTAATTATACATAACTTGTTCCTTTAAATGAAGCCTCTGATTTGTTAGCACGAATAGCTATTGATATATCCCTAGATCCAGATTTGCGAGGTAGTGCATATTTAGTCTCTGTCGCGAAATTGATTAAGATTTTTTATAAATTCAGGACAAATATTGAACAAACTATATTTTTTTATTTTACATTTTTTTTTATATTAACCATAATTGAAAAATGATTTTCAAAAAAAATTTAGCAAAAATAATATTCTCGTTGTTGTTTCTATTATTTACAAATGTAAATGCCGACCCTACATTTGAGCTCGTAAATAACACTAAAAAGTATAGTATCAATTTTATTATGACAAGCCCAATAGAGATATCAGATAAATTGGAAGGATATACTCACGGATGGACTCCTCGTAAAATAACCAAACCAGGGAAAACGTTGATAGATATTGAAGGGACTATAATTATTGCAAACAAAAACACACACAAAACAAGAAGTAGTAAGTTTAAAATTATGTTTTTGGGAGATATGAAAAACACAAAGCGTATTGCTTTAATTGCAACAGACTATTTGTGCGATGATGACAAAGTTAAAATGCAGCTATTTTACGAGAATAATGATTCTAACACTTCAACATACGAAGCCCTTGGTTATATACGGGATAGAGAATTGTTGGAAAAAAATGTTGAGAATAATAATTATTCTAATTATTCATATGCTGTAACAAATCTATTTGACGATATAAATAATTTTATAAATCATCTACCTACTATCTAGAGTAAATTTAATAATTCTATTTAAATTTGTACACAGTGTTCCGCCTTTAATAATTTTGGAGTAGAACATGAGCATTGATAAAGTTGGTATAAATTGTAAGTTAAATGGAGCAAATATCACTATTTCAATTTCTGAAAATCATCCATTAATAAAATTAGCAAATACTATTGATTGGGTTGAAATGCAGAATATTATATTGCCAGATTTACAATCATCAACAGCAAAAGCTAAATGGTGGTTAGGCCGCCCATTACGACTTCGTATTCATTTGGGAGTATATCTTTTACAACAATGCCTATCACTATGAAAAAAAGCAAGACCATACCTGTCATTATTCCTTTAGTCATTTATAATTCTAAGACTTCTTGGAATTATCCGACAGGGGTGGCTTCTATGTTTGATGAAGAGCATAGGGATTTGGCTAAAAGAGTCTTAACAGAAGACTTTAAGCTTGTGAATTTACATGATATTTCTGACGATGAAATAATGCAGCATGAATGGGCTAGTTTGTTAGAACTAAGCCTGAAATGGGCAAGAGATCGTGATATACTGCTATTATTAGAGAAGTTTAAACCATATTTAATTTTGGCTTGCAGGGATAACCCGAAGGTATTTTTTGCGACACTTAACTATCTAGTTGATGTTGGGGAAACTGATAAGAACAAACTCATAGAGTGGAATAAACAAAATTTAGAAGATGCAGGAGAGACAGTTATGACAGTAGCAGAACAATGGCTTGAAGAAGGACGTGAAGAAGGACGTGAAGAAGGTGTTAAAAAAACAGCTTTAAAGATGCTTGAGGAAAATTATTCTTTAGAAGAAATTAATAAAATCACAGAAATTTCTATTGATCAAATTAAAGTGTTAGAAGCCGAGAATCAAGCTGATTTTGATAGTGAGAAGAAATAGTAATTTTTGTTCTAACAAAAATATTTAATCTATGTGTTGGTTTTTCTGTCTAGCAAGTTGTAGAATAGCCAGGTAGTGAACCATGATTTTTCTTTCAGAGAATAATGCAGTCACAACCATTTTCAGTTGATTTTTTCTGTCCAGCAAGTTGTAGAACATGTTCAGTTCTATTGCCATTATTTTTCATTTTTCTAGCAATATCAATGATTTTGTCATTAACTTCCGGGTTTGACAGTGCGTCATTAAAATTAACAATCATATCTTTTCGGATTTCTTCAACTTGTAGTATTGTTTCATTTACCGTTTTTTGATATGGCAAAGCAGAAAGAGCGTGAATTCAATGTATTAGATAACCATATTTAATGCCTGAACCGTAAATTTTCCTGAGCAAATTCTAAAAAAACATGTATATAATGTTATTACTTATTAATCTAAACTGGAGAGTATAAAAATATGAAATATTTAATCTGTGTTCTAATGCTAATAGTAGCTAGCAATTCTTTTGCTACAGATAAATTAAGCCCAATGTCACTATCAATAAAATCATTAATAGCAAGTTTTTTGGTATCAGCAGATGTTGCTAATTTATCAACAGCCAGCCAGACAATGCGTCATGACATGGATCATCTTCAACATAAGAATGTGGAAATAATAAACGAAACAGATATTGAAGCAACATTAACAGTGTACTATGTTGTAAAGACGAAGGGAAGTCACAATTCTATTACAAAAAGTATCGTTGTTCCAGGTAAAGGTTCTCGAACCTTATCAATCAGTAGTCAAGACATTGATAAACAAAATGACCCATTATTATTTGTTCAGGATGTAACTCATTCTGATATTTGCGGTGATTTTGCTTATGATCCAGATGATACAGACTTTGACGTAGCAGGAGAAAGTTGTGGCAACGGTAATAATAAGATTATCATCAAATATGGGAAAAATGATTCAAAGTTTCGTAATTTAATAAGAAGAGTTATTTTTAAAAAAGGGTGAATATACCTTATGCCCCCCATCCTTAAAGTTGGGGGCTTTAGGGAGCATCTCGTTGACATCCTCACCTTCCTTTAGGCAGCTCTGACGCACCAGTCACCAGAATCTCCAATTTTTAGCAATGATCATCTTTACTTATTAAATAATTCATGTTTTATGCCTTTTTTAAATGAAAAGACACGGACAAATTAATTTTTATAATATAGAAGTTGATTATGATTAAATTGTTAATTTTATTATCATTTCATATTCTAATTTCAAATATTTAGTTCAGATTAAAGCCAATGAAGTATTTATTATTGTATTGCTTATAATTGATAGATATGATGCTTTTTATCTAAACATAAAAGTACAATAATGTATCAAAGAATAGGGATATTCATCTTACTGTTGATATCCGTAATAACTAATATTGCATTAGCAGAAGAATATTCAAGGTATTCAGCGAACATCGATTACACGCTTAAAGCAGGAAATAGACGAGATATATCAAGGCTTGGTGTATTAGTTCCAGTAAA
>PIVX01000231.1 GCA_003353785.1 Gammaproteobacteria bacterium | reverse complement strand
GCAATTTTTTTCTTGTCCCATTCTTTTACACCACCAGAAATGAGGTCGTTTCCCCTTGTCCCATCCTTTTACACCGCCAGAGTCGAGGTCGTTTCCTCTTGTCCCATTCTTTTACACCACTGAAAAGAAGGACAAAACCCACATATCTACCGTTTTACATGCCCGAAGGGCATTTTTCCCCTGGTCCATTGTTTTTCCATCAACACGAAGTGTTGAAAAGGGAAGGTGGCAAGGCCATGTAAAATGCTTATATGTAGCGATATTATGTTTTACTTCCCGCAACAAATTTCAGCGAAATCCGACCAATATTGAAGATTTTATAACGATTTCCATTTCACTTCGGGACCTCGGGAATCGGTGATTTGGGAATCGACAGACCAAATCCCACACGCACGGTTGCTTGTCTACGTGCCACCAAAACAAATTTTAGCTCAATCCGACCATTATTAAGGGTTTTATAGCCGTTTTTGTTTTACTTCGGGACCTCTCGAATCGCCGATTCTGGAATCGTCTGACCAAAATCGACAGGTGCGTTGGTGGGTTGGTATGAGTCCCCAGTTTCGCCAAAACAAATGGCAGCTAAATCCGATCATTATTGAGGGTTTTACAGCCGTTTTCGTTTTACTTTGGGACCTCGCGAATCGCCGATTCGGGAATCGTCGGACCAAAATTGACAAATGCGCTTGGTTGGTATGCGTCCGTAGTATCCACAAAACAACTTTCAGCTCAATCCGACCATTATTAAGGGTTTTATAGTCGTTTTCGTTTAACTTCAGGACCTCTCGAATCGCCGTATCGGAATCGTCGGACCGTTAAATTGACATTAAGTTGAGTTTGTATATGTGTCAGGTATACCCGAAACAAATTTCAGCGAAATCCGATCAATACTGAAGGTTTTATAACTATTTTGGTTTTACTCGAGGACCCCGCGAATGACCGATTCGGGAATCGTCGGATCAAAATCGACAAGTGCGTTGGGTCCGAATACGTATCCGGTACCTGCAAAACAAATATCAGTTCAATCCGACCAATACTCAAGGTTTTATAGCCATTTCCGTTTCACTTCGGGACCCCGCGAATCGGCGATTTGGGATATCGAATTTTGCGTTGGGAGTTGGGCTGACCCTTGGGTAACCCCAAACAAAAATTCGCGTTGATATCTTTTATGTAGCCCGAGTTATGGAGTTAAAGCCTAATGCTAACACATGTTAGCCGCTAATGCAAGCTTCGTTGAAAAATAATAATGACAGATTC
>PIVX01000230.1 GCA_003353785.1 Gammaproteobacteria bacterium | reverse complement strand
TAAGGAAACTCGTGAGCTACCACCACTAGCTGTCACAGACAAGTTAACTGATCCGGTCAAGGAACCAGACAGTTTACTAGTTCTTTCACCTTCTTCTCCTATCAAAGATAATCTTGATATAAACACTCCTCTATTTCAGGCAACAACATCGCCAGCTCGATTGATGATCGTAGAGGCACCACCACCAACGGACGCCCAAGAAACAGCCCCTGTTTCTGTGGCCAGTACCGGTCCTGAGATTAACCAGGCCGAGACAACTACTGGTCAAAGAACCCAAGCTGTTCAAGTCTCAAAACAACATAGATCCAGATCAAAAGGATCTACTGGACGACCAAAAAGATCTAATGGCTCTGGACCCAAGACACCACCACCTGTGTCGGACCAAGAGTTGGCCCTAATTATGCCACAGCCATTAAAGACAATGGACTACCGAATCCCTAGACTTGCCAGGGATTCACAACAGTTCAAGAAACCGGAGAGAAACAAGCCTCCAACTCGTGGGACTGGATCTGGTAGAGGTCGTGGTGGCACTCATCACGACAAAACACGATCCCGATCACAGACGTCGTGGTCAGATTCCCAAAGAAAGGCGTCAAGTCATTCTCAAAGTCGAGAGAAGAGGAGTCGTGACCCTCAACCTCGTCAGAAAAACCTTGATGCCGACACATTCAAACGTCTCCAACAGGAAACCTGGGATGAATGTGCCAGACAATTTGAGGCAAGACTAGCAGCCCAAGGCCTGGTTCCAAACCCACAAGGCCAATTTGTAGCACCTGCCATCTACGCTACTCGGACTCAACACCCAAGCGTTTATCGCACGGCGGCTGTAGCACATCCAAGCACAGTCACGTCGGCTACCCCAAACCCTTATTTATATCCAGGACAACCTGGATTACCAAATTTGACTCCTACGGGACCCGTTGTCGCTGGTATACCAGAAACAACCGGTCCTGGACCAATCAACCTTTCTACGACTTCACAGTCGTCCGCTTCGAGCGAGGCTTCGTCTGAGCCAGTGGCCGGACTGTTGCAGCTTGCCACTGTTGATACCACCCCAACAGCTTGGCCACCTATTTCACACATGCTGCCGACTTTAGGGCACTCTCCAATCCCGATTGTTGAAGAGTATCAACAATCTAATACTACCATGTCCTATTACGATTCCCTGTGCGCTCGTCAACAGTCAGAGAGGGGTCGAGCTCTACAAAGGATTGGATCTCACATGCAACTTTCATCCTACGATGATCGACGAAACGATT
>PIVX01000229.1 GCA_003353785.1 Gammaproteobacteria bacterium | reverse complement strand
TGCAGGCTCTCGATAAGCAATTTGTTTTGTTATTTCTCGGTTTGGATTATTCATAATTCTAAGGTTATATTTTTCCATATAAGGATTAACAACTATCAATATAATTGTCTGAAACAATAATAATATAGCCATAAAAGAAGAGCTAGACCTATTGAAAAATCTTTTCGAAAAATGAGCTAATACATATAAAGCAGCGACAAAAGGTGTAGACAATAAATAAAGTATTAAAGTAGGATATAACTTGATGTAGAAACTACCATATATGCTATGTATAATCCAATAGTTATGCGCAATCATTACTGAAAACAATATATAAATGAACTTCTTTGATGCTCCCAAAGTGTTTATTAAAAACCAACTTCCAAGGATGTAAGTTAAGCCAAGCCCGGCAAGAATATACCTAAAGCTTGATTGATACTTAATATAAACCAAATCATTAGTATTACCATCACTACTTCCACTAAAGTAGGAAAAGATATATAGAAACCACATAGACAAGATAAGTAAGATAATAAATAAAATAGGTGATTTCTTCTTATATAAGTCTTTTAGCTTTGTTAAACAAGCAACTAACATTAGTAAAAATATAGGAAAAAAGCATTTTAAAAGACTTTGTTTACCAAATAGAAAATATTTCCACCCCATCCCTTTTTTAAATGCATCAAGTAAACTTGTACCTTCCAAATTAAATGGTCCAGCAAATGTCATTCCCAAAAATTTAACTGGTACAGGGTAAAAAATGTTCCCTCGCACAAAGATGTTATAAAGATAGTAATGCCCACCACAAGCTATAGATATAATCCCAGCATAAATAAATACCTGCAAGATCTCCATAATATTTATTCTAGAATTCCATGACTCTCTTATAATAAACACAACTATTGCGGCTATAAAAGGAACTCCTAAATATTTAGCCTTAGCAAAGGTTATCGCTATCCCTATCAATACAGATAAACTGATAGTATTTAGTTTATCACGACCCTTAAGAATTAAATAAATAAATAAAAGCTGTCCACAGGCAAAAATCATGCCACTCTTCAGTGAAGCAATACCAACTGGAGAATGAAAGCATAAATGATAATATAGAGATATAAAGAATATAGATATTAAAAAAGATAATATAGTATCTTTAATAATTATTCTTGCAATGGAAAAAATCAGTAAAGTCTCTAAAAGAACTACTTGAGCTGAGATGATCCATGTGTAGGTTGTAGATTTTGCTAAAACAAACGAAGGGATATAAGAGAGCTCCCAAAAAAA
>PIVX01000228.1 GCA_003353785.1 Gammaproteobacteria bacterium | reverse complement strand
TTTTACATGTCTTATTTACACATCTTATCAGACGGAATGATCAAATTGCAGAGACCAAATTGTTTGCGAGTCGAACCAGGGCAGAGCAGACTGAATATCCAACTTCCAGTGACTGAATTGTTTGAGAGCCCAAGCTGAGCAGACGGAATGTCCAACTTGCACTGACTGAGTTGTTTGAGAACCCAAGCAGAGCAGACGGAATGTCCAACTTGCAATGACTGATTTGTTTGAGAGCCCAAGCAGAGCAGACGGAATGTCCAAATTGCAATGACTGATTTGTTTGAGAACCCAAGCAGAGCAGACGGAATGTCCAACTTGCAATGACTGATTTGTTTGAGAGCCCAAGCAGAGCAGACGGAATGTCCAACTTGCAGTGACTGATTTGTTTGAGATTTTTATCGATAATCGAACATTAATTTAAATCAAATTTTTATCGCGTTTAACTCGGAACGTTATTAGCTTTCGATCTAAAAAGGTTTGAAGCAATTTGGTTAAAGTTTCAAAAATAACTAAAATTATCGATATTTAATCGATTTTTATCGATAATAGAACAATAATTTAAATCAAATTTTTAGCGCGTTTGACTCGGAACCTTATTAGCTTTCGATCTAAAAAGGTTTGAACAATTTTCGTTAAAGTTTCAAAAATAACTAAAATTATCGATTTTTAATCGATTTTTATCGATAATCGAACAATAATTTAAATTAAATTTTGATCGCGTTTGACTCGGAACGTTATTAGCTTTCGATCGATGTAGGTTTCAATGTCTGCCATCATTTTTTCGAAATATCGAAATTTAAAATAATTTAATTTGCATAATTAGCGTTATTATTAAAATAATTTTTAATTTGTTTCTTCAAAATATAACAGAGGACTATGTCAACAAACTTTTTGTCGCTGACGGTCATAGGCTACCGTTCAATTTATATGACTTTTAATTAGAAATATAAAATAAAAAACTAAAAAATATATCAAAAATATTAATTTTCGTTAATAATTAATTATTGAAAAAAATTTTTTAAAAACTTTCTTCAAAATATAACAGAGGACTATGTCAGCAAACTTTTTGTCGCTGACGGTCACAGATTACCGTTCACTTTATATAACTTTTAATTAGAAATATAAAATAAAAAACTAAAAAATGTATCAAAAATATTAATTATCGTTAATAATTAATTAATAAAAAAAAATTTTAAAAATCCGAGGGCGCTACACCCAATCATTTTCGATAAGCTATCCAACGAGCCATCAACCATCCCGATCCGAC
>PIVX01000227.1 GCA_003353785.1 Gammaproteobacteria bacterium | reverse complement strand
TATGTTATTGTTTTAAGTGTGTATATCATCTGTGTTGTTGTGAAAATAATCATAATTGCTATTGTTGTTCTCCGCTAGAAGGTATTCGAAAGTTACTCAAAAAATATTACAAAAACTTTGTTTATTAACATTTTAATCATCCTTGTTTGTTGTTGTTTATTTTAGTAAGTGTATTAGAATGGCAAGAACTAAAACAACAAAAGCGTGGATTGGTAGTGGAGCAAAAGTGCCAAGATGTCGAGTGCCAAAACGACAGGTTAGAATCACAGGAAAAAAAGTTCTTTATCTTCCATTGGCCTCGTCTGCAAAAGAAAGTTCAAGTGACAGCAGCAGTGAAAGCAGCAGTGAAAGGAACTGTGGCAGTGACAGCAGCAGCGAGAGCAGCAGTGATGTGCAAATGTTAGCTTTGGAAGAAGTTCCAAACGACATTTCAGGTTTGATAATTTTAGAAGAGAAAGAGAAGGCGATTAAGGAGAGTAGTTACAAGGTAAATTTTTTTTTTTAATTATTATTTTTTTTTTTTATTATTTGGCTCTTAAGCAAAATACCTCCTTTGAAGAGGTATAAACAAATTATTATTTTTTTCTATTAATTGGTTGTTAAGCAAAATAGCTCCTTGTGAAGAGGGACAAATAATTTTGTGTTAAAGTGTTTTTTTTTGTTATTTTTTTAAGGGATTATTTGACAATTATTGTGCCAAAGGACAGTGGTGTTTAACAATCGTTAAAAATAAGGAAGGCTCTAAAAAAAAGATTTGGCAGGTTTTAGGGCCTAAAATTAAGTTTGCAGCCCAGAAAAAAAACTTGGGTCGCGTTTGTGCTTCGTTAAAACAAGCCGAAAAGTATGAACAGGTCAAGCGACACTCGAAATTAGGATATAAGTTATTTGGAGAGAATTGGGATCTTATGAAAAATTTCAGCAGCATTGCAAAGCTAGGTAAATTGTTAAGTTTTGCAAACGTGAATGGTCTGAGTGCTGCACGGGAATTAATCACAAAAACAAATGATCCCAGAATAAAAAAAGCTGCGAAACAAAAACTAAAAAATGAAATATGTGTTTGCTAAAATTTATGTAATTATTTGTCTGTGTATTTTTTTGTTGCACCTCAATGACATCTCTAGTGAGTTGGTTCGCTTCATCGCTCGCAAAAAAAAAAAAAAAAAAAATACCCAGGAGTCAATGTCGCTAGCCGACAACTAGGTCATTTTTACCATGCGTGGTCAGTGGGCATACGGTTAAGTATTTACCATTGTGAACTTGACTGAGTC
>PIVX01000226.1 GCA_003353785.1 Gammaproteobacteria bacterium | reverse complement strand
TGTGAATTAATTATTGGATTGTTATGATGATGGCTTACTTGCGATAAATTTGCAAATATGTACAGAAGTGCGGGTTATCTGGACCTAGGGCGGGTTAAGTAATCAGGCACTGGAGTAAACTCCAATGCATTTGCAGCTGAATGATTGCCGCTGAATTCATAATTGAGTTATGTCAACTAATTGATAATTTTAGCAGGAAAACTAATTTTAGTGTTAAAGAACTTTTTTTTTCTATTTTCTATTTTCTATTTCTAGTAAAAAACTATTTCTTAGAAAAAAAAGTATAGTGCGTTAAGACGATGTCACCTTATTCATTTCTCAGCAGAAGCTTTCATTCAATTATCAGCCTGCTATTTATTGGTTCATTATTGTTAAGTATCATCCCGATAATTGTAAAGCAACATGATAAAGAGTTTTTGGAAACAACAATGCGATATGTTTTTTGTGCTAATTGTTGTCTTTCTATGATGATGCTGGCTTCCACACCGCTACGGTCAACCAAACAGAGGAAAAAAATAGGATTTTTTGTTTGGCATTTTTCTCGCGGTATTTTAGGAGTTATTTCATTTATGATGTATGGTTTCACGCAATTCGTTCCTATTAACCTACATCTAATTCCATTTTGGAGTCCATTTTTCCTATTTGTTCAAGCACTTCATTTATTTGTATATTGGCATTGGTTTTTTAAAGAAGATAGACCCGGATCAGTCTCATCTGGATTAGCAACAATATCTGCTTTTTATTTTTATCCTATTTATTGGTGGTTTACAAACAATCAAAACATCCCTTTTTATGTGGCACATCCTTCACTTTCGGTTCATCTGTACATTAATTTTTGTGTATTGATTCCCATTTTTTCAGCAAATGATTCTTTTATTCAAGGATTAAAACACAGCAAAAAATTGACAGACAAACAGTACAGAACATGGGTAGCTGGTGCCTGGATGACTTATGCAGCAATAAGTATCATCCAATTACTATTCTGCTATGAAACATCAAAACCTGCATTGATTTATATGACTGTACATGTGATGTATCTATTATTAGAAAAGGTTGTTGTAAAGTCTGATTATTTGAACACAACCTACTACAAATTAACAAAGGCTGTGTAAAGTGTCCAATTCTGAAAGATTTAAATTATCAACATTAATAAGAAACTCAGAAAAAACAATATTTAATGATATATTGTATATTTCTTGTATTCCAATTTAATCCGCTTACTTTATTTTATTTGATATGAAAACAAAACAAAAATAATTTCATATTTGA
>PIVX01000225.1 GCA_003353785.1 Gammaproteobacteria bacterium | reverse complement strand
CAATACGGCCAAATCCAAAGAATTTGGAGCCTATTCGTCTCATGGAGCAACCAAAAAATGTAAAGGATGTTCAGAGATTCCTTGGCATGTTGAATTATCATCACGATTTTTTGCCTGACTTCACAGCGCTTGTTGAACCGCTGCGCAAGCTGACCCGTGGTAATGTCAAGTTTGAATGGACACCTGAGTGCAGGATTTCATTTGAGACACTTAAAAAGTTGGTCTACACGAAACTGAAGTTAGCACTGTTCGACCCAGAATGTCACACCATCGTCTCGACCGACGCTTCGGATGTAGGCATTGGTGGGGTCTTATCTCAAGTTCAGAATGGTAAAGAAGTTCCTGTCGCGTTCGGACATCACACATTAGATGCCAGACAGAGAAAATATTCCACACCAGAGGTAGAAGCCCTAGGTGCAGTCCATTTCTGTGAATATTGGGAAAAGTTTTTGCTGGGACGTAGGTTCACACTGAGAACAGATCACCAGCCATTAACTACACTTTTGCGACAATATACCAATGGTCGAAAATCGAGCAAATTTCTGCGCTGGTTTGAAAGATTGTCAGTTTTCGATTACACAATTGAGTATCGCAAAGGCAGTGAAAATCAAGTTCCAGATTTTCTATCTCGTCTGACTACCAAAGCCAAAGAGCTGGGAGTTGCAGACCCACAAATCGACAGAGTGATAAAAGCAGTTACTGAACAGGGTTTGTCATTCAAACGATTTCAAGATGCTAGTGCAAAGGACAAACTGCATGAACAGCTGAGAAATGTCATAAACAAACAATGGCCTGTCAAGAGTAAGCTTCCACCTGCCTTGATTCCTTATTACCAACTTCGCAATGAGTTGCGAGTGGAGGACCGCTTGATCATGAGGCACGATTGCCGTATATTGGTCCCGGCCACACTGCAAACTCAGTTGTTGAAAATGGCACATTCAGGACATCCGGGAATTGTCCGTATGAAACGCAAGTTACGAGAGTGCTATTGGTGGCCCGGGATGGACAGCCAAATCGAAAAATTTGTGCGTCATTGCCAAGCATGTCAGGATTCAGTCAAATCGACACCCAAAATGCACTTTGAAGAACAACCTATTCGTCGTCCTGAAGCACCATGGGAAAAAGTAGCAATCGATATTACAGGACCATTCGAAAATGCACCTGGTAATATGCGATTTATCGTTGTCTTAGTCGACTACTTTTCCAACTTTCCGGAGATTCTGCGTACAACTGACATTACATCCAGTCGAAGTATCAAGTGGTTGTCTGAG
>PIVX01000224.1 GCA_003353785.1 Gammaproteobacteria bacterium | reverse complement strand
ACAGAAAATGCGCTTATTGTGAAAAACTGTCTAATACAACAAAAATATGTAAAGGGGATGGAGTTACTAGATATTGTAGTAGAAAATGTCAGAAAAAAGGCTGGAAAAAATCACATAGGCACGAATGTCATTCTCTAGCAGACTTAAAAAAATTGATAGATAATTCGTTAGAAGATATCAATAAATTTAAAATTGCAATTAACAAATATTCAAATGATCTAAACACTCTTGCATATGCGTTACGCTATATTTGTGAGACTAAAGGTTTTGAAAACCATCTAGAACTTTTAATATCTATGGATAATTTTTCTCTATTTAAAGATTTACCATCCGACAAAAATCAAACAGCTTTACATCTCGCAGCTAAGACAAAACAGGGGGATAAAATACAGAAATTGCTTGAAAACAATTGTAACACTGCCACCCATGATATAAATGGTAAACTTCCGTCAATGTACGCAGAAGAAAATCTTTTCATTAATATGATATTTATGAAACATAAAGAAATAACATATGAAAATATAGAGAAAAAAGATAAAAAATATTCCCCTCCTTCAGTAGAGATAGAATTTAAACAAGGTTATGATACTATTTTCCCACCCGTATTAAATGATCCTGATCATCTTGACACCCTTAAACGTGTGCTGTTCCATACAGAAAAGTATAAAGTCCATACAGAAAATCCACAAATACCTCCGCCATTTAAAATAACAATTTCAGGAAAAAAATGCATAGCTACAGTTACCAAAATGGAAAACTTTGCGCAACATGTAAAGCAAAGCATTAATCCACTCAAACTTATGGAACTTAAGCATATTTTATATAAACATAAAGAACATGCTGCAATTGATATTAAAAAGGTGCCACTTAATTATGGTTATCCTAGCCTAGATAATAATGCATTATTCGTAAAAAAAGATAAAGCTAGATATGCTCTATATATCATTCTCCATAAGAATCTTAAGAAAGGGATCAAATCAGAATTTATTAAATATTTAGAACTAGAAATTGTTGTTACCAAATAAAGAAGATTGGAATAAAGGAACTAAATTTGAGAAGCATTTTAATAAACTAGCTAGAAAAGCTTATCGCATTACTAGGAGATTTAAGAAGAGTTGCTCTCTATGAGCTTGATAGCTCTGGCCATGCCTTTTATGCTTCAAATCGTCCAGATGTAGCAGAAGAGGCTCTGGATAAGAAATATTTCTTATATCAGTCTAATTGGCAATATCTAAATGAATTTAAAACCAAGATACAAACTTTCTCAACTCA
>PIVX01000223.1 GCA_003353785.1 Gammaproteobacteria bacterium | reverse complement strand
ATCGGTCGCTCGATGTTGATCGAAACAGAATTGGTCCCGAAAAAAGCATCGGCAGTTTTGACAATAAACGGTCGCAATAGTTGGTCGCCTTCGGAGATAGGTGGCGCATAACGAGCTATAACATTTGCAACATTTTCTAAAACACATGTGGTACTGTCTACCCCCGACCGGGATGGGTTCGAGGCAGTGAATACAGTAGCCTTTTCCCCCGAATAACAATCTCAGACCGCAAATCATCCAGGCGTGTCCATCGGCTGTTAATATCGATATCGGGTTTGGTAATTGAACGGAATTTGCATAAACTAGTCGATATTCGATCGGCGGTTCTGTACTGACGCAGTAAACGACTAAATTTCGAGAATAAGTTGTTCTGATGTAATTATCGATCGCCCCGTAATGGTTGATCGATATTTCGGTATCGAATTCGAGCCCCGCGGAGTCGTAAATTTTGCCCACTATTTGTTCCACGGCTGTAGGAAATTTGCGCAGTTTGTAGAATCTCATTCTTTTCACATTTCGATCTCCAGCGTATAACCCCATAGCTACGGCTAATGCGAAGCACGAATTAGGATACAGCACACTATTGTCCATATGGGCCGGGTCGGCTAGGCCATTTTTCTGGTTCAAAAACGTACTAACGCTGCTATAATGACCTAATTTAAGTCTGCGCCCTCCGCTCACCCCGGTACGCAAATCGATATTACGCATTTCGATAGAAATTTCGTCACTTTCCAGTTCAATGACGTCGCTACTATCTATTATTTTTTCGAACTCCATCAAAAAAGTGTCCAAATGGAAATTTTTAACCGGTGCCAAATGGGATACGTGACCGTGATTTAGAGCCGGGCTGTCTATTGTGACAGATATTAGACTTTCGGGGTGGTATCCGCTCGAGGTTATAACGTGATCTAAAATTTTGTATATAACGATCAATATTAGACCCGCCCTACATAGTCTTAGGCCTAGTTCGCTGACTGTAAATCGTACAGTTTTTTCGCTGGCCTTAAACCTTTTCGATTTCCGTTCCGAACGCTGCTTATCGACATATAACAGGGAAACGTCGAAATCGTCACTTTCGAAATATTCGATTTCTTCATCGTTGGCCGGTTCCGATTGCTCGATCGATTTTGGTTCAAAATTTTCCGAGTGTTTTCTATCGATATGTAGTTTTAGATTATGGCGATTGGTGAATTTTTGCCCGCAATCGTAACAATCGAACGCTCTACGCACATATTCTGATTCGGGGTTTTCGAAACAATCGATAACGTGGGTACG
>PIVX01000222.1 GCA_003353785.1 Gammaproteobacteria bacterium | reverse complement strand
AACGAAAATTTGCCGAAAAACGAAGAATTTCAAGTCATCATAACTCGGTCAATAATAATCGGTTGGAGCTGAAATAAAAAACATCGATATCGATACACGATTTCGGAACCAAAAATCGGGAAAAGGATTCGATAATATACGATGCTCGATACTCGATTTCGGAACCAAAAAGATTCGATATACGATGTATGGTCTGCCCAGTCGCCCATAAAACGATTTGATGTACAACGGTTCTCAGTAACATATCTAAATTCGATCGGCTTGGGCCCAACCCGGGGCAGCCAAAATTTTAAGTCCAAAATTATTATAAGAGGGGGTATCAAAAAGACTCAAAAAATTATGCAAGAGGTGGGGATCGAACCCACGCAGATAACATCTATTGAGACTTAAGCCCAACGCCTTAACCACTCGGCCACTCTTGCTATAACGGATATATTATGAAACGAAGACTTCGTCGGAAGTTTATTTATTTAAGAAATGCGACAACTGTTAGTACGATTATCGAAAATGCATCCAGAACTGGATAAAATAGTATTTCTCCCCAAAGATTCATTAAAACATATGAAAAAATCCGACATAATCGAAAATATATTCAGATTATGTTATCTCGATCGTCTAAAAGAGGAAATATTATATATTGAACAAGAAAATTGCGAAAAATGTCTGATCGACGAGATCAATGGAATCGATGAAGTGGATAAAATGGATACTATTGATAAACAACCGTGCAAGCATATTAGACAGGGAATATTTGAGTTATTCGACCGATACGGATTACAATGTATGGATAAGATATACAAAACCCCGGAAATGAAAAAACAGATATATGAAAAAATAAAAAAGGAATGTGCCGACATTAAACAGTATTGTACTATAAATATCGAAGAAAATGATATTTTTCATTATTATTATGAACAAAATGCTGTCGGCACCGTTTCCAATTTGATAGATCCAATGTTTCGTAAAGCTATGGTTGTTGTATGGAAGTGATAAGTATAAAATTCCCACTCTCGAATGACAGGTTACACGCATTGGATAAATGTATCGGTCAGAGGTGCAAAGGTTCCCCCTAATGTACAGTAATCATAGATGTAAAATTTAGGCAACCTGGGGTGCGATTTTGTCATAAAATTGTTAAACTAAAACTGGTTTTATATTTATATTTCCAAACAACAACAAGTGACGTCATCAAACAATATTCAGAGATCAACATAGAGTTCACAAATTGCTTCACGTTTCCGATTTGAAATATTAATTTTTGTCTTTTTAATTATT
>PIVX01000221.1 GCA_003353785.1 Gammaproteobacteria bacterium | reverse complement strand
TAAACATTTTAATAAATATATTAACTTTGTTCTAATGTTAGACTCGATTTAGTTACGACTGCAACACCGTTTACGATCAATTCAGAAAATTATACTTCGCATGGCGCAAATACTACCCGACGTCGTCTGCCGACATTGTTAGTGATTTGTAAAACTTGTTTTTGTTTAAATTTATAATACTACATTTTCAGCCATCCATTCTGGTGAAATATCAATATTGAAGTGATTTATTATGATATATTGTTGTTTTTCATATAAACTGTTATAATGTTTTCTGCTTTTTTTTAAATCATATATTTGTTACCTCTAATCATTCCATAAAGAATTTTTGGGGCATCTTTACTATTTGAGGCACATTAACTACATTTAGATCATTATTTCTATATTATCATAGATCCGATGGGTCGGTAATTTGATGTAAATTTTTGATGGAGCGTTGATTCTTTTTTTGATTTTCGGTTACGATATCGATTATCGATATCAATGTTTTTAATTTCAGCTCTAACCGATTATTATTGACCGAGATATGGCTATTTTTATACTTATGAATTTACGGTCTGGTCGTTTTGGGTGTTTAGTGTGGGTTAGATACGGTAACCGTTTTCGTGCCGGGACCCCGTTTTACCGTGTATCAATGTTTTTTAATTTCAGCTCCGACCGATTATTATTGACTGAGTTATACCTATTTTTATAATTTACGGTCCGTCAGACCGTAAAATGTAATTTACGGTCCGAAATTTTAGGCCCAAAATAAAAAATTTTGAAAATTCATGTTTCAATTTCCAGCTCGATCGGTCAAATATTGACCGAGTTATGGCTATTTTACATTTTTGGGTCAATTTATCCCCGATCCAACCGTTTAGGGTGTTTAATGTGGGTTAGTTACAGTAACCCTGTTTCGTGCCAGGACCCGTTATTCCATCTTACAATGCCAACCGTAGTCTATTCTCAGTTAATATTTATTATTTGATTTATTCCCGATCCAGCCGTTTGAGGTGTTTAGTGCGGGTTACAGTAACCCTGTTTCGTGCCAGGACCCAGAAATTTTTTTTGCCGAAAATCAAAAAAAATTTTGCCCCAAAATCGAAAATTTCGATTTTTCGTGTTTTAATTTTCAGCTCGAACGGTCAAAAATTGAGCGAGTTATGGCTATTTTACGTTTTTGAGTGGTTAGTTACAGTAACCCTGTTTCGTGCCAGGACCCGGTTATTCCATCTTACAATGCCAACCGTAGTCTATTCTCAGTTAATATTTATTATTTGATTTATTCCCGATCCA
>PIVX01000220.1 GCA_003353785.1 Gammaproteobacteria bacterium | reverse complement strand
ACCTTTGATACTGCGTAGTTGGCGGCGGATAGTGGAAACGGCACATTTAGGCGCTATCCTAGACGTACGTGTTACCAACTTCTCCAGTTACTCACCGAGCGGAAGGGGATGAGGTTCTTTTTAACAATTTTTTATATTAATTTGCTACGTTTAAATCATTTCTGTTAATCATAATTATTCGAGAACAAATAATAAATCGAGAACAATGAATAAGTCGAGAATAATGATGTCGAGATCAATGTATTTATTTTAATAAGAACATTTCATGCATCTCATCGTAATTAAAGTGAGACTGCATTATCAATAACGAATTATTAATGGAATTGAAATTATTCGGGATTGTGTTCGCTAATTTGTTATATAATTCGAATTGTTCTTGGATTGTTGTCGGGGATAATGAGGTTTCTTTTATTTGTTTCTCTTCACTTTCTCTTTTTATTTGTTTGTATGTGTTTGATAATACACATAGTTTAGATTCGAGCGCGTGGCACATGATTAAGGCCGGGGCCTTCGATGTGTATTCAGTCGATGTCTTTTCATGGTAATACAGCTTAAGATGGGTTTTTGGCGCATTGAATGTATTATAAATGGCATTATCGGGGTTATCATAAAGAGAATTAAGGTCGTCATTCGGTATTAAGGATCGTATACGAAATGAGTCGTTCGGGCTGACTTTAATGATTTCGAACGGGCCGATCCAGCGTTCGTCGAATTTCTTGCGATTTCCGATATAATGTGATGCCATGTTGTATAATACGTGCTGGCCGATGACGAATGGGTCGTCAATTTTATTTTTATCATGTGATTTAGTGCGGATTTCGTCGTATATACGTTGTGCCTCATTGGCATTGTTACGAATAATATTTAAGCGTTGTGCCATAAATCGGGTGTACTCCAATGGGTTATTTGGATCGAATTCGTAATTTAGTATTTTATACGGATCGCGGCCAAAGACTATGTTCATTGGCGAGTATGTTGTCATGCGATTTGGTAACGAATTATATGTATATTGAATGATTGGGAGATAATCAGACCAATCATCGGTGCCATTTAAAAAATTAAGTCCACCGTCTTGGGCGATTAAGGCTAATCTTTCTTTGAGCCAACGATGTAATCTTTCAATTTGGCCATTGCATTCTGGATGGTATGTGGCTGTATATTTTCTTTTAACTTTGCCATGATTTAACATATAATTATGATAAATAGATGAAATAAATTGGCTGCCATTATCAGATAATATGCTTTCTGGCGGTCCGAATGTGGCGATCCATTTATCGATGGC
>PIVX01000219.1 GCA_003353785.1 Gammaproteobacteria bacterium | reverse complement strand
AAGATAAAAAACCACATTATAATTATTTTGTATCTCCCGCCTCACCTCCTCTGTTCTCCTCTTCTGCAGAGACAGAAAGCCCACACTAATACGAGGGCACCACACATTGCAATCACCCCTCCTAGTTTATTAGGAACTGCCCGGAGGATTGCGTATACAAAAAGAAAATATCACTCGGGTTGAATGTGAATCGGGCTACTTATAAGATTAGCTTCTTTCAAATTCTCACAGTCGCCTAGAAGGAAGGGAAAGACGGAGCAGAAAAAGAGCAAGAGAGAGAATAAACAAACATCTATCAGGTCTTTTAAAATTAAATAAGGAAAGAACTTAATTTTAAACTCTCCATCTCTTGCGCCTCTTCGTGTTGTTCTCCCCCTCTCATGGAGAAAGAGGACATGTAGAACAACTGCCGCCAGCATTACTAAAGGAAGGAGGTAGTGAAGTATTAAAAAACAACCCAGGGTTGCTCTATTAACTACAAATCCTCCCCAGACTCAAACTACTACGACCTCCCCCGCCCAAGGAAGGACTCTAAGAAGCCTTGTGATAACACAAGCACCTCAAACAGATATTTGACCTCAAGGTAGAACATAACCCAGCAATGCCTCTCCTATAACAAGAAAGAATAGAACTATCCCCGTGCTTCATACTTTTCAGAGACGGAAGCTTCCAAACAGGAGACCTCGAGCAACGTGAATATAGATACACACAAAAAACAGTCTCGCTCCGTTAAAGTGTAGAATTCGAATTCATCACCCCGATCCTACTTCACGTATAATATACTCCACCCTGAGGAAAGAAACCCTGGAGTCTCTCACATAGAATATTACTAGAAAAAGGCCTGTAAAAATTTGTCTAATAAGAACAAAGCCAAGCATTGACCCTAAGTTTCATTTATAAGAGAGGCTGACCCTCATGGCGGTATTTATTACTTTTATTCTTCTCCTAGTTAGAGTTTTAAATCGTCCTTCGAACACCAATAAAATAAAATAACAGTGTTTATTACACCCTCAAGATACATTTAAGAGTGCCCCTACAGGGGGAAACAATAAATTTAATGCAGAGGGTTATTTATTAATCTAAATTCCTCTTAGTAGTATCCTCCCATATGCTCCCTCGGTAATCCGATGAAAAAAAAGAGCTCAACGGTCTCCTCTTAGTAAAGCAGTTGAAAGATACGGTCCCGGAAAAAGAGGAAGGGGCTCAGAAAGAGGTAGAACAAAGCCCCCACCCACACCTGGGATAGGGCAGATTACTAGAGAAGTATCAGATACTAGTGTGGACCTTCTCCCGACGGGGAT
>PIVX01000218.1 GCA_003353785.1 Gammaproteobacteria bacterium | reverse complement strand
AAGATAAAAAACCACATTATAATTATTTTGTATCTCCCGCCTCACCTCCTCTGTTCTCCTCTTCTGCAGAGACAGAAAGCCCACACTAATACGAGGGCACCACACATTGCAATCACCCCCCCTAGTTTATTAGGAACTGCCCGGAGGATTGCGTATACAAAAAGAAAATATCACTCAGGTTGAATGTGAATCGGGCTACTTATAAGGTTGGCCTCTTTCAAATTTTCACAGTCTCCTAGAAGGGAGGGGAAGATGGAGCAGAAAAAGAGCAAAAGAGAGAATAAACAAACATCTATCAGGTCTTTTAAAATTAAATAAGGAAAGAATTTAATTTTAAACTCTCTATCCCTGGCTCCCCTTCGTGTTGTTCTCCCCCTTTCATGGAGAAAGAGAACATGTAGAACAACCACCCCCAGCATCACAAAGGGAAGAAGATAGTGAAGCATTAAAAAACATCCCAGGGTTGCTCTATTAACTACAAATCCTCCTCAGACTCAAACTACTACAGTCTCCCCCACCCAGGGGAGGACCCTAAGAAGCCTTGTAATAACACAGGCACCTCAGACAGACATCTGACCCCAAGGTAGAACATAGCCCAGGAATGCTTCTCCTATAACAAGAAAGAATAGGATTATCCCCGTGCTTCATACTTTTCAGAGACGGAAGCTCCCAAACAGGAGACCTCGAGCAACGTGAATATAGATACATACAAAAAACAGTCTCGCTCCATTAAAGTGTAGAATTCGAATCCATCATCCTGATCCTACTTCACGTATAATATACTCCACCCTAAGGAAAGAAACTCTGGAGTCTCTCACATAGAATATTACTAGAAAAAGACCCGTAAAAATCTGTCTTATAAGAACAAAGCCCAGCATTGACCCTAAGTTTCATTTATAAGAGAGACTGACCCTCATGGCGGTATTTATTACTTTTATTCTTCTCCTAGTTAGAGTTTTAAACCGTCCTTCGAACACCAATAAAATAAAATAACAGGTGTTATTACACCCTCAAGATACATGTAAGAATGCCCTTACAGAGTGAAACAATAAATTTAATGCAGAGGGGTTATTTATTAATCTAAATTCCTCTTAGTAGTATCCTTCCATATGCTCCCTCGGTAATCCGATGAAAAAAAAGAGCTCAACGGTCTTCTCTTAGTAAAGCAGCTGAAAGATACGGCCCCGGAAAAAGAGGAAGGGGCTCAGAAAGAGGTAGAACAAAGCCCCCACCCACACCTGGGATAGGGCAGATTACTAGAGAAGTATCAGATACTAGTGTGGACCTTCTCCCGACGGGGAT
>PIVX01000217.1 GCA_003353785.1 Gammaproteobacteria bacterium | reverse complement strand
TTCCTATTATTTTCATCCCACAATATTTTATGATTGCCAGTTATAAATCTCATTATTTGTATTAATGTTTTATTTTCAATTTGAAATATTTCAATGAACAGATCAATAATTTTCACATAATAATTTGGGTATGGTTTAATTTTTTCACCGCTAAATATTTTATTTTTATTTATATCAAATATATACTGAATTGTATTATTTTCATCGTCCAATACGTGATTAATATCTCTCAAATAATATGTGGTATCAATTATTGTTTTATAATCATTACATTGAGGCGATTCATTCGATATATGTTGTTTTTTCAGATTATATATCTCAAAAATATCATTGATTTGATAGTAATATACCTGATTGTCATAAATTATATCGAATTTATTTATCCTTCTGTTGTTTACCAGTCGTCTTTTTATTTTTCTTTGTCTTAGTTTATTATTTAATAACCATGATTGCGTAATGATCATATTTTTCAATGGTATATCAAATCCATTGTATATTTTCTTATATTCTTTAATCATTGCTTTATAATTCATATTCCTTACTCGATTAATCCCAAATAATACATGAATTATGGCTCCTTTGGTTGTTGTATATATTCCTATCATTTTTCTTAATGCATATGATATCCATTTTTCATATTTGCTTATTTGAATTTCATTCATTTTTATAATTGCGAGACCATAAATATTCATTCGGGACATAATTATTGCTATTTTTGTTCTAATGTTTGCAATTTGTGTAATACTGTAAGGTAATGATAAAATTCCTCCATACGATGCAGATATTACTCTATTTATATGTGATTCCCATACAAATTGCTTTTTTTTTTCATTAAATTGGATATCTAATCCTAAATATTTGAATTTTTCTTGTTTTGGGAGCACTTTTAATTTTTCTCCATCGATTGTTATTTCAATTTTGTTGTTTTCATATAATTCATATTCATTTTGTTTTAAATACATGGCGTTCATTACAATTATTACTGATTTGGCAATTTTTATTCTGGCACCAATAGGTCTCAATTCTTCAACTAAATGATTAATATTTATATTTAAATGATATAATGATACTGCCATTAATAGTGCGTCGTCGACATATATATATGCGAATATTGTTGATATTATTTTAATATTTGTTTGCCAATTCTCGTGGTCTAAATTCAGGTTTTTTTGCACTTGTTTGACATATTCATTCGGTATATGTGATATGTTATATGTCTTATTATCAATTATGTTCTGGCCTAATTTCAATGGAATTATGGCACCGCTCAATTTATTTTCACCATTCTTCAATGGTTGACTTGTTT
>PIVX01000216.1 GCA_003353785.1 Gammaproteobacteria bacterium | reverse complement strand
ATCGTTAGAGCTTTATTTTCAATGGTGATCGGATATCAAGCTGTTCATACTTATTTAACCAATCTCGCATTGCTAGTTATCACTCTTCAGATTCAAAGCCAAAAGCTTCTATAATATCGTCTTTCTTTATGTCGTTGAAATCTTCTATACTTATAGTGTATTTATATTCCAATTTAACATCGTCTTTTATTTTTGTCAGATCATGTATTTTACCAGTATAAATTACAATACCATCTCGTATCAACCTCACAGAATGGTTTATTTTTATATTGCCAGAAGTAATATCGCATCCTGCCACTGTTCCAACTTGAGGTATATTGAATATATCTATCACGTATGCAGCACCATAAACAATCTCTTTCTTTTCTTTTACTACCATTCCTTGTGTAGCATTTTTCACATGAACTATGGCATCGTTTATAACAGAATATAAACGTATATCTATGCCATCCTTTTCTGCTATCGTGCATGCACTAAGTGAAGGACGTACCAGTAATCCTATTATAATAGCATCCGAAGCCGATGTAGCAATACATCCGAATCTGATATACCTCCTACTGCCTTATAGATAACATTGATTTTTATATTTTCTGTAGATAGTTTCAATAAGGCATTTGATAGTAACTCTACAGAATCATCTTCATTTACTTTTATAATTGTTTTGAGTTCTTGGAAATTCCCCAAGGCTAGCCCCTTACTTACCTCATCTAAAGTTATGTGTCTACGCGTCTTTATTTGCTGACTTTTTAGTGCTATAGTCGTAGCATCTTTTTCCAAGGCCACAACTTTAAACCTATCTCCCAACTGAGGAACACCATTAAGTCCAAGCATTTGTACTGGAGTAGATGGAGGAGTATCCTTTAATCGTTTTCCATGGTAATCAAACATTTCCTTTACTTTACCATAATACCGACCTGCTACAACAGTATCTCCTTCATGTAGTGTGCCATCTTGTACCATAATAGTAGTAGTATATCCCCTATCTTTATCCAAGGATGCCTCTATAACACTACCCGAAGCTCTTTTATTAGGATTTGCTTTTAGTTCTAGAAGTTCAGATTTTAGCAAAATTTTCTCTAAAAGGTCTTCTACACCTTTACCAGTTTTTGCAGAAATATGCTGACATTGATACTTTCCTCCAAAATCCTCTACGACTATGTCAATCTTAGATAATTCTTCTTTAATTTTTTTTGGATTTGCCTGGGGTTTGTCTACTTTATTTATAGCTATGATAATAGGAACCTGTGCAAGCTGCGCATGATTGATAGCTTCTTTGGTTTGTGGCATAACACCATCATCTGCAGCAACAA
>PIVX01000215.1 GCA_003353785.1 Gammaproteobacteria bacterium | reverse complement strand
CCAAAGGACCAAGTTACTGTATTTTCATTATCATAAATGAAATAGCGATACTCGAATAGCCCATAAATGATATTTTTATACCTTAGCTATAAAGCAGTGTTGGACATTTCGAAAATTTTGAAAACTTAGTTAGTTATAGTTAGTTACGGCACCCAAAAACAGAAACTTAGTTAGTTAAAGTTAGTTACTAAGTTTATTCAAAAAACTTAGTTAGTTACCTAGTTAAAAACCAAGTTACTTAGTTAAAATCAAAAAAATTAAAATCGATTTTTCCATCGGCAAATTTCACTATTTTTTCGTTCACATGCCAAAAACCTTCAATCTTTTACAGAAACAAATGTCATCACCAAGCTTTGCTCAAAATTATTCCGTTTTTAACTTCTGATTGAAATATTGTAAGTATAGCTCACTCCCAAAATGACATGTTAAGCATTAAGCAGTTTTTGTCGGCGGAATTTCCCCCCAAAAATGGTACCTATAGAATATGCCTATGAAGATTAACGAATCTCCTACTGCAACTTTAACGTTGTTGAAAATAATTTGATCGAAATTGCTAAACTTTTGAAAAATGGCAAACTACATAATGGTTTTCAAACCGAATGTTTAAGAAAATGGATTTTCTTTCACCAGTAGTGACAATTTTCGGCTTCTAAATGTTCGAAATCGAATTATAAAATAGTTTTCGGAAGTTTTTGATCGTAGATATTAAGGAAAATCCTGATAATTTGGCAAATTTTCACCAAAATCTCTGACATTATGCGTTAAAATAACTAAGTTATTAACTTAGTAACTAGGTTTTTTAACTTAGTTAGTGGACGAATTTGTATTTAGTAATAGTTAAATCTAGTTATGGCTGTTTGATGATTTAGTTAGTTATAGTTAGTAACTAACTAACTAAAAGGGTCTAGTTACTTAGTTACAACTAACTAAAAGTTAAAATGTCCAACACTGAACCCAATCTTGTTTCGCAAGAAAATCTGTTAGAAATAGAATGTGAAAGTTAGAAAACGAATTACGCGCTCATCTCTACGAAATGCTAATTCAAACTTAGCAATAACAGTAGGATCTGCCTCAAACTCAAACAAATGATAGAAACCAGTTGATTTCTTCTGAATTGGATAAGCCAATTTCCTAAGGCCCCAATTCTCTTCGTTTATCATTTTGCCCCCATTCTCGGTAATCAAACCTTTGAATTTGTCGACCGCTTCCTTCATCTGCACATCAGACAAAACGGGAGTTAAAATGAAAACGGCTTCATAACGATTTAACATATCTTCCTAATTTTTAGAAGGTTTAAATAATCAGGGCGCA
>PIVX01000214.1 GCA_003353785.1 Gammaproteobacteria bacterium | reverse complement strand
GTTCCAGCTTTCCTGCAACACCATTTTATTTTATTATTCATTTGGTTATACGTTAAAGCAGTTTTATTCTTGAATTGGAATAAAATCTCTTCATCCTTCCAAATATTTTTGCGCCAATTATATAATTTAATTATCTCACATAAACAACAAATTTGTTTAAATTGACACAAATGAAATAATGGCGCCGATTGTAATCGGCCATATTTATTCGTTTTCGAAAAATTAAAAACGAAAATCGCACTTTGATCATTCTTATTTGGGATCGATGTACCATTTTGGCAGATAATATTACCAATTTTTAAGCCAGATAAATTCTTACGAATGACTTCATCACTCCTTCGTAAAGTATTATGGGCCAAGGCGAAAGCAGTTCGAATGACCTGATAATCATAAACACGCTCATCCAAAATATCTCTTTCAAACCATCTCGCAATGGTTTCATTGGTAATAATTCTCGAACCAGAGCCTGGAGGTTTCTCGATCTTTCTCCCATTATACATACCATGCAAAAAAGGCATGGTCTTCTTATCCACCTTGCATGGGATACCAAAGGCACTAATGGCCATATCACGAACTGCATATGTATGATTTCTGACTGTATCCGCCTGGATATCTTCCACCATAAATTTATAAGCAGCATACAATTGAAATTGTTTTTCTGTAAATACAAATGGATCAAAATTGTAAAGATCACAGAAATTTTTCCATTGTAATTTGTGACCAACCCATAATGAAACCGTAGTTGATTCTAATCTTTTTTCATTTAATTCAATTGCATAATCCCATAACTCTTGAAGCGATGGCTATATAATAGAAACAAACAAGAAACCAAACTAGTCATTTGAGGGCTTTTAACTCAAAGTTAAGTCAAAAAACAAGTACTTAAATCAAAAAAGAACAAGAAAAAAACAAAAGAGTCATGGCCTCTCCAGAGAAGAGCAGTTCAAACGCAAATCAAGCAATATAACGCTGGTATTTGCAACACTCTTTCCATTCTCTATCACATGCTATAGTTTTCTTGTTTATTAATAAATTCATCTTCAGCTCCCAGCAACGCAACAAATTGTCAATAATATCGAAACAATCTGAAGATGTTGCAGCTAAATTCAAATTAACAGTATTTCTGAATGGTAAACCTCTGGAGAGGCCATCTGCCGTGGGATTCTTGATGCCCGCCACATGCAACGCATAAATTAACATATTAGCATCCAAAGCTAAATCACAAAAATTCACCATTAATTCAGTCAAATCAGGCCTTTTTAAACAGGCACAACGCTTAGTAATAATATGAACAGCTGGTTTATTATCACAATAAAAAAG
>PIVX01000213.1 GCA_003353785.1 Gammaproteobacteria bacterium | reverse complement strand
AAGTTGTTCAGTGTATGGCATTTGTCTACCATCACTCAAGATCCCACGAGAGTTAGTTCCTATTCGATTTCTTCCTGGCTGGGCATGGTCAAGTAATTCAGGACCAAAACCTAATAATAGAGTGTCACCCGTGTCACCTTCCACGTCCTGGGCATCCTCGCTGTCCTCTTCAGGACCGCGATCAGCCTCTGCTGAAGGGACTTGATTGGAAAGGGCAAATCGTACGGTTGGGGGAGTACCAGTTATCGTTGTACGGCGAAACGTCCGACGGGGCTGTATGGGTGGTCCAAGTCCGGGCACTGGAGGCGAATGCATCAGCATCTGGTCCACACTGGTTGATTCAGCTGGTGTAGCCGGGATACCAGGGCCATGATGACTGGTTGCCATCCTAGCCTCGGGGCTCGGACCACTGGAGGTGCCAGGCCTGACACCGTTAGTTCCAGCTGTACTGGTAGAGGGACCGTTGCCGGCGCTATCGTTCCTTCTTGAAGCAATAACACTAGCTGTTAATTTCGTCTGATAATCTCTGGCCAAATTCTCTCGAATCGCTACTGCTCGTTCATTATGTTGTCTTTCTAAGTTAACTCTCTGTGTCCGTAAAGCTAACAACCTAGCTTCCTGACTATCATTTAGCCGTTGTTCTAAATTTTCTACATATCGCTCTGCTAGACCTTGATTATCGTACATTTGTCCGATAGTAGCAAATTGTTGGCCCACTATATCCTGTTGTCGTTCGTATTCGGCTCGTAAAGTACCGAGTTGCTCAGCCGCACCAAACTGATTCTGTTCAGTACGGGCACGAGTAACCGGTGAACGAGGCCGTCCGTCACCCTGACCTCCATCAAGACGAGGTCTCTGGGGAATGCGAATTGGTGGTCTCGCTATCCAGGCCTGTCGAGCGTGGTCGAGCGGCAAGGGAGGCCACATACGTAAGCCAATAGGCGGAGCTACGGTAGTAGGTGGAGCGTCACCCCGATCGTCAGGGTCAGAAGCATTAGATGGTCCACCAGAGAATTGGGAATGTCCAAAACGTCTGGGGAGCACAGGTCTATTCGGAGCAGTGACATTTGTTTCAGAATTGGCCGTTTGGGCATGACTAGTTTCAGTGCGTGGGACTGAAGGATTTAATGCAGGCCTAGGCATGAGGTTTCCAAGGACGTCCTCTTGGTCCTCAGCCATATCATTTGATTCGCCGTTTATATTCTGGTCTCGTACCAACACAGATCGCACCATTCTATTATTCAGTAGGAAAGCGGTTTCAGAAGTAACACGCCCCTCCGACGATAAAATAAGTCGATTTATGTGTACAGTTTGTCGCAATGA
>PIVX01000212.1 GCA_003353785.1 Gammaproteobacteria bacterium | reverse complement strand
AATGTATGATCATGCTATTGCTTTGATCATGATCATACATCAATGTATGATCATGCTATTCTTTTGAAAAAATAAGGCAACTAATTAAAATTAATTAAAATTATTTAACAACTAAATTCATCTGAGCTAGTTGCAATTTCTCTCCTTTGTCTTCTTCTTCTTCTTCTTCTTTTTTTCTCTTTTTTTTCGATTTCCTTTTCGATTTCTTTCCTAATTTTTAGCGTCAATTTTCTCTTCATTTCTTTCGTGTTGCGTATCGTTCTTAGTTTCATCTTTACGCCCCATCCTGTACGCTTTAATTTCCCTGCTAATTTTTTTATTTTTGGCCATTCTTTTGGATGCGATTTTGGTGTTTTCTTTAAATACGCATACAATGTTTTCAATTCCTTCTTGTTATATTTTCGGCTGCAATTTTTCTGTACTTTGGTTTTTTTGCCTCGAGATTTTTTCTTTGTTTTCTTTCGCATTGATTTTTTTTCTTTGGCCTCTGATTCTTTGGCCTCTGATTCTTTGGCCTCTGATTCTTTGGCCTCTAATTCTTTGGCTTCCTCTTTGATTTTGGCCTCCTCTGTTTGACGCTGTTGTATTTTTTGTCTAATTTGTGCGAGGATATATATATATATATATGTTTTATTGTTGATTTGTGCGAGGATATATATATATATATCTTGTATCAAACCTATTCGCACTATCATCATGGTCTACAAACATATAAATATGGTCACTATCATCATGGTCACTATGGTCAGTACCTTCCTCCAATGCCGGCAATGTCTCGATGCTTTCTGTTTGTTTTTCGATTTGTTTCTGTTTGTGTTTCGATTTGTTTCTCTTTTTCAATGGCTTGTTGTGTTCATTTCCTGCACAAGACATGTTGATCTGGCTCAAATTAAAAAAAAAACTTAAAACTCTAAATTAATTTAAGACAAATTTTGGTAATTTTTTTTGGCCATCAATCATCTGTACCGTTCCATCACAACTTTTTTTATGCGCAATCCAATTCCTTTTATTCAAAATAATTCTGGCACAGTCAGGCTTTTTACATATGCATCCTACACCATACACTGGATATTTATCAGCACCAAAATCACCTCTAGCTTGGTGTGCATACATATGTTTGGCCAATGAAGATCTCGTAATTAAACTATTACATTCTGCCATTGGACAATTATATCTTGCATGTCTGGACTGTACATTTCCCACTGCACATTCGACATAATATCCTAAAAAATTTCTTTTTTCACCTTGTTTCACTCCCCTATCCCCGGCTTGCCGTCTCTGTGCCATTCTCTTTTTTTACGCTTTGTTTTTTTTTTTTTTTTGT
>PIVX01000069.1 GCA_003353785.1 Gammaproteobacteria bacterium | reverse complement strand
AATATAAAATGATAAAACGGCCGTCAGACTAATATTCGATATATAACCAGAATACTGCAAAGACGTAGATGATATTGCTACACATGATTATGATAATATGGTTGTCCCGTCTTCAGAGTCGGAAACCATATTACCTAGTAATCATGATCATAATGATGATGTTATCCAGTCTTTAGGACTGGAAAACTTCAAATATGTATGAAAAACACAATACCATCGATAATACAATCGAGTCAGTAGATATAGACATGAAGGAAGGAGAAAAAAGTATACTAAATGATCACGATAATATGGCTGTCTGGTTTTTAGAACCGGAAACCATGTTAAACAGTGAGCTAAATCATATTGATGACGTTGTCCAATCCTTGGGAATGGAAATGTCAAATATGTATGATAATTATAACATTACTGACGATAATATGGTATTACAGTATACGGACATAAAGGAAGGAGATATTATAACTGAGTATGGAGAAAAACGGTATGGAGAAACTTTGTATAATCTAGAAAATCCAATATATTTAATGGATATAATGCTAAAGAACAATAATATGATTGACCAGTTTACAAACGACGATAATATGGCCATTCTGCTTGACCAGTTTGCAGATGACGATAATATGGCCATTCCGCTTGACCAATGTGCAGACGATGATAATATGGCCGTTCTGCTTCTATATGATATGGAGACAGAAACCAAACCTACTTTAATTGAAGGAGAAAATATAACCCCGTTTGGAGAAAATCAATATATTTTAGAAAATTCTGATAGAATGAGAAAATATAACCGAGATCGGTATGGAGATTCTGATAATATGGCTGTCCCGTTTTCAGAACCGGAAACCATATTACCTAGTAATCATGATCATAATGCTGATGTTATCCAGTCTTTAGGACTGGAAACTTCAAATATGTATGAAAAACACAATACCATCGATAATATGATCGAGTCAGTAGATATAGATATGAAGGAAGGAGATCTTAATCATATTGATGATGTGGTCCAATCTGGTAATATGGTAATAGAAAATATTACCAAGTATGGCAATTCGGCACCTAATTTAGATAATAATGGTGGTAGTCCGAATACTGTGACCAAGTATGGAGAAAATGGTACAGAGTATGGAGAAAATAGTACGGTAATAGAAAATAAATTCGATATAGAACCTAAAACGACAGAAAACGACACCGTACTATTGTACATTACAGCTCTATCTATACAATATGCTGAATTAAAATCAGAAAATACAGATATATTGAAAGAAAATGTAGAAATGAAAACTGAATTAAGAACCATGAAAGAGTACTTTGCAGCTTTATCTATACAATATGCTGAATTAAAATCAGAAAATATGGCTATAATGAAAGAAAACGCAGAAACTAAAACTGAATTTAGAACCATGAAAGACCAATTATTAGAACTGCAACAAGAATATAGGGATATAATGCGAGATAACGATAATATGGTTGACCGGTTTGCAGCTAATCCATTATAACAATTACAGAAAATAGAAAATGTAGAAAATGAAAAAGAAAATGTCCCAATTAGAAATGAAAAAGAAAATGATTCAATTATAAAGATTCAATCTAATAAAGATCCATTTATAAAAGATAAAGAAATTGAAAAAATAATAGAAAAAATAAATGATCAAACTATTGATATTTTATACAATAATGTTTGCTCTATGAACACTAAATTTGAACTTATATTAGATAATATAAAACTTATTAACCCAGATATCATTTGTTGTGTTGAAACTAAATATAAAACAGTCTTAGACTTACATAAATTTGAGGATTATGAAAGTTTTCATAAAATGCAAATTGGGAAACCAGCTGGGGGAATTAGTATTTGGGCAAAACCCAGTACTAAACCGAGCAGGTTAGATATAGATGATATAGATGACGATATATCAATGAATTATTTATGGATATTATGCCAAAATAAAGCAATGACTGCTATATGTGCCGTATATTTGAGAAATCAAAGCGACCCTGATGCTAGAGAAATAAATACGACAATATGCCAAAGATTAATGCAACATATTAATTGGTGTAGACTACATAATTATAAAGTCTTCATTATTGGAGATTTTAATGGACATATAGGTAATGACGAATGGGGTGTAGAAGATAATCATGAAACCATAAATAATAATGGTTTTATAACAAGAAATTTTATCAGAGATTCTGACTTAAAATTAATTAACTCAGATGTCTCAACTGAAGGTAAATGGACATGGGGATATAATAAAAATAATACAAACCCCCAAATACTGGACATAGCATTAAGAAGTCCAGATATATTGAATATCAAAACGATTATTGATGAAAAGAATACTATATACGGTAATATTGGTAATAAAGATCATTGCTTTATACATAGTAAAATAAGTGTCAAAGCTAAAGAAAATATAAAACAAACTAAAGTGAGTAAAGATAAATGGAAAATAAATGATGAAACAAACTGGCATGAATACCAAGAAGATATTAGAACAAATATAAATAATATGGATAATAATGAAGAATTAACAGAAAATTCTATATTCAAATTAATAGAAAATGCGGGAATTAAGACAATTGGATATAGAGAGAATTCGAATAAAAAAAGAAAAGAATCTAAAAGAATTAGGCAATTAAATCTAGAGATTAGTAACTATAGAAAAGAATTACGTAAAAATCCTGAATTTAAAGGAAATTTACTAAATGAATTATTCAAGAAAATAAGAGAACGACGACAAATTAGACAACGAGCCGAAATGGCTAGAATAGAAAAAGCACATAATAAATGGATTAATAACCCTAAAAGAAAATTCCACCAACTTTATGACACTATGAAAACACTAAAAAGAGGAGTACGGGAAAAGGTGACATTAATAGATGATGATAAAATTCCAATTATAGGCGAAGAAAATACTAAATCACATATAACAGAATTCTGGGAAAGTATTTTTACAATGGGAATATGGCCAGAAGCAAACCCAGAACTAAAAAGACTAGGAATGAGTGATATAATAAATGGACCAGATAAATTAGACTTAGAAAACGAAATAACAGTTAAAGAAATTAAAGATGCAATCCATAAACTTAAAAATAACACTTCAGCTGGAACCACAAATATTCCTCCAGAATTTATAAAACAGTGGCCAGAAGAGATGACACATTTGTGTCATGCACTCTTTAATAAATGGTTTGATTCTAGTTACTTTCCAGAAATTGGGAAAACCCAGGAAGTAACATTATTACATAAAAAAGGATCAAAAAGTAAAATTAAAAATTATAGAACTTTATGTTTGGGATGTAACCTATGCAAATTATATTTATTAATATTAACAGGAAGATTAGAAAAAATAACTGAAAAGAAAAATATACTAGGTTATATACAACATGGATTTAGAGCAAATAAAAGAATTGAAGATTGCATTTTAGTTATTCAACATACAGTACAGAGAGCTAATAAATTGAGAAGATCTGAATCTCCAACATTGGCTTTATTAGACATATGTAAAGCATATGATAGAGTTTGGAGAAAAGGTTTATGGAAGAAACTAAAAGAGTACGGCTTCCCAGATAAATTGATAAATGCTATTAAAAGTAGTTATCAAGATCCAGGAGCAACAATTACTTTTCAAGATATAAAAACAAATAGATTAAATATGCCAGTAGGATTAAGACAAGGATGTACGATGTCTCCTATATTATGGGCATTATTTATAGCCGATTTAGGCAAAGAAATAGAAAAATGTCACCTTGGTATTGAAATTGGAACTACAGAAAATAAACAAAATATATCTGGATTATTCTTTGCCGATGACATGCTATTATTCGCAAAGAACGAAAATAACATGGAAAAATTATTACGCATAGTAGGAGACTACGCTAATAAATGGAAAATAGAATTTTCCGGTCCAAAAAGTCTTATTATACCGTTAAAAAGACCAATAGAAAAAGAAAAAAACTGGGCATTAGGATACAAATATATAGCAGAAGGAATAAAAAAGGAAATATATATACAAGAAGAAAAAGAAGCTAAATATTTGGGCATAACGCTATGCCAAAACAGCATGGATATAATGAAGAAACATAAATTAGATCTAGCAGAAAGAACTAGGAAAGAAACATACAGATGCTACAAACCCGCTACTGTAACATCTAGACCAATACTATATGGGACGAAAATATGGAAAACATATGTTATACCGAAAATACTACATGGTATAGCAGCAATTCCATTCTCGATAGAAACTTTTAGATGTATAGAAACTCAACAAAGAGAATATATAAGAACGATTGCCAGATTACCAAGAGGTTGTAATAATATGGTATTATATGGAGAAACAGGTTTAATCCCCATGAAAATGGAGGCTGAGAAACGAACCATTAACTACCTTGCTCATATACAAAAACTAAATACAGACAACATAGTAAAAACTGTGTTATTAGAACAATCAGAAATATATAACAACAAAAATACAAGCCAAATATGGCTCACTCATGCTATAAAATGCTGTAATAAATATAACATCGATTATAAAAACATCCCCAAAAAGGATATAATTAAAGAAATTATACAACATTCATGGATATTAGAATATAACACTAACTTAAATGAATCGGAATCATTATCGACGTACTATGCAGAAAAAACCAAACCAAAAATAAATTATAAATTAAATTTACAAACAGGAGGAGACTTTTGGCTAAAGGCCAGAAGTGGATGCTTGATATTAAACTATAAAACAAATCAATCATGTTCAAGATGTGATGAGAATGCATTAGAAACAACTAATCATTTATTATGGGAATGTCCCAATAATATATTTTTAGACAACTATGAACAACATATTCAACAGTTGTGGAAGTTACTTCCATCGAATATAAATGGTCATAATAAACCTGAATATAACACATGCAATGATAATGAAAGAAATGGATATTTAATACTAAGTACAAACTTTATATTTAATGATATGGTAAACGGACAAATCATTAATATAGTAGGTACTATGATTAAAGAATCATATAAAATAAGACCAGAATCATTACAATACTCAATAATGAAAAATAAAAATTAGAATAAATTATAAATCCTGGATGGAAAATCAAACACCAATCAATCAACGGATCAAGAATGAATTCAAATTGATGGTCAAATATTCTCCAACAAGGAATGCAGATGAAGGCAACAAATGAAAAGGAATCATTGATGAAAATCATATGAGGACGAAACAGACGTTGCTGAAAAGAAAAATGTTTTTTAAAACATATTTACATATTTTTAGTTATTAACAATTGATTAACTGTGATATTTTGTGATAATAGCCTTGTACTTATATTATAAGTCTGTGATAATTTAAATAAATTGAACTGACCAAAAAAAACATATAGGTCA
>PIVX01000211.1 GCA_003353785.1 Gammaproteobacteria bacterium | reverse complement strand
GTATTACTTCGACGAAATGGAGGAGATGATCAAGGAATTTTCGGACCCTATGACCAGATGTATCCTTTTCGAGACCGAAGAACGGGTACTGACGGAAATAGGTATGGTCCTGCTGGAACACAAGATCCTACTCGTCCAAGTTTTCTAATTGAAAATGCTTTTTCCAAGAATCTTTTGGATGGTGAATCAGTTTATCGAATGGGTTTTCTTATTATGGACAAAGTAAATCGAAATCGTAATTTGTTGAATGAAACTTTGTTTGTGAATAAGAAGAGAGGAAGACCTTTGCCTAATGAACGGGGTGCTCAACCGATTGAAGCGATCTGTGCTTTCGATTTCAGACGAACATTCGTAGTCAGATCGATTGGTTGGGACCGAAAATCCATTCCAGAAGGATCAATGAATGTTGCTGAAATTAAGACTTACAATCAATATGCTCGATTAGCTCTCGTACATTCACCACAAAGATATTTGTATCAAGCTAGTAAATTACGTATTCAAGCAGCTCTTAATCCGGAAAGAGTACGATCATCAATGCGACGAGGAAACATTCTTGACGACAATGGAGATATAATTGTTCGGGCCGGAAGAGTGTCATCATGGTTCTGGAGAATGAATGGACCAACTTATGAAAGAGAATTCCAGAATTATTGTCAAGAAGCTGAAGAGGCTATCAAACGGGCACATGGAAGGGATGATAAACAGGGAGAACGAGAACTTAAAGTTGAATTGAAATTGGTCAGAAAATATGCAGAGGAAATATTGAATCCAGCTCAATTACCACCAACTGAAATTGTTGTTACGTTCCCTAATCCTCACGCTGCGACCGGTAATGATGAGGATAGGAAACATACACAATTGAATGAATATGAAGCCCCTGATCAAACGACAGTAATTGATATGATGACTCGTACAGATGAAGATTGGAAGATTCGGAATAAAGAAGCTGCATTCATTCAGAGACCTATTCCTGAAATTATTGTGGAAGATACGGAGGAAAGAGAAATTGTGGAAGAAGATGAAACTATCGAAGGATTTTCTCAACGACTGTCCACTCTAGATGATTCGGTGGAATCAGACGATGTTGAAGTGATCCATGATTATCCAACAACTGATCAGTTAATGAAACAACTACTGGATCCAATTGTATTAGATTATCAAGAACATGATCTTCGACCTCATTTGAATCGATTACAAACTAAACGGGAAGAATTGGAACATCGAATGCTCAGGCGACAATCAGCCAGAGCTCCTAGTGAAGATTCGATCTCTAGCAGTAAGCGAACGACTTCGCATTCGCAAGATCGATCTGAACAACCAGCTAAGAAATTG
>PIVX01000210.1 GCA_003353785.1 Gammaproteobacteria bacterium | reverse complement strand
CGGATCGGCATTGTGGAATTTTCATTAGTGTGAACTAGCATTGTGGAGGTCAAAAAGCATCCCCGCAAAGCTTTTTTCATGTTGAAATGAAATGAAGCTTAATGATTAACATGAAAAACTTTACCTCTGTTATGTCCAACATGCAGCCATGTTGTAGTTCGTCTCAAAGCGAGCCGCAAAGTCAGCCATTTGATGATTGTGAATTGCAAATGCAATCTCAATCCAATGCACAGTCCTCAAACTCCTGTCTAGCTCAAGTAGAGCACTGGATAGATATATCCAGAGATTCAGGTTCAAAGCCTGAGGCAGCCCCAACAAAAGAGATAGCGGTATTTTATAAGAGTGGGAAAGCATCGTTGTATCGATGCCGTATTTTTATGAGGTGCCGTAGCACCGAAGGCGCCACATATTATGTTATTTAATGAGGTGCTTAAAGGCGCATATTATGGATTTAATTTATGCTTAAATACAGCATATTATATTATGGAATTTAATTTAATGCCGTATCTAATGGCGTATATGGCATATTTTATGCTGTATTTTATGCCGTATTTATGGCGTATTTATGCCGTATTTATGCGTGTATTTAATGGTGTATTTTATGCTGTATTTAATGCCGTATTTATGCCGCATTTTACTGTTTTATTGCATCACGAAATATTTAGAAATGATTTTGCAGAATAAATTGTTGTTAGATCATGATTTGAATAAAATTATTTATGTGGTGGCATCTCTGAATATAATATGCTTTTATATGAAGATAATAGCACAAATCGATTGGTTGAGTGTCAGTGTCGGCGTCGATATGAATGACAAAAGCACCGGCAATGTCAGTGGCAGTGGCAGTGGTATTGGTGGTTGGTTTGGTAAGGTCTACAATGGCGTACGTCGTCGTGCCCAAAGCAATGAAACCAACCCATCTGATAACACATTCCGTTCACGCAGTAAATCGCTGGAAGAAACGGGTGACAACACAGCAGCAAACGCAATATCTCCGTGGCTTACAAGGGATTGCATACAAAAAAAAGACCTACTCCGCGAGTTGGATTCTGACAACAAAGTGATGGAATTAGTGGACATTGCCAAGGAATATTATTCGCATAAACTAGTGGACATTGCCAAGGAATTAGTGGACATTGCCAAGGAACACTCATAAATATTGATATTGAGCTGTGTTTGGGGCCCAAACACTCATAAATATTGCTATTCATAAATATTTCAAACGCGCGAACTAGATTAAATTGACCAGTGTCTCTATATATGTACCAGAATGAGTATGCTGCCAATAGTTGATTTTTTTTATCGAATTCAATTCCTTTATAGGGTGCTGGCT
>PIVX01000209.1 GCA_003353785.1 Gammaproteobacteria bacterium | reverse complement strand
CATAGCAACTCCTTGCATAAAATTTAACAATGAAATGAATATATTAACGCATAGTTTAATTTTTTGTAGTAAGATTGAATAGTTTTTTGGTACACAAAATAGCGGAACTGCAACAAACTGCGACGCCGATCAAAACACACAACATAATGCTGTATACATACTCAAATTCAGTCATTCCACTTTGAGTATACACGATTAAGTATCTGATTAATAATATAAACACCATCAAATCATACAATAACGGAATAATAATGGTATCCGTGAAAATTGTATTCATTGCATTGAACACTTTTGTCAAATTATGTTCTTCGCTGAGACATTTCCTTAATTCTGTCTCAAATACGTATGTATCGCAATGTTGATTATAATTTAATTTATTTGATCTCACAATCATATCATCCATCAATTGGCCAACATAATAATCCTTAAACAACAATATTCCGACATACATAATTTGATGATACAATAATATGACAACAACAACAATGGCAAACCACGTTTCACCCCACACTCGATCTAAAATATTGGAAGTTATGTGTTATTTTGTTATACAAATATGGATCAAATATATATTATATATACCAACTTTGGTTAAAATAAAACAAGGGAACAGTGGTTACTATTATTATATATACCAACTTTGGTTAAAATATTATTATGTTCAATATCGCGTGAAATAGATATTTCAATATTTATTGCATCTTTTCTTGCATTTAAATGCGGTTTTATAATAACTTTAGAATTACAATGTTTAATTACATTTATATTACATCGTAACTCCGCAATGCCGTTAATTAATTCAATAATTTCGTATATAACAACCTTCAAACCAGATATATTTTTTATTATTGATTTAATATTTAGCAAATTACCAATTTCATATACCACGTTTATTAAATATTCACTAAAATTATCTGAATATTTTGGTGATGTTTCTCGAATTTAATGTTAAAAATCTCTTTTGTTTTTGCATTAGACAAAGTGCATTTAAGTGAAAAGAAAGTAAAATCACTATTTCAGTGTCATTTCATTCGTCTCAGCAACGATATCAAGGTTATCACTCAATTAAAAACTTAATGTGCTACAAAATATGTAAGTAATTGTTTATTATGTCCTTTTACACATAAATACGGTGACATAATTCAGTATTTATTCGTTTAGTCTGTTAAATATTGATTGTAGACGGATAAAATCAACTGAATTAGTGACTTTGTCTATTATAATCCATCGAAAATGATATCCATTTCATTAAAATCAATTCAATCTTTTTCTCGGTCATTTTATTTATTTTTATTCCACAAATACCGTTTTAAAATGCAATAATTGATAGTAATT
>PIVX01000208.1 GCA_003353785.1 Gammaproteobacteria bacterium | reverse complement strand
AGCATAGTGGTTATTGCATCTGCTTTGTAAGCAGAGGGTCGCGAGTTCGAATCTCGTCATCGGCTAAAAAATTTATAGCACGTCAGTGGTTTTATATATGTATGCCGCTATAGCTCAGCTGGGAGAGCGTCAGACTGAAGATCTGAAGGTCCCCGGTTCGATCCCGGGTGGCGGCATCACCATTTATATATATATTTTTTTGAATTTTTTTTTTCTAAATTTTTTTTTTTCTAATTTTTTTTTTTCTAATTTTTTTGAATTTTTTTTTTCCTAAAATGATAAAAATTATCTTTGATTCTCTTTTTTTTTCCCCAAAAATGGAACACCAGTGCTCGAACATTAACTTAATAATTACTCACAAGATTGACAAACAACAAACATACAAAAAGAAAATACAGTAGTGTTCCCGATAAGATGTGCGTATAGGATCCAATAATATATCAAAGAATAAATATATTATCCCTTGACAGGGCCACCATTTATTTAATATATGATCGAAGATGATATGTGTGTGTATATATATTATTGGATCCTATACGTACATCTTGTCAGGAACACTATTGTAAGTAGATAAACGCGAAATAAATTAATGTATCAATCGAACAAAGTTAATAAATAATTATTTGATGGTCGTTAAAATAATAATATTGTAATTTTCCTAATAATTTAACGGGATAAATAAAGCCTTTTTGTTGGCCTTTATCGTGCAAAAAAAATCATGCAGAGTGCTAACCAATTCTCTCCAGCTGGATTCGAACCAGCGACCTAGGGATTACAGATCACATTACAGTCCCCCGCTCTACCAACTGAGCTATAGAGAGATAAAACTTGAAAGGTTCTACCGGGATTTGAACCCGGATTGCTGGATTCAAAGTCCAGAGTGATAACCAATTACACCATAGAACCACACGGTGTGTAGTCTTAAGATTCGTAGTCTCACGCCTTATCCATTGGGCCATGGGGACTCGACATTTTTTATAAAAAAAATATATAATTTATAAGGACAACAGAAAGACACGCTCGTGTAGCTCAGTTGGTAGAGCATTGGTCTAATAAGCCAACGGTCGCAGGTTCGATCCCTGTCATGAGCATAATTAATATTTTTTATAACAATCATGCCTGGATGGCCGAGTGGTCTAAGGCGGCAGACTTAAGTTCTGTTATCTTCGGATGCGTGGGTTCGAATCCCACTTCAGGCAGATTTTTTTATTAGCCGATGTAGCATAGTGGTTATTGCATCTGCTTTGTAAGCAGAGGGTCGCGAGTTCGAATCTCGTCATCGGCTAAAAAATTTATAGCACGTCAGTGGTTTTATATATGTATGCCGCTATAGCTCAGC
>PIVX01000068.1 GCA_003353785.1 Gammaproteobacteria bacterium | reverse complement strand
TTTTCCATATTTAACTATAGAGTTATGAAATGATACATCAACTTTTTTTAGTGTAACTAAGTCATTATTATCAAAAAAATCTAATAATGTTTGTTGTTTCTCAGCATTTGGAATTGTGGTATGAATATCATCATCAGCAATAGCTCAATTAGTAAAAATGACAAAACCACATAAAAGTAATTTTTTCATAAAAAGATACTCCTCTTATAATTTAATTGGGCTTATTTAAGTCAGTTATTATAAATATTGCACCATTAAATGTCAATAAATTGTTCGTGTAGGTCTTTTTTTAGACGATTTAGTTTGTTTTAATGTTTGAAAGCGGTAACCTAAGAGGTCATCCGAAAAGAGCAGAACCTAAAACCAAATGCGGAAAACGTATAAAATAGGTACATCTAAAAATGGAGGATCGCACATGGGTTCCCAACCAAGCTCTTTATGCTAAGTCATACTAAATGATATAAATCTTTGATTAATAAGGCAGATGTTCGCTGAGTACTTTGAATATTCTTCTGCTAATACAACATTAGTTATTACGGATATCAACAGTAAGATAAATATCCCTATTCTTTGATACATTATTGTACTTTTATGCTAAATTACTTTGTTACCCTTCATAATAGACTCTATAGCAGAGTTTGAAGTGACCACAAAGCTATCATCTATTTGCTCATAAACCCCTAAAGCACCAGTAATTTTCTTCATGCGTTGCTTACAAGCTTTTGTTAATCCACTAAAAGTCGGTAAATCCTTTTCCAGTTTAACAGAAACTTTTTTAATTTTTCCATCTGTAATGTAATCTGATAGTAAACTATTCCTTACTCCTGTTAAAGTATAAGATGTGCCAAACTCCGCGTCATAGCCAGCTTGAGTTAGAAAATATCTAGGCTTGGTATATAGCTTTTTAATCATTGGAGCATCATCACCAGCATTAACATCTGTCACCATTTTGAAGCCTCTTTGAATGCTAGGTTGAGTATTAACAGCTAAAAAGTTTTCATCTATATCTTTTGCACCAGGATCCACCTCATAAACATATTTATCTACACGTATCTCAGATTTTTCTCTCTTCTTGCCTCTTAGGCTAGTAACTTCTCTCTTAACTTCATAACCAGATAACACAGCACCCCGACCCTCTCCAAATAATTTTCCTACTGTATCTACATTACCACCAAAGTCATCTACCATACTATCAGTATATGTCAAAGTACTACTCATTTTATTATATATCTTAAATGGCTCACCCTTTTCATCATCTGCATCTACATCCATTACAGCTTGAAACGCTTTTTGCATCTGAGCTGCATTTCCTTTAGTACCTCTTCTATCATTACGTAAAGTTCTAGATTTAAATTTCTTATTCTTTTTATTCTTAGTAGACGCAAGCTGTTTGCCGGCTGCCTTCATAAATTTCACTCTTTCTTTTTTAGATAGCATGTTATCTCTAATTCCTGTCTGTACAACATCAACATTATTAGTCATATCTATATCTGCTATTGCTTGTTTCTCCAGAACTTTATCTGCCTGCTCCCCTAAGAACTTTCTCATCCAAGGGATATCTTTACCAATTAAATCCCATTGAGCTGCTTTAGCCAATTCACTTTCAATAAGTGATTTCTTTTGCATTCTTAAGTTATATGCTGCATTAGCTTCAGCAACATTTAAATGATCATCTGTTTGCATTTTTGTAACAGCTTCAACTCTATCAGCATATTGTTTCTTAACTATTTTTTCGAACCCAGGATCTTGTCTATCATAGTCAAATGCATCATAGATCTCTTTATAGCCAGTAGCCCTTACCTTTAAGCTATTCATGTGCTCTTCTTCTATTAATTTTATAGCATGTGCATCTAGAGGATTGTTAGCATTTGCAGCAACATCCAGATCAATCTGTTCTTTGATCTTTCTTTGAACTTCAATATATTGTTCTGCTACTTTATCCTGCATCCACTTAACCCCACGATTATATCCATAAGCATCATTGATCTCTCTTTTTTGGACCATCTCTTTTTGGAGACCTTGTTCATAATCCTGCATACTAATATCTACTAGGCCATCTACTAACTCATCTCTTACTCCACGATCTTTTTCAACTTTAACTAGCTCTGCTCGATGCTCCTTCCATTTCTTATATGTTGTATACAGAAGCTTTTCTGAAGTTTTATTTTTCTTATCAAGCTTTAGCTGTTGTGCTAAACGGTCAACCTGTCTTTCTTGCTCCGTCATTTTAACAAGGTATTCTTGTGCTATTTGCTCACGTTTTTTATCAGTTCTATTATCCTCATCAACATTCTGAAGTTGCTCTGCAATGTATTTCTGTTTTTGCTTATACAACACAACAGATCTTCTACGTGAACACTTAAGTGCTTTTTTGAGTGATGAAACCTCTTGTCTTTTCTTCTTCTTAGCTTCCTTCTGAGCTTGCTCTGCATAATATAGATGTTTTGCAGCATCATAATCACTAGCATCTGCACTACCTAGGGTGTTTCTTTTAGTCTCATCTAAAAGTGCTTGATTATCTTTCTTTAAGTTTGATAAATATAACGCTATAAATTTATGATCAACCCTTTCTTTATCCTGCTGAATAGATGCTGCCATATTATTAACTGCCGCTATAGCAGCTTCGCGTTCTGCATCAGTAATTTGTTGATTTTGTAAACCAACATTTTTGGTATCATTTTTCGCCAGTTTTTTCTGTCTCTCTTTAAGAGCACCTAATAACCCTTTCTTTAATTCAGCTGTCTTCTTACGAGTTTTCTGTGAATCTGTTATACGTTTCTTTTTCAATTGAGTGTCTTTTGCAATCTGCTCATTTGATAATAAGTTTCCTGCAACAGCACTATCTTTATTTTGTTGTTGTCTTGTCTCTGACTGTTTAGTAGCTTTACGTAAAATGTCTAGCGTTTTCTTTGCTTGTATTGTCTTCTTAATCTTATTTCCATAAATATCCTTCTGCAAGCTGGCAGCTCCAGGGATAACATTTGCATTACCTACTCCTGGCAAGCCTGGAACTCCATTCATAGGAGGAATTGGTGGTGGCGCTCCATTCATAGGAGGAATTGGTGGTGGTGCTCCATTCATAGGAGGAATTGGTGGTGGTGCTCCATTCATAGGAGGAATTGGTGGTGGCGCTCCATTCATAGGAGGAATTGGCGCTCCATTAGTAGGAGGAATTGGCGCTCCATTAGTAGGAGGAATTGGTGGTGGTTGATTTTTAGTTTTAGTTTTAGTTTTATCTTTTAATTTCGATAATCTTACTTTCTCTGCCTCAAGTTCTTCAATTTTTTGTTGATTTTGCTCTTTTAAACGTTCTTCCTTTTTAGCTTTCTTATTTGCTTCTTCTTTAAGGCGTTCTTCCTCTTTAGCTTTCTTATTTGCTTCTTTTTTAAGGCGTTCTTCCTCTTTAGCTTTCTTATTTGCTTCTTTTTTAAGGCGTTCTTCCTCTTTAGCTTTCTCTCTTTGTTTAAGTTCTGCTTCTTCTGCCTCTTGTCTTAAACGTGCTTCCTCTTCAGCCTTCTCTTTTTGCTTGCGCTTCGCTTCTTCTGCCTCTTGTCTTAAACGTGCTTCTGCCTCAGCTTTCTCTTTAGCTTTCTTAACATCTTCCCTCATTGTTTTTATTTTAATTTTAACATCTAAACTGGAATAAGCAGCAATCGCTTTAGGATGTTTTTTTAGTGCTGCAAGCTCTACACTACCCAGCCCATTGTCAACAGTATATGTATTAATTTCATCATTAAACCCTACCGAGACAAAATCATCTAATTGAATCCCTTTTGCTATAGCCAAACCAGCAATGTCTTCAACATCATCTGATATAACGCTATTTCTATCTGTGATGATCTCAGCATTTTTTTCAATACCACTATGGAGATATATTGCTGTTTTACCTTTCTTTGATGCTGCAAATTTCTGCTCTACAAAAATTTGCTCATCTTCCATTACGTCAATATCTCTTACAGGTAATTGAGTCATCTTATCGTAGCGCCATGATTTACCTGCAGTTGTTGAACCAAAATTCCAACTTAATCTACCGCCTAAATAGCTAACAAATTTACGCTTCCCATCATAACTAGCTTCTGCTTCTATTGTTAACCAATGGAAAATGCTTATATCTCCTCTGATGCGGCCTCCTATTACAGGAGTAGTATTACTTCCATTGAAATAATAATATGCTGCAAACATTTTTAATTTTGATAAAGAGTCATGAGAACCTCCAACCTCTACATCAAAACCACCTACTGCTTTCTCAACAACCCTTTTTTGTCTAATATCAAATAAAGTTGTATCAGTGTGAGGACTATATTTTGCTCTATAAATATTATGATCATCCAACAAGAAATTCTTTTTAATTGGGATATATCCATTTAACCTAAATTCTAAGTTTTCAGAAAATGTTTCTACACCGAAGGTTAACTGCTTAAGTAAATTCTCATTTGCTGTTACTCTTAAATCATAAAAGCCATATCCACCTATGATCCAGTTTGTACTTATAAACTTACGATATCCAAAGCCAAAGTTACCTTCTATATGGCGTGCCGTATCCTTAACACCTATTACCGTTAGATAGGCCATGTATTTATCTATGCTTTGAGAAACTGGTAAAACGAAACCGAGCCGTGTAATATTACGTTTAGAAGCTTTATTTGTGCTATAACCAATTTTCCCGGTCAGATCTACTCTTGGTTTATAACTTTCAGAAACTGATTCATCCGATGCAATTAATTCTATTATTTTATCTGCCCGCACAATAGAGGAAGATAAAATTAAAACCATTATTATATATAATCTATAATTGTATATCTTTTGTAACATGTCAAAATAAATTTTCTTAAAATTGCTACTACAAGCAATTGAATTTTATTTATATTATGCACAATTTATATCCTAAATGCAATATATTTATCTTAATATGTGAATATTAATACTTAATATTTTTTAAAGATCTGATTGTATTAAAAATATATATAATAACCATTTTTTATTCTGTCAAAACTAAGTGTAAATACAACTGAATCCTTAGTATTTTAAGGTTTTTAAATGTTTTGTTGGCTTTGTCCAAGCAGTCACCTCGTTGACTAGGATACTCGCAGATTTCGTAAATAAATATTTTTGTGCTCAAGTATTAACAACAGGAAAATCGGCTAACCCATTGATATATCTCGCCTATTTCCTGCTTTAAAGGTCTAATCGATGTTCGCTGAATATTTTGAATATTCTTCTGCTAATGTAACATTAGTTATTACGGAGATTAAAAGTAAGATGATACCCCTATTTTTTGATACATTATTATGCTTTTATATTTAGATAAAAGCATACATCCATGAATTATAGATAACACAACAATAAAAACTTCATTGGTTTTAATTTGGACTAAGCAAAGAGCAATAATTTTCATAATTTAGTACTAAAGTTCTAGTTTTGATACAATTAAATATGTCCTGCATTTTCG
>PIVX01000207.1 GCA_003353785.1 Gammaproteobacteria bacterium | reverse complement strand
GAAATCCTTGGTGGTTCACGTTTTTGGGGTAATTCGGCCATGGCGCATCTAACTAGAGTGGTCCGAACTCAATATTCCTAACCATTGGCGATGAAGCTCGAAGTGGAAATTTTAAAATGGAACTTTCGCTTCATGTTCCAAATCGCCATTTTCAGGTTTTGTAGCAACCCTTTTTGAGTAAATGCTCACCAAATTTCGGGTATACCAGTAAAAAGTAAGCCTGAAGCAGGTAAAATTTAGCACTTGAACCACCTGAACCACAATCCAGATCTCGAAGATTACATGTCTAATTAGCCTTTCCTAATTATGGTGTCGTTTCTACATTGATTAGGCACCGTTTTAAACCAGGAAGACAACAAAAGTCTTTGTATGTCAGAAATTAGCTCGAAGCAGCTAACTTTGAAGCACTAGAACCTAGGAAGCTTTCGATGAAATCCTTGGTGGTTTATATTTTTGGGGTAACTCGAACATGGCGCATCCATTTATGGTGGTCCGAACTTAAAATTCCTAACCGTTGGCGATGAAGCCCGAAGTGGAAATTTTGTTAGCTTAAAAAATGGAACTTCGGGTTGGAGTTCCAAATCGGCACTTTCGTGATTCGTAGCAACCCCATTTGTGCAAAAGCTCACCAAATTTCAGCGCAATCGGATGATGCAATAAAAAATTAGCCTGAAGCAGGTAAAATTTAGCACTTGAACCACCTGAACCACAATCCAGATCTCGAAGATTACAAGTCTAATTAGCCTTTCCTAATTATGGTGTCGTTTCTACATTGATTAGGCACCGTTTTAAACCAGGAAGACAACAAAAGTCTTTCTATGTCAGAAATTAGCTCGAAGCAGCTAACTTTGAAGCACTAGAACCTAGGAAGCTTTCGATGAAATCCTTGGTGGTTTGTATTTTTGGGGTAACTCGAACATGGCGCATCCATTTATGGTGGTCCGAACTTAAAATTCCTAACCGTTGGCGATGAAGCCCGAAGTGGAAATTTTGTTAGCTTAAAAAATGGAAGTTCGGGTTGGAGTTCCAAATCGGCACTTTCAGGTTTTGTAGGGCATGTATCCAGGTAGCTATTCACCAATTTTCATCCCGATCGGTTAATCAGGAGAGATTTGTACCGCATATCCGTTTTTCGCTTAAAACGCAGCTAACAGATGAAGCATAGGTCAAATCAAAAAACTAAAGGCTGACCCCCCTTTTATTTTTCGTGTAGAATAACATATCCAAATTTAAGCTTGTTCGGCCAAAAAAACAGCGAGATACAAAATGGGACAGAAAAAAAAACACCAAAAACGGGTGTCAGTGACTATGGCCTGAGAGCCCGTTGGGCAAGGGACGCTGGGCA
>PIVX01000206.1 GCA_003353785.1 Gammaproteobacteria bacterium | reverse complement strand
TTTTTTCTATTGTTGTTTCGCTTGTTATTTCCTGTTGAGTTGCTTGTATTATCTGATTAAATGCTTCATTTCTTTGTGTTTGGAGCAGTTTTTGTAGGCAGTGTGAGTCTGCTTCATTAAAGTTTAACTTGTATAAATAGTCTATTTTTGTTGTTGTGTCTAGTAAGGGTATGTTTGATTTCGCATATAGTGAGAAGTGACAACTTTTTTTGGGTTTGTTGTGGTTATATCTGTGCGGGTCTGTTATTTCTAAGCTTTCCCAGCTGTTTGAGTCTTTATCTGGTATTATTATTAGGTCTACTATGCTCGTACCTTCACATATGCTAGTGTGGGATCTATTTGTTGGTTGACCATATGTCATCGTTTTATTTAGTGATTGTAGCTTACTTTTTTTTAGTGCATTATGGAACATCGTTCCTCTACTGGAGTTGACATGGTCTCCTGTTAATGTGGTTCTGCTGTTAAAATCTCCTGCTATTATAGTGTGGTGTTTCGCCCATTTATGGTAAAGTGATAGCATTTGTATAAGGTACTTTTTTGCTAAGTTGTCTCCTATATTTTTTGAGTATGTATCCATTTAAGATATGTATTGGTTTCTCTGTTGTTGTGTTATGTTTTTTGGGGCTCAGTATTATGCTTTGTATATATTCTGTATTTTTATTTACTGAGGTGTTATAGTTGTGTAGTACTGAGGTTTTTATCCATGTTGCTAGTCCTCCTGATGCTCTACCTTCTCGTTTGTTTTGTATGTACTCTGCTTTGGAGTGTGCAAGTAGTGTGTAGTTTTCTATTTTCATGATTGTTTTGAATGTTTTTGTGTTTAGCTTATTTTTTTGGTGCTCTTGTATAGCTATTATTGTTGGGTTTTTCAGTAGGATATCTAGGACGAAAGAGCTATCCTGTTCTAATTTTTTTTTTAGTGCTCCTCCAATATTTCTGGACCAAATTGTGAAGTTCGTGCTATTTTTTGCTGTTCGGTTATCTTCTTGGATTGTTTTTATACTTGTCTTAGTATCTATTGTATTATAGATTTGTAGGCAATCTATTATCTCTTTTTTCCCTCCAAAAGGTAATGTTTTTTCTAAGTTACGTATCTCTACAGGTGTTAGCTCAGTTATTGTTTTATTTATCTGTTTTTTGAAATTGTCACTTAGCTCTGCTTTTTGTAGTGTTTTACTTGCCAGTTTAATATTGATTGATTGAATGGTATTTAACTCAATAAATAAGCAAGACAAAACAAACAAAAAAGACGTCTTAGAAACTTATGAAGAGTGTTGCAGAACAAAAAGCAACGAGATATGTCATAAAAGCCGATCATAAATGAATATGATCAAACAAACAGTTTAG
>PIVX01000205.1 GCA_003353785.1 Gammaproteobacteria bacterium | reverse complement strand
TCATCGGTGGAGCAATGACCGGTCATCAGTATAAATTGCATAAATTATGCTTGTATACCATGAATTATATAAATTATTGGTGGAGCAATGACTGGTCATCAGTATAAATTGCATAAATTGTATTAATCATGCTTACTTATTATGAATTACTAGATGTACATGAATTATGCGATTTATACAAATTGTATTAATTATAGTGGTACACAAGAATGAATATCCTTGCACAAACTTTTTGTAGCTGGTATGACTATACAGAAAAACGAGATAAATTACAAGTAATAATCCCATACAATCAATAACCAAGGGCCATACATGTCATTCTCAAATGTTTGACTTACGTGACCAACACAGGCGATATTTGATAATTGTAACCAATGACAAAAAAATAATGCATCCTTGGCAACCTGATCCTTTTCAACGCTTTTTATATCAATTTTTATTTTGCCCGAAATAAATTTATATAAATCCCTTAATTCAATCGAAGTGTTATCTAAAACATTTCTTGCGTCAATCATCATCGCATAGCACGTCATTTCTGTATCATACTCCTCATCATGAATAGTATTGACTTCAATTAAATGTACGATTTGTTCTAATTTCTCTACATATCGAGTCCATGTTTTGTACTCCGTATTAAATATATCATCCAAATTAATTGCCCTCCAAATCTGTTTCATTCTTCGCACATCATCAATCTCGAATATTTCCATATTATAGTGATTATGCTGCAACATTACACGAACTTTGATTTTTTCCTTTTGCCACACTATTCAACAAATTCTATTGTATGAATTGCTACCAAACAACCATATTTATATATATATATATATACATACTTAATACTGGGAACGGCGAGGGTTGTTTGTTCTTTGGTGCCGCCATTGTTTAAATGTTTTTATTTTCGATTTTTTTCAAAATCAGAAGAAAAAAAACTGACTATAATACTAACATATGAATTCTTTAAAATTTATATAATTTGACTGATTGGTATACATGGTTGGTAACGTTATAATTTATATAATTTATATGATTTGTATGATTTATATTTACCACTAAAAATTTACTCTAGTAACAGGCTCTAAGTGTTATACAATTTATACAAATGTCTAGTACAGCAATAATTTACACAATTATAGTAATTTATGAGATTTATATGATTTATATGATTTATATGATTTATATTTGCCACTCAAAATTTACTCTAGTAACAGGCTCTAAGTGTTAGATAATTTATACAAATGTCTAGTACATCAATAATCTACACAATTAGAGTAATTTATGAGATTTATATGATTTATATGATTTATATTTGCCACTCAAAATTTACTCTAGTAACAGGCTCTAAGT
>PIVX01000204.1 GCA_003353785.1 Gammaproteobacteria bacterium | reverse complement strand
TTATTTAACACAGAGATACAGGTTCCAATCCTGTTGTGCACAGTCATGGCTATCGCCACATCCACGGTTTGTATTATATTCTATTCTATTCATCTTTCTATTTATAAATAATTTACTGTTTTATTTAATTAATTGTTCTGTTGTTTATACAGTTAAGTTGTGTAATTGTTTTGTTTTGCTTGTATTAAATTATTTTGTTTTGCGTTGCTTTGTGATTATTTTGTTTTGCTTTGCTTTGTAATTATTTTGTTTTTCTTTGCTTTGCCTCTTTGTGTAATGATAATTTTTTGTCTTTGTGCAAGGATATTCTGTTTGTGTGTTTGTGCGAGGATAAGTTTTGTGTTTGTTTTCTTTTTATTTTGTAGGTTTTATTTTATTCCAAATTGCGCTCAATTACTACTAATTGAGTGCTTTATTTTTGTTTTTGTCATAAAAAAAAATGACAATTTAAAAAACACGCCATCACTGCGCTCAATTAGTATTAATTGAGTGCTTTATTTTTGTTTACAATTTTTATACTCCATCACTGCGCTCAATTAGTATTAATTGAGTGCTTTATTTTTGTTTACAATTTTTTGCACCAAATGTGGAAACTTTAGGACTTTATAACTCCAACATTGACTTTACACTGCTTTGACTTTACACAATTAATTTTCATAAACCACGAACTATTTTCATAATCCTCTAACGATTTTCATAATCTTCTAACGATTTTCATAATCAACATCGCCGCTTAGCTTAGTCAATGGCACAACTAAAACAGGTAATGTATACATTACACGTTATTATATTTGTTTGGCTGCCAGGGATTGAGCAGATATTTTAAATAAGCATAGTATTTGGAATGAAAGAGAATCCCGTCATGATCACGGCGGTGGAATGAAAGAGCGAATCCCGTCATGATTAAGGCGGTGGAATGAAAGAGCGAATCCCGTCATGATCACGGCGGTGGAATGAAAGAGCGAATCCCGTCATGATTAAGGCGGTGGGAATGAGCGTACGCAATCCGTCATGAGACAAAGCCGCAACATATAAAGCTGCGAGAAATAGAGTGGATGCGGCGGGAATGGATATCGAATGCCGTATATCAATGCGGCGAGATTGAGAGATAGCATTCCGTCATGACGGCGGTTGGAAAGAAGAGAGAAAACTCCGTCGTATATCAAGGCGGTTGTTTGTGTTTGTTTGTTTTTGTGTTTGTTTTTGTGTGTTTTTTTTTTGTTTTTGTGTGTTTTTGGTGGATTTTAATATTTATTTTGTCCATATCTCGTGATAACTGGCAATTGAGCTGTGGCTCTTTGCTGCGTTTTGTTCCCCTCTCATTACTGTCACTTTAAGCATAACATCAAT
>PIVX01000067.1 GCA_003353785.1 Gammaproteobacteria bacterium | reverse complement strand
CAAACCTTAGCAAGAGCTGGTAGAGGTATTATAGTACCAGGTCCAAACGTAGAGGTAGATCCAGGCTCAAACATAGCATTTCCCAGTATTAGTGAAGCTAATAAAATACTTAATATTACTGGAGACAAAATAGCCCATGTTGGAACTGGGCGTGAAAACGGAGATATTTTCGTTACTGCTCAAAGAAATGATCCAAGTGGTATGTCATTAGAGCAAATGGAAGACATTGGTCTAGGTGGGCTAGATAAAAATGTCTTAGAGCTTAGTACTGTTTCAGGAGTAACCACGCTCGGTGAAATAACTGCAACTAAATTTGATGACCAAAGACAACCAATTCTAGACATTCGTAATCAGGGTGTAGTAGAAGACAAACTTAATAAAAAGAAAAAAGCAAAGGAAAGCAACATTAAGGCAGAAATAGAGAATCTAGAAGATTTAATAGATAAAAATAACATCGACAACGACGATCTTGAACAGCAGAAGAAAAAACTGCAACAGGAAATTGACGCACTAAAGCAACAAAAAAAGGATGCACAAGCTGCCACAAAAAAATCAGTATATTTGCAAACTCATGGTGCCGCTTTGATACAACAAAACATAATTATAAATAGCAATCAGAACACGGTTAACTACTTTAATAATGATGTTAGTCTTGGGCCTTTAAATCTCAGTAATAATGGACTAGCTGTACCTCCTAATCTATAACATAGTGATTGATTATCGCTCAATTAACATATTGGGGTTTTATGGAAGAACCGACAATTCACTATCTATGAAACTGTCATTTACACATTTGAAATAACAGTTCCTGATGATAATTTTTTGAGTTAATCAAATCAAAAAATCTCTTGTTAAGGAGCTAGCTGAAATCATTTTATAGTTGGGCTTTGAAAAAAATCATCTTCAATTTCATCGCTATCTGACTCTTGCTTTTTATTTTTACTTCTATAAGTGTCAGCTGGATCTTTATAATCTGGGAATGTATCGTTAAAATCACTAACTGCATTTTTTAAACCAATATCTTCTACTAAAGCTTTCTTGCCGATATCTTTTAAAAGTCCTTTATATATTGAGAACAGCTTGCTGGTTTTTTTTAACCCTCTAGTGTTTAGTCGTACTGCAAGATCGTGTGTGTCCTGATGCTCTTTAACATAACGTTTGTTTTTCCTAAGAAGCCCAACTAATAACATTATTTAATTCAACTAACCCATTAATCCGACTTGATGCTCTAGCAAATAATGCAGCGTCCATTAAAAAGCTTCTTCAATTCTTCAAAGACGAAAGTAAAGATATTATTAATTATCACAAAGACCATAAATTCAACATAGCATCTGAAAGACCAGGATATTTTGTAGAAAAGAATAACCTCTATATATCCGAAAGAGATAAAACAAACTACTTACTTCATACTATTGGTATCTTAGATAGAGACAAAATATTAACTGCACGAGAATTTCAATGTTTGCAGTTGCATAGTTCAGGCAAATCAGCTAATCAGGCTGGTGAAATACTTGGAATATCTAGAAGAACTGTAGAAACACACTTTGAACAGCTATAGTCGAACTCAGTTTTGACAGAACCAACCAACTAAATGGTAATAAATCCGCCCAAAAAGTTAATATTTGAGCCTTTTGGCCGAATGTGTTACTATTTCCAATCATCATATAAAATTTTAAAATAGAGGTATACGTATGAAGTTCACTTACAATATTTTGACAAGCTTTCTTTGTATTTGGATGTCTTACGTTTCTGCTATAAAAATAACAACAGAGATAGAGAATAATAGCCATGTAGATTTACACTTTGCTTTGGGCACTCATGCGATAACAATAGATGTTAAGGCTAAGGAGTACATCCAAGAAAAAGTTTTTGACACAGATGGAGATAACTTCTCTCATTGGAGTAATTCAAGCGCGTCGTCTTGGCCATGCACCATCAGCTATAGGACGAATGACAACTATAGGACGAATGTTAGCGGAAAGATTATATCAAACTCCTTTCTGCTTGATGCTTATGCGGATAAGATAGGAAAGAAGTGGATAGATGGTGGTTCAAAAAATAGTGAGTTGGAAGTTGATCTATATTTTGGGATTAATGAAGATGGAACATTTCAAATAATAAATCATACTATCTCTACTATATTTGAAGGCAAGCTGGATTTGCCACCTATTAGTTTAAGCAAAAATCAAGAAAGAGTTTATATAGAAAATATGCATAATGAATTATTAGAGAATAACAAAATTTATTATCCAATTCCAAAGCAAGCTCTTCATATTATTAGGAAAATAACTGAAGCAATAAGCAAACCCACCATAAAATACCAATCTACAGGGGAAGTCTCTTTTAAAATCCGCAAAGATGTACCTCTTATAGTTGAAGGACATTTTGAAGTTCAGAAATATGATAGCATCAAAGAAGGATATGATGTTGAAAGTAAAAATATTCAAAATTTTAGGATATCCGTAAATAAAGATATAGGCGGCGATGCTAAAATATTTTATGAGATAGATAAATCTAATCTTCGTAATCAACATAAAATAGTAATAGATGCAGTTCATTTTACGAAAAAAGATGGGTTTAATGTTCAACATAACCTTATAGGAGAGAAAGCTGTACTAGATGAAGATTTTACCGATCATACTTTTCAAATAGACACTAAAACTAATAAGGCAACATTAAAGATTTCTTTTCCAAATCTGAAGATTATAGTAGATAATAGCTTAACTGAGGAAGATATCATTTTTTATCATGATAGTGATAGTGATGAGTATACAAGTATAGAACCTAAGGCTCCAGAGTTTGAATATGATGGTAATGAACTGTACCATGTATTTATTGAACAAATCAGATAATAAATATGGCTCCATCATATAGATGGGGCAGTGTTTCTTAACTAGCTATTTCTTGTTCTCTTGTTGGCTATTGAAATGGTTAATATGAGTACATGGATGGTGGTTATAGTTTAGGGTTATTTTTTGGTTTAGAGTTTTTGCTTGAATACGTATCTCCCCTTTTAGTTTCTTCCACATCCCCCCGAACTTTTGTTGGCTGAATTCCTATTGCTTCTTTTTAGTTAGTACATGACTTAGTTACTATAATTTTAGGCTCTGGTATTTCAAATACTTGTCTATTATCTAATGTACATGGTTCTTTTGATAAATCTGAACCACAAATAAGACAATTATCTACACTATGAGTAATAACTTCATCTGGCTCTGATGCACAGGCAAGATTATATCCTTTATGACCTGGTTGTCCTCCTCTTTTTTTAGCAGATTTTTTTCTAAGACTGTTAGTTTTCTTAGATTTATTTTTAAGAATAACCTCTGAATAGCATCTATGTTAAAAGTCAACAACAAACAAGCGTTTCCTGATAATTATCTTTCCAAACTGTTCTTCTCTTCATAACACTGTTAATCATGGATAATAGTTTATGCATAACGGCAGTAATAGCAACTTTACCTGGCTTCTTCATCTCTTGTAATCTTTGATAAAAACAGCTTAACTCTGAATTGTATTGAGAGCCTGAAAGTGCAGCCATATACAATATTTGACGTAGGCTTTTCCGACCACCCTGAATATATCGTTTACCTTGGCTATTCCCACTGTCGTGATTAAATGGTGCTACTCCTACTAGAGAAGCAATTGCTTTATTAGATAATTTACCAATTTCAGGTAAATAGCCAATTAAGTAATAAGCTGATAATGCACCAACACCAGGAATAGAAGTTAACAAATTATAATCCTCTTTAATTTTTTTGTCTTTTTTCATTTCAGATAATTGTTCATCTATCTTGCTAATAGAATTATCTAACCATTTTATGTGTTGAGTAATAGAACGTTTGATACCTGTACTTTCGATTTTATCCAAACGACATTTTTCACGTTTGCTATCCCTTTAGAGCTGCTCTCTACGTTTTAATAATTCTTTAATTTGTATAGCATTCTTGCTTAATAATAAAGAATCTGCGCAAGGTTTCATTACTTTAGCGTATTCAGTTAGAATTCTAGCATCCATCTTATCTGTTTTAGCTTTCAAACCTTTAGATTTAGCAAAGTTCCTGATTTTATTGGCATGGGCAACATGTACAGGAAGTTTTGCTTTATGGCAAGCTTTTACGATTTGCTGTTCATAACCACCACTAGGCTCACAAACAATTAATGATAGTGTATCTCTTAATTTTATAAACTTACTAACTAATTTCTTTATTCCTGATTGTGTATTATCAATACATAGAGGTGTATCTAACCAATCTACATCTAGTTGATGCTTGCTAACATCAATTCCTATAAAATATTTCATCTGCATTTCCTTATATGTTAAAGTTAATTTGTTAGCATTTTTCCATACTTGTAAATTAATTCGAGGCTTTGACCTCTAACATCTATTCGGAACTTAGCTAACATTATTAGGAGGCAGTTTCTCAAGTCTATTCAACGGTGCTTATCACCTAGTTACGAAACGAGTCAACTGTCTCCACCACAATAATTGATCAGATTATAATGGCTTTCTTTAACATACAAGTTACTAATTTTCTACTAACGCTAGAAAGCAACATTAACGATAAAATACTTTGCTTTATAGTCACTTGGTATATCTATAAACTGTTTAGGATATGATATTAAAGAACCTACAGTAGATGGAGCCTTATTAATTGAAAAGTGAATAACCAGAAGATTGGGATTGTTATGGCATCTAAGTTTAACTATTTGTGAAACAGAATCTCTATCAAGCACTTTATTTCTAGAAATTTCTCTAATCTCTAATAAGTTCGCAATATTAATAATATCTGGATGTTTTATATGACTGGGTAATTTATCTAGTGTAACTGTTAATAGTACATAATAGATATTATTACGAAACGGTTTTTCAGTTTTTTTAAGGTCTCTAGAGAAAAATTTATTTTCATCAAGTTCATTAGCTTTACTTTCTATTGGATTTTGTTCAAAATCCAATAGGGATAATCTAACAATAGCTGTTTGTGGCAAATTATTCTTAACGAGAAGACGCATTTCAGCGTAAATATTATTAAATGTAAATAATAAAAAGAAAATTATAAAATTTTGCATAGCTTATAATCCGTGTTGTAAAAATACTACCTTTAGTATAGGAATATAAGTAACTATAACAATAGTGCCTGAAAGATGCAAAATTTAGTAATTATTCACCAAAAATTCTCTTGCAATATACATGACTAATTTTTAATTATCTTTTTCAACAGCCCCGACCATTTTTTAGATACACATCATGGTTTATAGTTATGTATTAAATATTGGTTACCCAAATGTTGCGCCGTTATGAGTTGAATCTGATAATTAAACGTATTTATTTCTTTTTAGTTAGTACATGACTTAGTTGCTATATCAACAACTAACTTGTTTTGTGCTATGTTATTTATTATGCGTAGTTTTTGTCTGGAAAAATATATACGAACTTAACAGCTCTAAAGCCGTAAAAAACTCAAGAAATGGTTAGAAT
>PIVX01000203.1 GCA_003353785.1 Gammaproteobacteria bacterium | reverse complement strand
TTCGCGGGAAACTTTTTTGTGTTCCCAACAAAAACTAAGGTTTGTAGTGATTGTCTTTCTGAGTATGGGAGGTATATCGAAGACAACCACCTTTGAACTTAAACAAACAAGCAACTTATTCATTTTATCTTAAAAAATTTGCAGCCAATCTCTCCGCGGTCGTCCCAAAATTACTTGCAAGTTTTTTCTTTGAGTTTCCCTGTCAAACTTTGAACGTCCATAACTCTGCAACCAATAATGGTAGAGACCTGCGGTTTGTTTTATTTGAAAGATCTCGTCAAGGGCTTTCTGGTAAGTTTATTTTACTTTTAACCAATTAATATATTATGGGATCGTAGACAACTACCTTTGTCGTAGGCGACGAAAGCTCGATTTCCCTATAGTTAAGGCCATACATTTCCATCTCACTTAGGTGGAAATGGTCGCCTCCAACCACTCCGGAGTGGTCGGAGGTGACGAAAGCTCGATTTCCCTATAGTTAAGACCATACATTTCCATCTCACTTAGGTGGAAATGGTCGCCTCCGACCACTCCGGAGTGGAAATGGTCGCCTCCGACCACTCCGGAGTGGTCGGAGGTGACGAAAGCTCGATTTCCCGATAGTTAAGGCCATACATTTCCATCTTAGGTGGAAATGGTCGCCTCCGGACAAATGAGTCACTCCGGAGTGCTCGGAGGCGACGAAAGCTCGATTTCCCTAAAGTTTGTTCTTTGTACTTTCACTATGAAAAACAACAGTTGCATATATAAGAGAGACAAAAAACTATATAAAGAAGAGTGAAAATGGATCAGATTGTTTGTCAATACTGTCATCAAAGATTTTATTCACAGTTTAATCTACATCGCCATCAGTTGCGTTTTCATAGAGCTTTAATGGAGTTCGGCCAGGAAATAAATGAAATGGAGTCTGACATTGGTTCTCAAAATTCAGACAATGCAGAAGAGCATGAGAAAGATGACGAAGATGGATCTGATTCTCAGAGATCGGAAGAAGAAGAATCAGATGATGATTATGACCATTGGCAAGGATTGATCAGTGAAACGTTTAAGGAAACGGGTTTTCGTAAAGAAATTAATACCCCAAAAGAAATACTTCATGATCCCATATTGAGTGAGTTCCTGGAAGAATTGCGGGAAACCCTTGAGATGAAAATGAAGTTTGCGGATTATATGCAGAATAAAGATAAAATATACCAAGAAATACAAAATACAGCAGAGCGACATTCCCAGAAAGATCTTGAAGAAGATGAAGCTTTTGAAAAGGCCTGGGATGAAAGAAAATATCTCTTGAAAAGATTGATCAGAGATAATCTTGATGTTATAAAGACTGCGATGGAAGAAGAAAGTGAAAGTG
>PIVX01000202.1 GCA_003353785.1 Gammaproteobacteria bacterium | reverse complement strand
CCTTGATATATCTCGTCTATTTCCTGCTTTAAGCGTGTAATCGATGTTCGCTGAGTACTTTGAATATTCTTCTGCTAATGCAATATTAGTTATTACCGATATCAACAGGAAGATGAATACCCCTATTCTGTAAAACACAAGAATCCTTAACATTTAATTCAAAGCCTGGAATTTATATAAATATTTCAGCCTATTCAATAATTATTTAACTATTGAGTACAATCCAAGCAATGACTTCAGCTAAGGTTACTTAGATTCATTAGCAATTACTGGCAACCTATCATCTATTAACCATCAGCAACAATGTTTAGAATTAATTTATAGCTTCAATTAATTTAGATTTCGTATCAACTTTCAACTTGTGTTTTAAATTAACAAAGTGAGTTTCAACTGTTCTTCTAGACATACCGCCTCGTTTTATAGTCAAACTAATTTTTATTAAGTTGCTCCTCTCTGGATAGCAACAATATTTAATCCTACAGTTCCATCATCAAAATATGGGGTTATAAAAAGATGGTAATTAATATGTAGAATGTTTTCATTTTTAGTATTTAATTTTAAACCACCTTCAATTTTATTCGTAGTGTAACGAAATGATTTACTGAAAATTTTACTAGGTAAAAGATAGTCGGCTATGGTGTTAGATACAATATCAGGCATTCCTTCTCTGGCTGATGATATTGCTTCTCTGGCTGATGATAGTTCGGGACAATCAAAACTCATAACAACTTTTTGTAGTTCAACGTTAGCCGCACTTATTTCTACAGGATCACTATGATTTATTTTTGCAACATCCCCGTTTGAAAAATATAACTCGAAATATTTAATTTTTGCGCCTGGGTAAAAACGCGCAAGACGTTCTTCTGAAACTTCTAAAAACTCTTTTGGAATAGAAATTTTATCTGCAACAGAACTACTAAAAACACAAACCACTAAAACCAACAGCAAATTTCTTAAAACACCCATTTTTCTTTCTCCGATAATTACTTTTGCGTATTGTGTGTTTTTTATCGCCGACAGTCAATCCATTAGAGGCTGTTCGAAAAGGTATACCTCCCTTGTAAACAGTAGGCTCTAAGCACTAACAGTGTAAAGAAAACGATCCTTTCTTAGACTAACATTTTTTGATTTAAGACTCTTTAAACGATAAGAGTCATTTTATTACTCATTTTTTTTACCAATAAACCAGGTATCGATAACATCACTTATTTCATCATAAATTTCAATTGCTGTGCCATCAAAACCAACTTTTTGCATTGTATTAACATACCAATCCTTTTGTATTGAAACAACAACCATCTTCTTATCTCTTGGGATATATGGCAACTCCTTATCACTCGGATAAAACTCTCGTA
>PIVX01000066.1 GCA_003353785.1 Gammaproteobacteria bacterium | reverse complement strand
TGAAAGGCTTGCAACAATATTGAGAGATCAAAATTGTTTAGAAAAAATAGACGTATCTAGACATATAAGGAACATTGTTTTAGATAGATAGCTTCTTTACATTACCGATATTACTGAGTATGATTATACTCAGTATATACGAAATAGGGCAGTGCTGTGAAAAAATCATCACCGATTAAACCATTATTCATCGTCTCAAATAAAGCTGAACATATGGGTAATTCTATAATTCAGTTCAATTGCGACAATTATAACAAAAAATTAAAAGCGGTATTGATTGATGCAAAAAACGACGGAGAGGCCATCTCATCATTTCTTAGCGAATATAAAGATTCTCCTGAGACATTAAGATCATATACCAAGGAGATCGAAAGATTACTCTTATGGTGTATTCATGTGGAAAAGATCAATATTGCTAGTATCAAAAGAGATCACTTACTAAAATATCAAAAATTCCTTAAAACCCCTACCCCTAAAAAGATATGGTGTGGAACTAACGTGGCAAGGGTTAATAAAGATCAATCATTAAATGAGAATTGGAGGCCTTTTGTTAAAGGATTATCAAATAACACAATTAATAAAATAATTAAAATTTTAGATTCGTTTTTTAATTATCTTGTACAAACTAATTATTTAAGTGGAAACCCTTTAGCAATAGATCGCAAACGTAAAAAGCGTCATCATACTAAGCCAAAAATTATTGATAGATATTTAGAATTAGACGAGATCCATGCTGTACTACAAGCATTAAAAGAATATCCGGCTACTGATGATACTAAACAATTCCAAGTTACTCGTGCTAATTACATAATATTACTGTTATTATATACAGGATTAAGAATTTCTGAGGCTGCAAACCATCGGATGGGAAATTTTATTCAGCGTGAAGATAATTGGTTTTTGAAGGTTACAGGAAAAGGTAAAAAAACTCGTGAGATCCCAATACCAGATCAATTGCTAAAAGCTCTAATAAACTTTAGAGTAGCTATTGGTTTGTCAACGGATTGCCCAAAATTTAGGGAAAGAACCCCTCTTATTCCTATGCAAAATATAAAACAATCAATTAGTGCCAGACGTGTTGATCAAATTTTACGATGGGCATTTAATTTAGGTGCAGAGCAATTTGCAGGAAATGAGCCTAGAAAAGAATCTAAACTCAGAGCAGCATCTGCCCATTGGCTGCGTCATAGCTATGTGACCTATTTATTAGATTCTGGTGCATCTCTTAAAGTAGCTCAAGAAAATGCTGGACATAGTAATGTAGGTACTACTATGCACTATCGTCATGTCGCTCAAGTAGATAGACATACAGCAACGAGAGGTTTATCATTAACAGATGAATCTGGTTAGTATATTTTATTATTAGATTTAGAAAAATTCTGTATTAATTAGGGTATTTTAAGGAATGTATAATGTTACGTACGTTGTGGACTATTTATTGAGGGGGACATTTAACCCTTCATACTGGAAGTTATGTAAATCTATTAAACCTGAATTCAACCCATAACCGCAACACCCAGTTAAAAAAGACTTCTTCATAACATTTTTATCATTTTTTTTATTTTGTCTTTTGTTTCATCTTCAAAATGGAAAATATTCTCTATAAGGTTCAGAGTATCGGAATAATAGAAAAGTTACATAGCCAACTGCAAGCCCATGATAAATAAAGCAAAAACCTCACTGATAACTTTTGACCAATTTTATAAGTGATTGATAAAAAGCTCTTTTTTTCTTGAAATTTTCAACAATTTTCACAGGTGTTTTTGCCAATCCCAATTCTTGATCCAATAGTCAACTAACTCATCACTAAATTTACCACAAAACTGATAATATCCTAATAAAATAAAAAATTTCTAGTAAATATTTAGGAATTTTTTTGATTATTTAATAAAACAAGCTTTATTCTTTAAAGCTTGTTTTATTAATGATTTATTTGAATCTCTTGTTCATTATACAAATACAAAGTGGAATACTCGGATTTGTACATAACAATGGTTACATTATTTGGCAACCTGGATCAGGGTGGTTTCTACTAGGGTTATATTGACTGAGTTTTAAAACATTAAATTTAAATGAATCTACTACATGTTCTTGACCTTTTACAGCTGCATCAGCAATTGCAATAGCGTCACGAGCTGATAATCCCATTTCTCTGCAAACTTCTAGCATATTCTTACGTTTTGTAAGATACGGTGTTTTTCCAACAAGAGCGTTAGCGATATGTTCTAATTCTTTTCTATATTCATTGTCTGCTTCCTGAACTCGTTGAGGGATATAGCTTATCTGGCTTGCGTGAGCAAATTTAACAAGATTATTTATAATTTCTTTAGGAGAATATCGAATCCACTGCTCAAAAAGAACAGTTCTTTTTGAATTATTTATTAACCATGAGAATAGTTCTTGTGAGAATGCTTCTGTTAGTGCTGCATCTTGTCTCGCATCCATAAATCTTACAGAAGGTGAGTTGGGATCATTAAAAAATCTAGCAAAAGAACCTCCCTTTTTATATATTGCATATATTTCACTATGATGGTCGTATACATTTACTTCAGCATTAAATGTTTTATCAACAGCACTTGTACGAGTTGTGTCTTTAGCTGTTAAAAAACTAAATATCCCATTTACTTTGACATCTGTAGGAATTTGATGTATTGGATCATCTTTACCTGCAATAGCTCCATTTAATAACGATAAAGATAAACAGCTTATAATTAATTTTTTCATAGAATCTCCAGTATAAAACAAGTTAAATTTACATTTTTATAATAACAAATAATGTCTTAAGGCAACATAAGTAAGAATTACCTGATTATTTATTTAATTAATCATTTATTTTTTCTAAATAATTTAACAAGTTTATTAACAAGAGCAGACAAAGTCTCTGTCATAATATAGAAATCAGCAAGAAATTTATGCTCAGGGGATTCATCGTAATTGTCTTTTGCCAAATCCATAACATCATCAGTATATCTGATAGTTTTTAGGTTAAAATCTTCGGTTAGAATGAAACTGATTTTATCTTGCCAATTAAGTGATAGTTGATTAATGGTGCATCCGTCCTGTAGAAGTTGCGAAATAGCTTTGAAAGATAAATCCTGATGTTGGCAGCGAATAATTCTGCTTTGTTGGTTGGGATCAACCATCACACAAGATTGCTCTATGGCAAATGATGATGGGTAACTATCATTTAATAGCCATTTAGTTAGGATAGGAGCAATTTTTTTAGTTTCAACTTCATGATATGAGTTATCACCAAATGTTTTTTTAAACAAACTAGTAAATTTATCTAGTTTCGTAGCAACAATTGTGTCAACAATTAGTAAATTATTTTCTATATCTAAATAAGCATATATTTTGGAAAGCTTACTAAATGCTTTAGGCAATAGCTTCATAGTTATTTCATCTTTTAATGCTAGTTTTTCTTTTTGATAAACTTTGCGTCCTTTAGAAATTTTAAGCTTCTTAACTTTCTTATCCAGCTCTTGATTAACAACTGTAGCTGGCAATATCTTTTCTTCTAATTGCATACATATCAAGGTATAGCCATTTTCTGTAAATGATAGTGGGGCGTGGTCTTGCTCCATTGGAGTCACCCAACCATAGCTAACAGGCAAGCTTGGTAGGCATGATTGAAATTCTAACTTGCTAAGTTGTTTTTCTAATTTATTTATCTTATAGAAGTCTGCACTTGGTAGTTGAAATATTTTTGCTTGTTTAAACCACATGTTTTATCCTTAACTTGCTATTATTTTTTTCTTAGCTGATTTTGCCCGTTCTCTTAATTCAACATCAATATATCTATCAGTAATAGCAGAGGACGAATGGCCAGCATCATCTCTGACATGTTCACGTGGCCTATGTTTAACATCATCAGATATACCAGTATGACGTAACCAATGGACTGTAGCTACACGTAACGCTTCTGCTTCATTTGGATCGGCTAGGGTAATTTCTTCAGCAGCTATATCAAAACATCGTTGTACTAATCGTCTTATAGGACGAGTACTTGCTATGGAAATATTACTATTTTTAGCATAACCAATTAATGGTGTTCTTTCATCTGGTAGGGGGAAAGGGGATAGATTAAGATAGGTCTTACGATAATGCTTTAAAGCCTTTAGCATGGCATCACTTACCGCAATTAAACGAGCCTTATTGCCTTTGCCAACGGTCTTGAACCACCAATTGCCATCATTATCTTTACTAAAATCCCCCATAGTTGGAGTCCAAGAGTCTTTAGCCACTAATTCTGATATACGTAAATACATACCATATAGACATGATAGAATAAATACCGTACGTTCTTGAGCTATATCCTGTTCAGCTTGCTCCTGAGCTATATTAATTACAGTCTGCCATTGATGTTCAGAAAGACGGCGTATTACAGGAGATGATGATTCCTTACAGATAAATTTACTTTTCTGTCTAATCAGAGCTACAGGGTTTGCCAAAGCTTCTTCTTCCTGTAATAGAAAATTATAGAAGCTACTTAGAATACCAAACATAACCTTTAAGGTTGGTTGTGATAATTGATAATCATTTTTATTGGGTTCAATTCCCATTTGCCTATCTTTCTTGCTAACATTAACACTAAATGGTCGCCATTCAGGATTGGGAGTTTTCTTACCATCAATTAATTTAAACCGAGCTACATTTTTTAAGCCAATCCAACGCTTATAAGGTTTGATACAGAATTCAACAAAAGCTTCAATATCTTCACGTTTATGTTTTAAAACAGATTGCTCTCTAATAAACCAACTCCATTGGAGTAAGCGTTCAATTTCACGACGATAACCAACAAAGGTGTCTTGACTGCCTCGATAGCTATATAAGAAATTCAAAGCTATTTGATAGTCTCTTGAAGCATACGGTGGCACAGTAACATCACTATCTGTAAAACAATGATTAAGCCATTTACGGATCTGTTGGCGTGGGTTATCATCAGCATGAAAGGATTTATATTGGTCAATAACTTCATCAATTGTATCAAATACTGGTTTTGGGATATAATATTTGTTTGACATTTTCAAGGCTTCTTCTTATAGTCCAGTTATACACCTTACTGGATAATTTTATCAATTGCAAGCAAATTAAAAATTTGTTATTCTATTATTTCTTTCAATTTAGCTAATTGATAAATCCATCTGGCCAACGCATCTAGAAGTAATCTATCTCCTAATGTGTCAAAACTACCATCTCTATTAAACCTTAGCCCTTGGCCATTAGGTTTTCTAACTACAAGACTCCCGTTTTTTAGTTTTGTAAAAATAGATTTTGAATTATTCAATATTTCATTTCCCGCTTTCCTTGCAATTTCATTTTGCTGTGGAATGCCTCCTTTAAGTTTAGGAAACGTTCCTGCCGGCCTACTCCCTTTAGCTACAGGCCTTTGCCCTGTAGCATGCTTAGTTAACGCTCTTGCGGCAACAGTTAACCCTGTTTCATTTACTTCTTTTTCAAATGCTTTAGATAATGCTTTTACATTTACATCACTTCTGCTAATTAA
>PIVX01000201.1 GCA_003353785.1 Gammaproteobacteria bacterium | reverse complement strand
CCCCCAAAACAAATTTCAGCAAATCCTACCACTATTAGCGAAGTTTTATAGCGATTTACTCAGGGACATCGCCGATTCAGGAATCGGCGGCCGAAACCGAAATATATTTTGTGTTCGTAATATATATTTACAGTACCCATAAAAAATTTCAGCCGAATCCGACCACCATTCTAAGTTTTATTGCTATTCCGGAACCTCAACGATTCTGGTATTCAGGAATCGGTAGTCGGACCAAAAACTATGCTAACTAACCATAGGTGTGGTTGGGGTGATAGGGGGGATCACCCCCCTAAATCGGCCAATCCGCTCAATAAATTATCCAACCTGCTCAAGGTCCGACCCATCCCCCCTTGCCGCGCAGCGAAAATTTTCGGAAATTGAGGATTTTGGGACTAAATTTCTCTATATAATCGTATAAATTGCTTTATTTTCGACCAAGAATGGCTCTAAATGACTGCAAATGCTTTAAAACCTCTAAAAATGGACTTAAAAACGAATTTTAGGCGAAAATAGGCCAAAAAACCGACCCCTACCAAAATTTGGCGATTTTTTTGACTTTCACCCCCTTAAACATCGACTACCTACTCAAGGTAAAAAATAAAGCCACTTGATATTTTTTGTCTATTTTGACTCAATTTATGCCAAAGTAAAATGACTGTATTTTTTTGATACGAAACTGCTACGATGGGAATTTTAGGTGTTTCCTATTTGGGATAGGCTAGGGTACAAGGCAAAATGCCAAATAGTTTGCCTAAATCGAAATTGAACCCACCAAATCAAAAAATAAAGCCACTTGATATTTTTTGTCTATTTTGACTCAATTTATGCCAAAGTAAAATGACTGTATTTTTTTGATACGAAACTACTACGATGGGAATTTTAAGTATTTCCTATTTGGGATAGGCTAGGGTACAAGGCAAAATGCCAAATAGTTTTCGCACAAGTGTACTTGTTGTACGAACGTACCACCATGCGAATTTTTAGCCGAATCGGTGCACAGCGGAAGTCTCAGTCAAAATTCGGCAAATAAATTCCGCGATTTTATACAAAGAATTCCGCCGCGAACGAATTTCGCTGAAATTTCGCACAAGTGTACTTGTTGTACGAACGTACCACCATGCGAATTTTTAGCCGAATCGGTGCACGGCGGAAGTCTCAGTAAAAATTCGCCAAAAAAATTCCGCGATTTTATACTAAGAATTGTAGCGAAGCTAGAACGGGTTGTCTAGAACTGGTTGCAATTTCAACAAAAGGGGTTTGACTTACATCAAAAGCATCCGGGACCCCCATAAACGGTCCAATAAATAGAACCACCATCTTTATTCTTTATTCTTCATCGCACATTATGACATCCACCATCCC
>PIVX01000200.1 GCA_003353785.1 Gammaproteobacteria bacterium | reverse complement strand
ACCCCAGTCAAGATCACATCATACACAATATATCAGGGTTGGGATAACATTCCGGACCACTGCCCCAGGCTGGATCACAATAAAAATGTATGACCAAATGATCTGTACTGGTGCTGCTCTGGTTCCTAATGTTTCATGCAATGGCTGTGTTGCTTAGTCTAAATTGTCCATAATATAGTGTGGATCACACAAATATTGGATGACCTGATAAAACATGTTTGAGAATCACCAAGAAACGGTGTGATCTCTGAGAATATATGTAGTGATTGTATTATTTTTAACACGAGTTTCAATATTACGTTTTGTTCATAAACGTTTCCAAAATGTTTTACAAAAGATTGATAAATCGCCCCAGGCTTAATCATGCCAAAAGTGTATGAACCACCCCAGGCACATGATCTCCCGATATTTTTGTTTTTGAATCAGTTGCTGAGTGACCTGTTCTCCAACAGGTTTTATAATCGTTAAACAGGTGCATCCATTTAATTTTAAAATGTCAACTATGCGATCTTACCAGTAGGTAAAAAGAATTATTTTTAATTTCAAATTTTTTCACAAACTCATTATTTTGAGGTATGAAATGGTACAGAACCAACAGATTTTTGTGAAAAAGTTTATTTTTAATCCAGTGTAGCAGAGGAACAACAGGCACAAGAGCCATTTTCTCTGAATTTTTTTATTTTGAGTGACATGTGCCAGTTGAACAATAACACCATTCTATAAAAGTGCTTATTTTTGTTCAGGTTAGTTACCTTTTTTATTATTTGGTTACTATTTAAAATGGAAATTTATTATTTTTTACGTTTTTGAATCGATTTTACTATTATTTCAACTGAATAGTTAACGTTTTCGCTTTATTTTTACCATTTTTATCCTATTACACCCACGTATATGTGGACAGGCCTCTCGTGCACTCATACATATGAGGGTGTAATAGGGAAAAAGGCCAAAATAACGCAAACACATTAGAAATAAGACGCTCCCGGTTAAAATTATAATAAAATCGTTACAAAAACATTAAAAATGATAAACTAACATTTTAAATAGTAACCAAATAATAAAAAAGGTAACTAACCTGACCAAAAATAAACACTTTTATAGAATGGACTTATTATAGAATGGAGTTATTATAAAATAATAACTGTACCCCAAGTGATGAACCTTCAGATGCCCACATATATGTGGGCGCGCCCACATATATGTGGGCTAAACAACTCTGCGCCCACATATATGTGGGCGCAAGAGTGAAAAATGATCAAAAACAAACAAAAACAGTCGGTTTGGCCTCCAGCGGAGGCCGCAGATCTGAGCTCAGATCTGCAAACCAACTGTTTTTGTTTGTTTTTGATCATTTTTCACTCTTGCGCCCACATATAT
>PIVX01000199.1 GCA_003353785.1 Gammaproteobacteria bacterium | reverse complement strand
TGCGACGATGTCTTGTTGTTTGTTACATTTGTAACCTTTGCCAAACAACACAGTTTTAACCAAAGCTAATAATTGGTTGCATAGTAAAACACCACAAACAACTCCAAACGCACCAGACGATACAAACAATGTCGACACTGCAAGACTTTGATTCCATTTTGTAATTAAATATAATAAAATCCATTTTCCAAAGATGTTAAAGGCAGCGGCTTTAGCAGACGATCCTAAAAACGCTAAATATATTAACAACCAATCTTTTTGTGTGAAAATAATATCTTTTTTATTTTTAATATCTTTTTCCTCTGCAATGCTTTCTAACTTTGCTACAATTTTTGTTGCTGTTTGATCATAAATGGGGAAATCAATCCTGTCAAAGTCGTTGACCTCACCGGTACCCAAAGAAAGTTGAACACTGTGAAATAAACTAGACACTCTTCTGTATTTATTTGCAGGTTTTTTTACAATTTTCTTTTTCTTTTCAACATAAAAGGCTTCATCGAAGAATGACAATTGTTTTTCAATGAGTTTCGATTCTTTGCCTAAAATGCTGAATAAACAGAAGACGAATAGAAAAACATAGAATGCAGCGCAACCGTAGAATAATTGTTGGAATGTAATAAATGAAACTGCTGCTGATAAAATAAGTGATGCCACGATGGAGCCGGCGGCACCTACGGTAAACACAATTGTGTGATATTTGTCACATAATTTTTCTGGCAACAACAATGAAATGCAACTCAATGATGTCTCAAATCCAATGTTGCAAAATGAATTTAAAACTGCCCACACTATAAACATTACAATGGATTTAGAATTCGCCAGTAAACAGATGCTAATGATGGACACAAATAATCTGACTGCAGTCATAAAATCATATGAACAAAATCTTAAATATTTAAGTTGTGACTGTGCTAAATATGGAACCAGTATGTTTGTGATAACATAAATTCCTACGAGCAAAGACATTGAAATCCCAATTTCTGACGATGTCGCTTGTAATTCTTGTTCGAGATAAACCGGTAATATGTATAATATTATACAATCGATTAATAGTGATCCACCAGAAAGAATAATTATGTTTTTTACATACTTCTCCGATTCAATTAGAACCGTTTTTTGTTCTTCATTTGTATTACTCGAATTCATCAAGTTATTTCCTTTTTGTTTTGTTTTGAATGAGTGCATCTCTAAAATTAGCAATGATTATATCGCATAATTTGCAAAAATATCTCAATTATGATGACCGAAAGCAGTGACGAATTAAGATTATTTATCTGGTGATAAAATATTATGTTGTATTGATGATGACAAAATTGTTGTTATTTGGTCCTTATAATTGGTAGTAATACAAAATTTAAATTAGTATCATTATATTAC
>PIVX01000198.1 GCA_003353785.1 Gammaproteobacteria bacterium | reverse complement strand
AGGCGGCTACTCCTCTCTGCTTTAAAGAATGACTTAACAGGCTCTAATTTTGTTCCTCTCCCGCTGATTCACTTCTTGTAATCATGTAAATATCGGCACGATGTATGTAAGACTAGGGATTTGAAGGGTCGGGGTAGGTGCTGGTCTCTCTCTACTAATACGAAAGGAGATCAGGTGTAAGGGATCCTTCCTGGGCTCTGATCAGTTTTATTATTCTATTGTAACCGCCCACGCATTAATTATAGTTTTTTTGGTAGTAATGCCTGTACTAGGCGCAGGTTTAGGCAACTGACTTATTCCCCTCATGTGTTTCAGTAAAGATATGGCATTCCCCCGAATGAATGCCCTTAGGTTTTGGACTGTAACTCCTGCTCTTGCCGTAATGGTGTCCTCTCTCAATACTGAGGGGGGAAGAGGAACAGGCTGGACGGTGTATCCTCCTCTGTCAGGAGAGGGGCACAGGGGGTTGAGAGTAGATATAGCGATCTTCTCTCTTCATATAGCAGGAGCCAGCTCTCTAATAGGAGCAATAAACTTTATAACTACAATGCACAGGCGCACAGGGGGCCTACAGGTTCTTACGCTTAGCGTCTTATGCTGGTGTATTGGGGTAATGAGTGTCCTTCTTCTCATCTCTCTCCCCGTGTTTGCAGGTGCAGTTACCCTCCTCCTGTTTGACCGAAACGCTAGCGCTAGATTTTTAGTCTTGGGAGGGGGAGGCGATCCCGTTCTTTTTCAGCACCTCTTCTGATTTTTAGGACATCCTGAAGTATACATTCTTGTTCTTCCTGGATTTGGGGCAGTTACTCATTCTGTTGTCTGGGGTGTAGGAGGACGCTCAGCTTATGGACGGGCTAGACTAATTGTAGCTGTAGCTGCAATTGGAGTAATGGGGTGCCTTGTCTGAGCCCACCATATATTAACAGTAGGACTTGATCTGGACACTCGGGCGTACTTTATAGCGGCTACAGTGGGCATTGCCCTGCCCACAGGAATTAAGCTATATAGATGAAACGCTAGAATGTTAGGGAACGGTGCTCGAGTAAGTCTCCCCACATTTTGAGTATACGGATTAATGTGTATGTTTACTCTAGGAGGAACAACGGGCGTAGTTCTAGCCAACACCGTGATTGATATTGTTCTCCATGACACGTTATTTGTAGTTGGACACTTTCACTACGTGCTGAGAATGGGAGCGGTAATAAGAATAGGAGTAGGAATTTATCTTTGGGGCCCGATATTAAGGGGAACTTCTCCAAGAAAAACCTGAGGCATGGGAGGTTTAATAATATTTTTAATTGGGGTGAATGTGCTATTTCTTCCTACACACTTGGTAGGACTTAACGGAGCACCGCGCCGGTACGGACACTTCCCCGATGTTTTA
>PIVX01000197.1 GCA_003353785.1 Gammaproteobacteria bacterium | reverse complement strand
AGGCGGCTACTCCTCTCTGCTTTAAAGAATGACTTAACAGGCTCTAATTTTGTTCCTCTCCCGCTGATTCACTTCTTGTAATCATGTAAATATCGGCACGATGTATGTAAGACTAGGGACCTGAAGGGTCGGAGTAGGCGCTGGTCTCTCTCTACTAATACGAAAGGAGATCAGGTGTAAGGGATCCTTTCTGGGCTCTGATCAGTTTTATTACTCTATTGTAACCGCTCATGCATTAATTATAGTTTTTTTGGTAGTAATACCTGTACTAGGTGCGGGCTTAGGCAACTGGCTTATTCCCCTCATGTGTTTTAGTAAAGATATGGCATTTCCCCGAATGAATGCTCTTAGGTTTTGGACTGTAACTCCTGCACTTGCCGTAATGGTGTCCTCTCTCAACACTGAGGGAGGAAGAGGAACAGGGTGGACGGTGTATCCTCCTCTGTCAGGAGAGGGGCACAGGGGTTTGAGAGTAGATATAGCGATCTTCTCTCTTCATATAGCAGGAGCCAGCTCTCTAATAGGAGCAATGAATTTTATGACCACAATGCATAGCCGCACCGGTGGTCTACAGGTTCTTACCCTGAGAGTCTTATGTTGATGTATCGGAGTAATGAGTGTTCTTCTTCTTATCTCCCTCCCCGTGTTTGCAGGGGCGGTTACTCTCCTGCTCTTTGATCGAAACGCTAGAGCCAGGTTTTTAGTTTTAGGGGGCGGAGGAGACCCTGTTCTCTTACAGCACCTCTTATGATTTTTAGGCCACCCCGAGGTATACATCCTTGTTCTTCCTGGGTTTGGGGCAGTTACCCACTCCGTTGTTTGAGGTGTGGGCGGACGCTCAGCCTATGGACGAGCTAGACTAATTGTAGCTGTAGCTGCAATTGGAGTAATAGGGTGCCTTGTCTGAGCACATCACATATTAACGGTAGGCCTTGATCTGGACACTCGGGCGTACTTTATAGCGGCTACAGTAGGTATTGCCCTGCCCACAGGAATTAAGCTGTACAGATGAAACGCTAGAATGTTAGGCAACGGTGCTCGGGTAAGTCTCCCCACATTTTGAGTATATGGGTTAATGTGCATATTTACTCTAGGAGGAACAACGGGTGTAGTTCTAGCTAATACTGTGATTGATATCGTTCTTCATGACACGTTGTTTGTAGTTGGACACTTCCACTATGTGCTGAGAATGGGAGCGGTAATAAGAATAGGAGTAGGAATTTATCTTTGGGGCCCGATATTAAGGGGGACTTCTCCAAGAAAGGCCTGAGGCATGGGAGGTTTAATAATATTTTTAATTGGGGTGAATGTGCTATTTCTTCCTACACACTTGGTAGGACTTAACGGAGCACCGCGCCGGTACGGACACTTCCCCGATGTTTTA
>PIVX01000196.1 GCA_003353785.1 Gammaproteobacteria bacterium | reverse complement strand
CAGTTTGATGAATTTTGATAAAAATTGCGAATCACAGAAAATATATGTTTTGATGTTATAAAAAGTTGAAAATATTGACATAAATGAAGCAGAATGACATTACTTTTGTTGAATTTGAATTGCAATTTCTCAGCATATTACCAGTCAATGTGAATCATTGCAAGTATTCATTCAAGCAGTCATTCTGTTTCATTCAAACACACGATTTCAATGTAAAACATTTTAAGACAATAATAAATCTTAAGATATTAAATATCAAACCAAAAACATTTAGTGCTGATTCACTGGAGGAACTTAAAGATATTATGTGGAAAATATCAACTATATTACTTAATACTATATTCGATCTGGAATGTCAGGTACTGAAGTTAAACAATTTACTGATGAATTACGAAGCTCATATCAAGATAGATTTGCCAAAATGTGGACCTTTCGGCAGTTGGCTGGAAATAAATCTGTGATATTACTCGATATTTTTGCAGAGATGCAGACATGTTATATTGACATTGAATTTGAATTACAACCAACGCAAACAAAACGGAAAATGCATCTAATGCGTTCATATTAATTTCTCAAACAAAGATAGGTGTTATCGATTCTTGCCGCTATTGATAAAGATGAACATAATCCATTTTATGGTGTATGAGCTAGTGCCTATTACAAAGCAAATACATTTGCAAATAATAACCGTATTACTGACAGCTCTTCGCGAAATATAGTAAATACTGAGTTGTCACCAAGAACAGTTAGAACACCAAGATTAGAGGAAATGAATACAACGGACAAATATTACAAACCATATCAATCAATGTAATCAATACCGGAGATTTGATGTGTAATATTAATCCTTGCACATATTATTGCATGAGAGCGAAAATTAATGATATGTACAAATATATAGACATTAACGAAGCAGAATGACATCACTTTTGTTGAATTTTAAATATTTTGATATTTGGATTTGAGTTGATTTATTTGATAAATGAATATGCTAATAATTGAGATTTTTTGATTGCTATAATTCATTGCGAAACCATATAAAATAGAAATAAACTGTAAAGATGAAAATCACCATGAGCACAGTCAGTCTCTATATTTTGCGAAATAAATCTTAAAATAAACATCACCATCGAATGCAAGACCCTCGAATTAGTGTATAAAACAAGTCTTACATCGACTTACATGATTGCCTCTGAAAGCTGTTTTTTGATGCTAGAAGTACCACAGTGTCAAGAACTTAGTGAAAGTCAGAAAATGGAATATAATCAATATATAGTTTGGTGGTGTTGAAAAACACCTGGTAAAAAATAAAAAGAATAGAATTTAATATTTACAAAGATAAAACAAGATCAGATGTGATTTACAAATATTTGATTTAGTTTCCTC